>NZ_JAEKFF010000007.1:5000-340000 GCF_016650715.1 Pseudomonas sp. TH39(2020) | reverse complement strand
GTAAACCGCCCACTCCTTAAGATCAGCGCGCACGATCCACAACATATGCAGCAATCCAAGCCCGAGAACCACATAGGCAAGACGATGTAATTTCTTCCAGCTAGACCCCAAACGCCGCTGACTATAGCGATTTGAGGTCACCGCCAAGGCCAATAAACACAGAAACCCAAGCGTCCCGACAATAATGTACGGCCGTTTGCGCAACTCGACACCCAACTGCGACCAATCAAAGCCGAGGATGAACGCCGTATACCCACTCAAATGCAAAACCACATAAGCGAAGCACCACAACCCCAGTTGCCGCCGGACAGCAACCCACCCCGCCCAACCGGTAAGCTTCTGCACAGGTGTCATGCTTAACGTAATGATCAGCAGGACAAGCGTCCCCAGCCCCAACCGGTCAACCAGCACCTTGCCCGGATCAGGCCCCAGCACATCCTCCCAGGCCTGATACAACCAAAGCAGCGGCCAGACCGCTGCAGCTATAAAGACGCCAATTCGCCAAAACGGAAATCGCATCAGTAGTTCTTCCGCA
This sequence comes from Pseudomonas sp. TH39(2020), assembly GCF_016650715.1. NCBI lineage: Bacteria > Pseudomonadati > Pseudomonadota > Gammaproteobacteria > Pseudomonadales > Pseudomonadaceae > Pseudomonas > Pseudomonas sp. TH39(2020). The sequence continues at coordinate 339,465 of NZ_JAEKFF010000007.1, read as the reverse complement.
AATCGAGCCCTGTATATAAGGAGGCGACTTCATCCGAGTAGCCATTGAACATCTGCGTGTCCCGCACATTGGGCTTGAACAGCCCGCTCGGCAAACGCCGCTCACGCGCCTGAGTCCAACGCGGATGGTCGACCGCAGGATTTACGTTCGCATAAAAACCATACTCATCCGAGGCAATGCTCTGCCAGGTGGTTTTCGGCTGCTCACTCACCAAACTGATCCGCACGATGGATTTGATGCTCTTAAAGCCGTATTTCCACGGCACCACCAAACGCAGAGGCGCGCCGTTCTGATTAGGCAGCTCCCGCCCGTACATACCCACGGCAAGAATCGCCAACGGATTCATCGCCTCATCCAGACGCAGCCCTTCCACATATGGCCAATCGATCAAGGCAAAACCGGAACGTTGCCCGGGCATGCTCTTGGGATCTTCCAGGGTTTCGAAGCGAATGAATTTGGCTTTGGAAGTCGGTTCGACTTCCTTGAGCAGGGCCGAGATGGGAAACCCGATCCATGGAATAACCATCGACCAAGCCTCCACACAGCGAAGACGGTAGATGCGCTCTTCCAACTGATAAGGCTTCATGAAGTCTTCCAGTGCGTACCGTCCCGGCTTGCCCACCTCCCCGTCCACCACCACACTCCAAGGTTCGGTTTTCAGCGCGCCGGCGTTGGCGGCAGGATCACCTTTATCGGTGCCGAACTCATAGAAGTTGTTGTAATGGGTTGCGTCCTTGAATGGCGTGATCGCCTCATCCTTGACGTTGACCGCCCCCCATTTGGTAGCAGGCAGTTTTTCGGTAAACCAGGAAGGCGCCGTGCCAGGCTCGACATCCGCATAACGCGCAGCATCTGCAGCACTGACCCAACGCGGCAGGCTGCTCACGGCCAAACCGGCAACGGCGGCACCGAGAACATTGCGACGAGATAGATAGAAGGATTCAGGCGTGACGTCCGACTCATGGCAGTCAGACGTTTTGGGGATTTTGATCAGCATGACAACTCCGCAGCATTGGAGGACAGATGCACCCATAGACTGCGGAGTATGAGGGAAATTACATCACTCGGCGTTTTTGTGCCGACGAAGACGTAACAGATATTGAACCGGGCCAGAGGCTGCATAAGCGAGGAAAACCAGCAGCAGGATGCGCGGCGGATCACTGAACACTACGGCAAACACCAACACCACCGCGAGGATGGCCACGAAAGGTACACGTCCCTTCAAGTCCAGCTCCTTGAAGCTGTTGTACTTGATGTTGCTGACCATCAGCATGCCGGCGGCAGCGACCATCAGCGCAACCAGGAAGGACATCTTCGAGCCCTGAATGCCGTAATCACTGAACGCCCAGACGATGCCTGCAACCACACCAGCAGCAGCCGGACTGGCCAGACCAATGAAGTAGCGCTTGTCCGCAGTGCCGACCTGGGTATTGAAACGCGCCAGACGCAACGCCGCACCTGCTACATAAATGAAGGCAACCATCCAGCCGACCTTACCCATATCGCCCAAGGCCCAACCGAACGCCAGCAATGCCGGCGCGACACCAAAGGCGACCATGTCCGACAACGAGTCGTACTCGGCACCGAAGGCGCTCTGGGTATTGGTCATACGGGCAACGCGACCATCGAGGCCGTCGAGCACCATCGCGACAAAAATCGCGATCGCTGCAAAAGCAAAATACTTGCTTGCACCTATCGAATCACCGGCACTCAAGGCGCTCTGGGCGCTCATCGAGTTGATGATGGAATAAAACCCTGCGAACAGATTCGCAGTGGTAAACAGATTCGGCAGAAGATAGATACCACGATGCCGGACTTTACGACCTTCAGCGTCATGCCCTTCCTCGATGTGCTCATCGATGGGCAGCAGGCTTTCGGCGTCAGAAGCCTGGTTTGGCTCTTCGGGACGTTCGCTCATGGACATTACCTTGCAACGGGGTGGAAAGTTTGGACAGGTGTCTGGGACGACGGTTCGGCCGCAAACGATGCAGCTTTATACCAGAACCAGCCACCCAAACGAAAAAACGCGGCCTAGGCCGCGTTTTTTTTGTACAAGTGCGCGACTTAGTTTTTAGCTTTGTCGACGATCTTGTTGGCACCGATCCACGGCATCATGGAGCGCAATTGCTCGCCGATGATTTCGATACCGTGAGCGGCGTTGTTACGACGCTTGGCGGTCATCGAAGGATAGCCGGTAGCGCCTTCGCTGATGAACATCTTGGCGTATTCGCCGTCCTGAATACGTTTCAGGGCGTTGCGCATGGCCTGACGGGATTCGGCGTTGATCACTTCCGGACCCGTCACGTACTCGCCGTATTCAGCGTTGTTGGAGATCGAGTAGTTCATGTTGGCGATACCGCCTTCGTACATGAGGTCAACGATCAGCTTCAGTTCGTGCAGGCATTCGAAGTAGGCCATTTCCGGCGCGTAGCCAGCTTCAACCAGGGTTTCGAAACCGGCTTTAACCAGTTCAACGGTACCGCCGCACAGAACGGCTTGTTCGCCGAACAGGTCGGTTTCAGTCTCGTCCTTGAAGGTTGTTTCGATGATGCCGGTACGACCGCCACCAACGCCAGCGGCGTAGGACAGTGCAACGTTTTTGGCGTTGCCGGAAGCATCCTGATAGATAGCGATCAGGTCAGGGATACCGCCGCCTTTGACGAATTCGGAACGCACGGTGTGGCCCGGAGCTTTCGGCGCGATCATGATCACGTCGAGGTCAGCGCGCGGAACAACCTGGTTGTAGTGGATCGCGAAGCCGTGGGAGAAGGCCAGGGTGGCGCCTTTCTTGATGTTCGGCTCGATTTCGTTCTTGTACAGAGCGGACTGGAACTCGTCCGGGGTCAGGATCATGACCAGGTCGGCAGCCGCAACAGCGGAAGCAACGTCGGTCACTTTCAGGCCGTGAGCTTCGGCTTTGGCAACAGTCGCCGAACCTTTACGCAGACCAACAGTAACGTCAACGCCGGAGTCTTTCAGGTTGCACGCTTGAGCGTGGCCCTGGGAACCGTAACCGATGATGGCAACTTTCTTGCCCTGGATGATCGACAGGTCGCAGTCTTTTTCGTAATAAACTTTCATGAAATTCCCCTATATATCCAGGCCGTTCAGGCCATTCGCTAATTTGGTTTAGATGCTGAGTACTTTGTCGCCGCGGGCAATACCGGTTACGCCGCTGCGGACGGTCTCCAGAATCGAGGCGGTGCCAATGGACTGAATGAAGCTGTCGAGCTTATCGCTGGTACCGGTCAATTGAACGGTATACACGCTAGCGCTGACGTCAACGATCTGCCCACGATAAATATCGGTAGTGCGTTTGATCTCGGCGCGCTGGGCACCGGTAGCCTTGACCTTGACCAGCATCAGTTCGCGCTCGATGTGAGCACTCTCCGACAGGTCGACCAGCTTGACCACTTCGATCAACTTGTTCAGGTTTTTGGTGATCTGCTCGATAACTTCATCGTGACCAACCGTGGTCAGCGTCAGACGCGACAGGGTCGGGTCTTCGGTAGGTGCCACGGTCAGGCTTTCGATGTTGTAGTTGCGCTGCGAGAACAGGCCGACTACACGAGACAGAGCACCCGGTTCGTTTTCCAGAAGCAAGGAAATAATGTGCCGCATGATTATGTACGCTCCGTCTTGCTCAGCCACATATCGCGCATGGAGCCGTCTTTGATCTGCATCGGGTAGACGTGCTCGCCAGCGTCGACTTTGATGTCGATGAACACAAGGCGATCCTTCATGGCGAACGCTTGCTCCATCATCGGCTTCAAATCTTTCAAATCCGTGATGCGCATACCGACGTGACCGTAGGCTTCAGCCAACTTGACGAAGTCCGGCAACGATTCCATGTAGGAGTGTGAGTGACGCGCGCCATAGCTCATGTCCTGCCACTGACGGACCATGCCGAGCACACCGTTGTTGAGCAGGATGATTTTCACCGGCAAGTCATGCTGCAAGCAGGTCGACAGCTCCTGGATATTCATCTGGATGCTGCCTTCACCGGTCACACACGCCACATCAGCGTCCGGGAAGCTCAGTTTCACGCCCATTGCTGCCGGGAAACCGAAGCCCATCGTGCCCAGACCACCGGAGTTGATCCAGCGATTTGGCTTGTTGAAGCGGTAGTACTGCGCCGCGAACATTTGGTGCTGACCCACGTCGGAAGCCACATAGGCATCGCCCTTGGTCACTTCGTACAGAGTTTCAATCACGGTCTGCGGCTTGATGATGCTGCCGTCACCCTTGTTGTAAGGGAACATGTCGCGATCACCGCGCCACTCTTCAACTTGCTTCCACCAGGCAGCGACCGAGTCCTTATTAGGGGTCTCGCCGATTTCCTTGAAGGTAGCGACCATTTCGGTCAATACACTTTCCACCGGACCTACGATAGGAACGTCGGCCTTGATGGTCTTGGAGATCGAAGCCGGGTCGATATCGATGTGGATGATCTTGGCACTTGGGCAGAACTTCGACGCGCCGTTGATAACACGGTCATCGAAACGCGCGCCGACTGCCATGATCACGTCCGCATGGTGCATCGCCAGGTTGGCGGTGTAGCTACCATGCATACCGAGCATGCCAAGGAACTGGCGGTCGCTACCCGGATAGGCGCCAAGGCCCATCAAGGTATTGGTGACCGGCGCGTTCAGCAGTTGCGCCAACTCGGTCAACGGCTCGGAGCCGTTACCCAGAATGACGCCACCGCCCGCATAGATGATCGGCCGCTTGGCCGCCAACAGCATTTCCACGGCTTTGCGGATCTGCCCCGAGTGACCACGGACCGCCGGGCTGTAGGAACGCAGCTTGGCTTTTTTCGGAAAAATGTATTCGAATTTCTCGGCCGGGTTGGTCATGTCTTTCGGAATGTCGACAACGACAGGACCAGGACGACCGGACTGCGCCAGGTAGAAGGCCTTTTTCATGACTTCCGGGATTTCCGACGCGTGCTTGATCATGAAGCTGTGCTTCACGATCGGCCGGGAGATACCGATCATGTCGGTTTCCTGGAATGCATCGGTGCCCACCATGGTGCTAGGCACCTGGGCGGTCAGGATCACCATCGGGATCGAGTCCATGTACGCGGTGGCAATACCGGTAATCACGTTGGTCGCGCCGGGACCTGAAGTCACCAGTACGACGCCAGCCTTGCCGGTTGCGCGCGCATAGCCGTCAGCCATGTGAGTGGCAGCCTGCTCATGACGTACGAGAATATGTTGAACGGCTGGTTCTTTGAACAGCGCGTCATAGATATGCAATGCGGCACCACCCGGGTACCCATAGATATACTTGACGCCTTCGTCACGCAAAAAGCGGACGATCATCTCACCGCCAGATAAAAGCTCCACGTTGTTCACCTCTAAAACGCCAGAATACCGCCCACATAACAGAGGACGGGTCTTAATAGGTTTACTTCTCAGCAGAGCATGAGCGACGGTGGTCGCCGACTACGTCAGCACTGACTGAGCAAGTATTGGGATCGTCCCAAGTGTTGCGGGCCTTTCCCACCCAGCGCGAGGTAACGCGTTGCGGGTGTAACAGGTCGGCGCGGATGTGCGCCTCATGATCTGCTGAGCGGGCCTGCTTCTGGCAGTCCCTCTACAGCGGACTTTGGATTCTTCTGTTTCGTCCTCTCCAAGTCAAGTCGTCTATGTGCTTTATTGAAGTAAGCACATGAGAAAGCAAGAAAAAACCGCTAAACAGCAACTGTGTTAGCTTCAATTGCGCAACCTATGACAAGGAAAAGGCATGCGAACGATCTTCTTCACGATCAGTCTGTTGATCAGCCCTTTATGCATGGCAGGTCAAATCTACAAATGGGTCGACGCCCAGGGCGTTACCCACTTCGACGCCCAGCCGCCCCAAGGCCGGGAAGCCACCACCGTGGTCACGCCCTCCTCGCCTGCCAGCAACCAGTCCCCACCGCCACCCAGCGGTGCCATTGGCGATCAACAGGCCATCGACAAAAAAGTGAAAAAGCAGGTCAGCGAACAGCAAGCCCAGCTAAAGGCATTCTGCGAACAGGCGCGGACGAACCTGGCTCAACTGCAGAACAATCCGCGAATACGGGAGGATGTCGAAGGCGAGATGCGCCGCCTGACCGACCAGCAGCGGCAGGAGCGCATTAGCGAAGCACAGAAACAAATTGCGGATAACTGCCAGTAGACGACTGTAGAAGCCGAGCTTGCTCGCGATGAGGGCAAAACATTCAACAGATCTGCTGACTGTTGCACCGCTATCGCGAGCAAGCTCGGCTCCTACAAAGGATCGGATTCAGCGAGAGGCGGTGATCAGCAGATCGAACTCTTTGAGCAAGATCTGCAGTTGCCGATCCCTGCCTTGAACATTGCGGGCGGCGAAGACCATTTCGGCCATCTCCTGAATTCCCGAAGCGTTTGGCAAGGGCAGATCCTGCTCGAGGATCACCTTCATCCGCGGAAGGAAGATCCATTGCAGCCACTGCTCGAAATCCAGCGTATCGACCGAGAATGGTTCGACACTGGAAAGCGCTTCGGCGGAGGGCGAGACCTCGTCCCACCAACCCTGAACCCGCAGCTCGCGCTCGATCAATAGCAACTGTTCGGCAATCTTCGGAAAGCGCGCATCCATCACAGCGAAACCTTGGCCTTCTGACGGGCCAATGCTGCACCAGCAGAATCACCCTGTTTCTCACGCGCCTGAGCGATCAATCCCCACAGGCTGGCCTGAAGTGCCGGACGACCGTTGGCGAAGGTCAGGCCACGACGAGCAAACTGCTCGGCTTGTGGCGCATCGCCTTGAGCCATACGCACCTGAGCCAGACGATAAAGCACTTGCGGCTCACGCGGCGCAACACGCTGGGCGCGCTCGAGGCTGGAGGAAGCCCCGTTGAGATCACCGCTCGCCTGTTGTTGCTGAGCGGTAGTCAGCAAGGCCAGAACCGGACCGTCCAATTGCTCGTCGGCAGACAAGCCACCGGAACTCGCCGAAGGAATCCCGCTCGGCGTCGACGGCATGCTGTAGCTGCCCTGATTGACCGGTGCCGACTGGACCGGCGCGGTATCGATCGGCCCCGGGGTAATCGGGCCTGGCGTGATCGGCGCAGTGCTGATCGGTGCCGACGTCACCGCCCCGCCACCTGGCACCATCACGACGACGCCGGTATCACCTTGTGGAATTGCCTGTGTCTGGGCTTGCGCAGGACGTTTAGTCGTCGTCTGACGGAAACCGCCATTCGCCGAAACCCGTTCACTGTTCGAAACGGCGCTACCGGAATCCACAACCGGAATCGACCCGCGTTGTACGGAGGAGCAACCGCTGAGCAAAGCCACGGCGGTAACCGCTGGAATCAACCACTTGTTCACTTGAAACCCTCTTTGCTTAATTCATCCAGCCCTTGACCCAATCCATCACCGTTTCGCCGGAAACAGGGCTTTCGCCACCGCAAGCGGCACCGGGAGGCGGTTCGCTGCCGCGAATATACGGCATCTGCACGGCACCTGGGCAGTTGGCATCAGAGCCTTGTCCGGTACGCGAATCGACCCAGGCCTGAACAATGTTGTCTGGCTGCGGCATGTCCAGCGGCAACGGATCGGCCTTGCGCATGAAACTGGTCCAGACCTGTAGCGCACCGGTGGCGCCGGTGAACGGAGTCTTGCCGTTGTCATCGCGACCCAGCCAGACCACTGCCAGCAGGTCCTGACTGAAACCGGCAAACCAGCTGTCCCGCGAATCGTTACTGGTGCCGGTCTTGCCGGCCAGGGTCAGGGTTTTGGGCAACACGTTGTAAACCGAACTGCCGGTACCTTCCCGCATGACCCGCTGCATGGCGCTCTGGATCAGGTAAATGGAGGCCGGATCGAAACGCTGCTGAATCTGGAACGGATAACGCTTGAGCGGTTCGCCTTCAGCGGTCAATACGCTACGGATCCCGCGCATCGGCGTATTGAAACCACCGTTGGCCAGGGTCTGGTACATCGTCGCCACTTCGATCGGGGTCAGACCGCCAGCGCCCAACAACATCGACGGGAACGCCGGAAATTCGCGACTCACACCGAGACGCGCCAGGGTCTTGAGGACATTCGGCACGCCCACTGCCAACCCGAGACGCGCGGTCGACAGGTTGTAGGAATGCGCCAGGCCCTGATACAGGAACACGGTGCCATGGGAACGGCGATCGTAGTTCTGCGGTTTCCAGACTTGACCGTCCGCGCCTTTGACCGAGAAAGAATCGTCCGACAGCCAACTGGTCAAGGTGTACTGGCTCGGCTTCTCAAGGGCTGTCAGATAAACCGCCGGTTTGATCAAAGACCCGATCGGTCGTACAGCGTCCAGCGCACGGTTGAATCCGGCAAAACTCGCCTGACGACTGCCGATCATGGCCTGGACTTCACCGGTTTCCGGGTTGGTCACGACCATGGCCGCTTCAACCTCATCGGAACCCTTGCGTCCGGAGAGTCTCTTGAAGGTGTCGTTGACCGACGCTTCGGCTTTCATTTGCAGGATCGGATCGAAACTGGTGAAGATCCGCAGACCTTCTTCGGTCAAGTCTTCGTCGCGATAGTCTTCGCGCAGCTGACGCTTGACCAGATCGAGGAAGCCAGGGAACGAGCTGTCCGCCAGCTTGCCGCGAGTCGTCACGCCCAGTGGCATGTTCTTCGCGGCAGCCACTTGCTCGGCGGTGGCAACGCCTTGTTGCTCAAGTACATCGAGCACCAGATTGCGCCGTTCCAGCGCCCGTTCAGGGTTGCGACGCGGGTTGTAATAGGACGGCCCCTTGACCATGCCCACCAGCATCGCGACTTGATGCAGTTTCAGCTCGGACAACGGTTGCCCGAAGAAAAACTGGCTTGCCAAGCCGAAGCCATGCACTGCGCGCTGACCATCCTGACCGACGAACACTTCATTGAGGTAAGCCTCAAGAATCTCTCGTTTGTCGTAATGCAGCTCAAGCAACATCGCCATCATGGCTTCGGTGAGTTTACGGGTCAGGCTGCGTTCGCTGGTCAGGTAGAAGTTCTTGACCAACTGTTGTGTCAACGTACTGCCGCCCTGGGTCATCTTGCCGCCAGAGGTGTTGACGTAGACGGCGCGGGCAATCGACTTGGGCGACACGCCCCAGTGGCTATAGAAATCCCGGTCTTCCACCGCAACCAGGGTTTCCAGCAGGTAGGGCGGGACCTGATCGATTTTGATCAGAATGCGATCTTCGAGATTCTTCGGGTAAATCCCGCCGATCAGCAGCGGCTCAAGGCGCACCACAGAAAGCTTCGAACCGTTCGTCGCCGAGAGTTCGGCCACGTAGTCGCCGGAGAAGCGCACACGCACAGGCTGAGGTTTCTCCAGGCCTTCATAGAACTGGAAGCCACGGGTATTCAAGTCGACGGTGTTGCCACTGACCGCTGCCGCGCCGGGGCCATTGCTCACGGCTTCGCGTCGGTAGCCCAAGGCGTCGAGCTCGGTGAGGAAGTCTTCCTTGCTCAACTTTTGGCCGGTAAACAGCTCGAGCGGGCGCGCGTACACCTTGGCCGGGATGGTCCAGCGCTTACCGGAGAACTTCTCCTGGACGATCGCGTCGAGGTAAACCGCGAATCCGGCGAGCACCACCAGGCCGACCAGACTGAGTTTAAGGGCCCAGCCCAGCCAGGGGCGCAGGCCCTTGGAAGGTGGTTTTTTTGGGGTGCGGGGGGATCGAGTACGAGTCATGGCGGCGGATTATACGCACTTTATTCATACTCAACAGGAGCCCTCCGAGGTTTGCGTCAGACGGACTTGCGGCCATAATGACGGCCGTGAATTTTCCCCAGACTCTGAAGGATCGCCTGTGAGCCAGTCCCTGATCGCTGCCCTGCAAAACCCGGCCCTCTACCCGCATCCCGTAGACGGGTTCCAGGTCATCGAAACCCATATTTCCTGGGTAATCCTCACTGGCCCCTTTGCTTATAAAGTGAAGAAGCCCGTGAATTTCGGCTTCCTGGATTTCACCAACCTCGACGCTCGCAAGCATTTTTGCGGGGAAGAGCTGCGTCTTAACCAGCGACTGACCAACGATTTGTACCTCGAAGTATTGCCCATCACCGGCAGCGCCGAAGCGCCACAATTGGGCGGCGAGGGTCCGGTTGTCGATTACGCACTGAAGATGCGTCAATTCCCACAAAGCGGGTTACTCAGCACCCTGCAAGCCAATGGCGAATTGACCACTGCTCACATCGACGAGATGGCCGCGCAGATTGCCCAATTCCACCTCAGCGCACCGAAAGTGCCTGCCGAACACGAAGCCGGCACTCCGGATAGCGTGATGGCACCGGTACGCCAGAACTTCGAGCAGATCCGCCCGTTCCTCAGCGACAAGGCCGATCTGCTGCAACTGGATGCGCTGCAAGCCTGGGCTGAAAGCAGCTTCGAACGCCTCAAGCCACTGTTCGCCCAGCGCAAGACCGAAGGTTTCATCCGCGAATGCCACGGTGACATCCACTTGGGCAACGCCACCGTGATCGACGGCAAGGTCGTGATCTTCGATTGCATCGAGTTCAACGAACCGTTCCGCTTCACCGACGTTTACGCCGACACCGGTTTCCTGGCGATGGACCTGGAAGACCGTGGCCTGAAAAGTCTGGCGCGTCGTTTCATCAGCCAATACCTGGAATTGACCGGCGATTACCAGGGTCTTGAGTTGCTGAACTTCTATAAAGCCTACCGCGCACTGGTTCGCGCCAAGGTCAGCCTTTTCAGCATGCCAGCCGAGGCCGACCCGGTGCAGCGAGCCACCACCCTGCGCCAGTACCGCAACTACGCCAACCTGGCGGAAAGCTACAGCACCATTCCTTCGCGCTTCATGGCCATCACCCACGGTGTTTCTGCCGTCGGCAAGAGCCACGTGGCCATGCGTCTGGTGGAAGCGTTGGGCGCCATTCGCCTGCGTTCCGATGTAGAGCGCAAACGTCTGTTCGGCGAACAAACCGTGCCAAACGACCCTCAGGCCGGCATCTATAGCGCCGACGCCAGCGCCGCCACTTACACCCGCCTGCATGAAATTGCCGCCGTGATCCTGCGTGCTGGCTTCCCCGTGGTGATCGATGCGACGTACCTCAAACGCGACCAGCGTGACGGCGCAGCGAAAATTGCCGAAGCCACCGGCGCGCCATTCCTGATCCTCGATTGCAATGCGCCGCAAGCAGTGATCGAGAGCTGGCTGGCCCTGCGTCAGGCAGACAAAAAGGACCCGTCCGACGCCAACCTGGTGGTTATCGAAGCCCAACAAGCCACTCGAGAGGCTCTGACGCCAGCAGAGATTCTCTGCAGCAAACGCGTTCAGACCAATGAAAGCGGAACCCTCGACACCGTCGTTGCACAGATTCGCCAGCGCCTGCCGGGCCTGTAAGAAACTATTTCAGCCGTGAAGCCTTCGCCGGCTTCACGGCTGCCAAATAGTGGCACTATACTGGCGTCATAAAACCAACAGGTGATCTGACATGAGCCAGCCGAAACTTCTCGACACCCCGCTTTATGCGTTGCTGCACAAAGACGACATCACTGGCTTCAACAACGAGCGCCCAAAAGACGGACCTATCGACATGGTCGGTGGCGATTTCCGGGGGCTGGATCTGCGTGAACTGAACGCCGACGGCGTCGACTTTACCGATGCCTATTTCCGCTCCGCCGACTTGCGCGGCATCGACTTTCGCAACGCCTCCCTGGAAGGCGCGAGCCTTGCTCATGCACAGATCTCCGGCGCCTACTTCCCGCCAGAGCTGAGTGCTGACGAGATCCTGATGTCGATGAATTTCGGTACACGCCTGCGTTATCGCACCCGCTAAAAGCGACTTTTAACTGACTCGTTCGGCGCCCCCGCATTGCGCTGAACGTAGGCATATTTTGCCCGGAATCCTGATTCCACTGCCCTCTCCTCCTCCGCGCTCGCGGACTTTCACGCAGCTTTAAGACTTCGCTTCTTAGAAGCTTTTGCGTCGAAACCGACCAAACAATCACGCTTTTCCTACTGATGGCTACACTCCTGAGAAGCTCGCCCACGCACCGTTCGGCCGTCGCAAGGAGGCTTGATGAATGATGAACTGCAGCACCTGAAGAATCTTGGCAAGACGTCGGCGCAGTGGCTGCATGCCGTGGGCATCCACAGCGCCTCGGACTTGCGTCGCCTGGGAGCGGTGGATGCTTATCGGGCCGTGCGCACGCGCGGGTTTCGGGCGTCCAAGGTGTTGTTGTATGCCATCGAAGGTGCCCTGATGGATGTGCACTGGAATGACATTCCCGCCGAGCGCAAGGACGCCTTGAACAAACAGCTGGAAGCTATCTCGTCACGTCACAAGAACTGAACGGACGCAGCAGCCATGTACCTACTTGGGGAACAACCGGCTTACGCCGACGCGCTGATCAACCGACTGCAACATATTCCCGTCCGGCTGCTGGAAGGTTTGATGCCGTGCGGACCGACCCTGGAATTTTCAGCCGTCGATGATCTGGCAGCCCTGTTACCCGGCAATCAACTGTTTGTGTTGAAAAATGGCCTGCTGCATGGGTGCATCGACGAGCGGGCATTGTTCTATCTGCACGAGGGAGATCTGATCGGCTTGCGTCAGGGTACAGAGCTGCCGCGCTGCCGCTTTCGCAGCGATAGCCCTTTGGCACTGACGCCTTATCTGCGATCCGAGGTTTTTCAGCATATCTACGCCGACCCGGAGCGTTCGGAACTGTTCCTTCAATACATGGCCGGTCAGTCGGCCCTGCTGTCCGACGCCGTCGCCCGCCTGAAACAACCCGAGTTTCGAAGCACCAATGGTTTTCAGCGCGTGGCCAGTGGCGAAGTGTTGATCCGTCAGGGCGATGAGCCGGATCACGTGTTCGTCATCATCGATGGCCATGCCGAAGCCTTTGTCGACGGCTATAAAGTTGGCGATATACCCAAGGACGAGATTTTTGGCGCCATGGCGGTGTTTACCGGCGAGAAGCGTAATGCCAGCGTGATCACCAGCGAACCCAGCACTGTCATGCTGATTCCCAAGGATCAGTTTCTCAGCCTGACCCAAAGCAATCCGAAGATCGCCCATAGCCTGATCGAGAGCATGGCCCGACGTATCGACCTGCTGAACAAGCAGATCATTCAACTGAGCTCGCTCAACCGCACAGGCTGAAACCCAATGATTACGGGGGTTTCCAGCGAACGGAAAGCACATCTCAAAAAATCGAGAGCTCAGCGGTTGACTTGGTAATGAGAATCGCTATGATTACCACAACTGGTCGCGAGACTGGTCGATATTTGAAAAGCCCTTGGTTCGGACTCTCAGATATCTCCTCATCAGGCTAATCACGGTTATTTGACCCGGCTCTTGCCGGGTCTTTTTTTTGCCTGGAGAAAAGTCGTTCGATCACTTGCCAAATTGCTTACGCATTTGCGCGCAGTAATCCTGCGGCGGCGTGGCAGGCGTGTACCAGACGTAATCAGCCATGACCGGTGTGACCTCGCTACCCTGCTCCGCCAGCATCAACACCACAGGCGCCTGAGGCTCTCCCAGATCAAGCACATGAATCGGCACGCCGACATCCTTGCGCGCATGGTAAGCACCGGCAAACAGCAGTGAAGGCGTGGGTGCCGCCAGCAGGCGCTCGGCCATCCGTCGGTCACGTTGCTGCTGAACCGCCAGCATCGCCGGCATCTGCGATTGAGGCAGCAGACCACAGTGGGAGTCGCTGACTTGCTTCAGTAGCTCGTCCTTGACTGAAGCTGCGTTGGAGCGCGAACCACTCAATGTCGGAGGATTGGCGTAAACGGCACGGACTTCAAGCATGTCCAGATTGGCTGCCAGCAACGGGTATGGCTGGGGCAGCGCGAAGCGAACGATCGGCCCGTACAGATTCCAGTCCCAGCCAGACTGCCAGGCCAATGCACCGGGCAAATCCGTCGGTGGTGTCGGGGAGTGACGAACGTCATCGACACGCGACTGTTGATCCGGCGTGAGCATTTCCAGCAGCAGACTGCCTTGAGGTCGCCGCTCACCCAGCGACTGCAATAACCACAACTGCAGTTCATGGTGATCGCGATTGTCATGTTGCTCGCCCACGATCAGCCTCGAGGGCTTTTCCAACCGTTTAACCAGTTCCTCTGCCGTGAGGGCCTGACCGCTGCGTAAGTCCCGGATCTCGCCGACAACCGGCGGCGGAGTCGAAACATGCTGACAAGCACTCAGCAACAGCAAGGTCAGCATTAAAATCCCACGCATGTCTTCACTCCATAAAAAACTCAGCGGGCGATGATCAGCGGATGCCCACGTTCCGGGTGCTGCTGCACGAGCACTTCCAGCCCGAACACTGCCTTCAGTGGTTCCGGGCGCAACACCTGCTCCGGCGTATCGAGTGCCACAGGGCGTCCGCCTTCGAGCAGTAACAGACGATCACAATAGCGCGCTGCCAGGTTCAGATCATGCAGGATCACCAGCACCGCCGCGCCTCTATTGGCGAACTCGCGCACGGCTTGCAACGTGGTGTGCTGATGAAGCGGGTCGAGCATCGACGTTGGCTCATCGAGCAACAACGTTTGCCCTGCTTCGCCCGGCCAGAGCTGCGCCAGAACCCGCGCCAGATGCACCCGCTGACGTTCGCCACCGGACAAGGCCAGATAGCTGCGGCCACTCAAATGTCCGGCATCGGCAGCGTGCAATGCGGCAGCGACGATCTCGTCATCGCGGACCCGACCGCTTTGATGGGGCAAGCGGCCCATGCCGACCACCTCTTCGACACGAAAGGCGAAGTCCAGGGTCGACACCTGCGGCAATACCGCCAAGCGCTGCGCTCGCGCCGTCCCCGCCCAGTCGCTCAACTCGCGCTCGTCGAGCCAGACGCTGCCATGATGAGCCTGTAATTCGCCGCACAAGGCGCCGAGCAAAGTGCTTTTGCCGGCGCCATTCGGCCCCAGCACGCCGAGAACTTCGCCCGGTTTGAGCTCAAGCGTGACGTCCGTCAGGACAATCTTTCGGCCCCGACGGATTTGCAGATTTTGCGTTCGCAACATCAGGCACGCCCTCTGAGCAATAAATACAGAAAGAACGGCGCACCGATGAAAGCCGTGACAATCCCGATCGGCAATTCGGCCGGCGCCAGGGCCAGTCGCGCCACTAGATCGGCAAACAACAAAAGACTGGCACCCGCCAATACTGACGCTGGCAATAGCACACGATGATCCGGCCCGGCCAGCAGTCGCACCAGATGCGGCACCACCAGACCCACAAACCCGATCATCCCCGCTGCGGCCACCGCGGCACCGACACCCAACGCCGTGCAAAACACCAATTCGCGCTTGAGCCCTTCGACGTCGATGCCCAGGTGACCGGCCTCCGACTCACCCAGCAACAACGCATTCAAGGCTTTGGCCCGGCGCGGCAGCCACAGCGCCACGCCGGCACTGATCAGCAGTAGCGGCCAGAGCCGCGAATAGCTGGCGCCATTGAGGCTGCCCAGGTTCCAGAACGTCAGGGTGCGCAGCGTCGCGTCATCCGCCAGATAGGTGAACAGCCCCACGGTGGAGCCGGCCAGCGCAGTCAACGCAATACCGGCCAACAGCATGGTCGCGACATGGGTCTGCCCATTGCGCCGGCCCAGTCGATACACCAACGCCGTCACGCCGAGCCCGCCGAGAAACGCGCACAGCGATAACAGATACGGCCCGAAGGATTCAGGCAGACCGCCGAACACAGAACCACCGACGATCGCAATTGCTGCGCCCAATGCCGCGCCGCTGGAGACGCCGACCAGCCCCGGATCGGCCAGAGGATTTCGAAACAACCCCTGCATCGCCACTCCGGACAGTGCCAATACACCCCCCACAGCCAAACCCAACAAGGTTCGCGGCAAACGAATCTGCCCGAGGATCAGCTCGGCCTGCTCCAACCCGTCGGGCGCGATCGGCACCCCCACCAGCCGCAGGGCTGCACGCAAGGTGTCGAACAACGGCAAGCTCACCGGCCCAAGCGCCAACGACAGCCAGATGGCCAGCACACACAGCAGGATCAGACCGATGAATAAAGCGCGGGGTTTAACCAGGATGGTCATTGGCCGGCCGAATCGGGGTAAAAGGCGTCAGACAGTTTTTTCAACGAAGGGGGTAGCCGCGACCCCAATCCCCCGACCAACAAAGTCGGATCAAGCTCCAAGACTCGCCCGTCCTTGGCCGCGCGGGTCGAGGACAGGATCGGGTTCTCCTTGAACAACGCCGCACGTGCCGCATCGCCGATCAGTGCACGATCAGCAAACACCAGCACCTCAGGGTCCAGACTGACCAGGGATTCGACAGAAAAGGGTTTGTAGCCGGTATGCGTGGCCAGATTGTGCCCACCGGCCTGTTGCAGCAACCAATCGGCGGCGGTGTCCTTGCCGGCGATGAGCAGTTTGCCGCCCGCGTGGCCAAGCAACAACAGCACGCCCGGCGTTTTTTGCGTCAGTTGTGCCTGAGTGACCCGACCCCTTTCATGATCGAGCATCCGTTGATAACTCTCGAACAACCGCGCCGCCCGGTCTTCAGCGCCGAGCAACGAGCCCAAATGCTTCAAGTTGTCCTGCAAGGTCATCAGATCCGGTTTAGCCGAAAACAGTTCGATTTGTACGCCGGCACTGCGAATCTGCGACAGCACCGGCGGCGGTCCCATTTCTTCGGTGCCGATCAAAATCTGCGGGCGTAAGCTCAAGATGCCCTCCGCCGACAGTTGCCGCTGATACCCGATTCTTGGCAGCGTCTTGAGGGAGTCAGGATACTGACTGGTGGTATCGACACCGACCAGTTTTGACGCTCCGCCCAGCGTGATGACCCACTCCGTCAGCGCTCCACTGGCACTGACCCAACGTTGTGGCAACTCGGCCGCTGCGGCGAGGTGGCTGACGAGGAGTCCGACACAGAGCGCAGCAACGCGGGTACTCAGGCGCATAAACAGCTTCCTTTAAGGGTTTTTCCGGGCATCAAAATGACAGGCCACGTATCCTTGGCGCCTGGCATCTGCACCCGAAGGGCAAGGCAGCCATTTGATAATTGCTTGCATTTGAACGTCAAGCTCGGACATATCCAGTCACGAGCCGCAGGACTTGAGGATAGACATGAAGTTTCTTTGTGCAGGCGTTGAGCTGGCCGATGCCAGCAGTCGCGGTTTCGACATCGACGGCCAGAAGCTCTTTGCCGTGCGCCGTGGCGGCCAGGTTTACGTCTACATCAATCGCTGCCCGCACCGTGGCGTGGGACTGGAATGGAAGCCCGACCAGTTTCTCGACCCCAGCAACAGCTTGATCCAGTGCGCGACCCACGGCGCACTGTTTCTGATCGAAGACGGCGAATGCGTGGCCGGTCCTTGCGCCGGGCAGTCCCTGACCACCGTCGCCTGCCGCGAAGACGAGCAAGGGATCTGGGTCAGTCTTTAACCGTTGAGCAACACATCCAGACGCCGATCGACCACCATTTCTTCGTGGGTCAAGTGCACGCCATAGGCCAGCACCTCGACCCCGCACGACACCGCCTCACGCAAGGCTGCGGCGTAGGCCGAATCGATTTCTTCTGCAGGACGCACAGCGTCGATGCCGGTGAGATTGACGCAATACAATTGCACCGCACGAATTCCATCCCGCGCCAAATGGGCCAATTCGCGTAAATGCTTGGCCCCGCGCTGGGTCACCGCATCGGGAAATGCCGCCACCGAAGAACCATCGAAGCCCAGGGTCACGCTTTTGACTTCTACATAAGCCGGCCCGCTCGGGTAATCGAGGCGGAAATCGATGCGACTGCTCTCCTGACCGTAGGCCACTTCGCGCTTCAGCTCGGTAAAGCCGGTGAGTTCGGTGATGACACCGGCTCGCAATGCTTCTTCGATCAAGCCGTTAGCCCGCCCGGTATTCACGCAAAACATGCGCCCCTGAGGGGTTTCGCCGACTTCCCAGGTGCCTGGCAACTTGCGCTTGGGGTCGTTGGAACGGCTGAACCAGACCTGCCCCCCTTCGACCTGGCAATTGAGCATCGAGCCGGTGTTCGGGCAGTGAATGGTCAGCAACTCGCCGCTAACGGTTTCGATATCGGCGAGAAAACGCTTGTAACGACGAATCAAACGACCTTCTTCGAGGGGAGGATGAAAACGCATCAGCCTTGCCAACTCTTCAAGCCGCGCGCAATCCGCTCGACCGCTTCCTGTAGGCGCGGAAGACTTTGGGTGTAGGCAAACCGCACATGGTGGCCGGCCTGATAACGACCGAAGTCCAGACCCGGAGTAATCGCCACGTGTTCGGTTTCGAGGAAATGTCGGCAGAACGCGAAGGCATCACCGCCGAACTTGCTGATATCGGCATACAAGTAGAACGCGCCTTCAGGCTCGACGGCGATACCAAAACCCAACTCTCGCAGGGCTGGCAGCAGGAAATCCCGACGACGACCGAATTCGGCACGACGTTCTTCCAGAATGCTGATCGTGGCCGGTTCGAAGCAGGCCAGAGCGGCGTACTGAGCCATGCTCGGGGCGCTGATGTAGAGGTTCTGGGCGAGTTTTTCCAGCTCACCGACCGCCGCTTCCGGCGCCACCAGCCAACCGAGGCGCCAACCGGTCATCCCGAAATACTTGGAAAAACTATTCAGTACAAAGGCACTGTCATCGACTTCCAGCACGCTGGCCGCATCAGTGCCGTAGGTCAGACCGTGATAGATCTCATCCACCACCAGATGACCGTGACGCTCCTTGATCGCGGCCGACAGGCCCGCCAGCTCATCGCGGCTCAGGATCGTCCCGGTCGGATTGGCTGGCGAAGCCACCAGGGCACCGACGCTGTCGTTATCCCAATGGAGGGCAATCAGGTCCGGCGTCAGTTGATAGCGCACGTCCGGACCTACAGGAACAAGCTGCGCTGCGCCTTCCACCAGCCGCAAAAAGTGTCGGTTGCACGGGTATCCCGGGTCCGCCAGCAGCCAGTGCTTGCCCGGGTCCACCAACAAGGCGCTGGCCAGCAGCAGCGCACCGGAACCGCCAGGTGTGATGAGGATTCGCTGCGGATTGATGTTCAAACCGTAACGTTGCTGATAAAAGCCGGAAATGGCCTCACGCAACTCGGGAATGCCGCGCGCGGCGGTGTAACGGGTCTTCCCCGCCGTCAGGGCGGCCTGACCGGCCTGAATAATCGGCTCGGCGGTGGTGAAGTCAGGTTCGCCGATTTCCAGGTGGATCACGTCGTGGCCAGCGGCTTGCAGTTCATTGGCCCGCGCCAGCAGCGCCATGACATGGAAAGGTTCGATCGCGCGACTGCGGGCACTGTAGGACTGAGCCATTAGCCTTCCTTCAACGGGGAAAAAAACTGATTCTACCCAAGCGCAGGAACGAGCGAGAACCTAAAGCGGTCAGACCGATATAACGCTGGTCTCAAACGACTCAAGCGTGTGTCTCAGGTTTGACTAAAATCAATAATTGATCAGGTCTCCAGCGCCACCAGACAAGGCTTTGCAATCATTTGCAAGCACAGCGGGCCACTACCTCGACATCCGGGAGTAGCGCGGTCCGATTTGATCTGGTAAGTTCGCCCGCTTGCAGCCGCAGGGCCGGCAGGTGTCGGTGATGGAGCAATCCTGCGCAATGGATTACAAGAGTAGAGGCGGTCTATTTCATGTCCACCCAAGCAAAGCAGCAAAACCAGACGATCAGCGGCTTCGAACCCTACAAAGAAGTAAAGGGCGAGGAATACATGGGCAAGCCCATGCGCGCTCACTTCACCAAGATCCTGAATAAGTGGAAACAGGACTTGATGCAGGAAGTCGACCGTACGGTTGATCACATGAAAGACGAAGCGGCCAACTTCCCGGACCCGGCAGACCGTGCCAGCCAGGAAGAAGAATTCAGCCTCGAGCTGCGTGCCCGCGACCGCGAGCGCAAGTTGATCAAAAAGATCGACAAGACGCTGCAATTGATCGAAGACGAAGAATATGGCTGGTGCGAGTCCTGCGGCGTCGAAATCGGCGTCAAGCGACTGGAAGCCCGCCCTACCGCCGACATGTGCGTTGACTGCAAGACCCTGGCGGAAATCAAGGAAAAGCAAGTCGGCAAGTAATCTCGACTTGAACGAAAAACGGAGCGTGCGAACGCTCCGTTTTTGTTTCTGATATTTGCTTCGATAGCAAAAACTGTGGGAGCGAGCCTGCTCGCGAAAGCGGAGTATCAGGCAACAGTAATGTTGGAGCTGATGACCCCTTCGCGAGCAGGCTCGCTCCCACAGGGACTTGCGTACGCCGGACAACATAGATCGCCTTTATGACTTCCCCCACCTACATCGGGCGTTTCGCCCCCACGCCCAGTGGACATCTGCATTTCGGTTCGCTGGTCGCAGCGCTGGCCTCGTACCTCGACGCGCGCTCGGTGGGTGGCCGCTGGCTGATGCGCATGGAAGATCTCGATCCGCCACGGGAGGAGCCCGGCGCTCAAGCGGCCATTCTCAAGGCCCTGGAAAGCTACGGTTTCGAGTGGGATGGCGAAATGGTCCGACAGAGTGACCGGCACGATGCCTACGCCGAAGTCCTCAATCGCCTGTTCAATCACGGTCTGGCCTACGCGTGCACCTGTTCACGCAAAACACTTGCGCCCTACCACGGGATTTATCCGGGGCTGTGCCGCAACGCCGGTCATGACACTAAAAATGCCGCGATCCGCCTGCGTGTCCCCGAGCTGGAATACCACTTCATCGACCGGGTGCAAGGCGAATACCGCCAACACCTGGGCCGGGAAGTCGGCGATTTCGTGATTCGTCGCCGCGACGGGCTCTACGCCTATCAATTGGCGGTGGTGCTGGACGATGCCTGGCAAGGCATTACCGATATCGTCCGTGGTGCCGATCTGCTCGACTCCACACCGCGCCAGCTCTACCTGCAAGAACTGCTTGGCCTGCCGCAACCGCGTTATCTGCATATCCCGCTGATCACCCAGCCCGATGGCAACAAGCTCGGTAAGTCCTATCGTTCGCCGCCGTTGACCGAAGATCAGGCAACCCCCTTGTTGCTGCGTGCATTGCGCGCACTGGGGCAGAATCCCGGCGCCGAACTGGCTTACGCCACACCACGGGAAGTGCTGAACTGGGGCATCGCCCACTGGGATGCCTTGTTGATCCCGCGAACACTCAACCTGCCCGAAGCGCTACTACAGTGATCACACTTGCAGTGGCGCGCCCATCCGTTACCATCGCCGCACGTTTTCGGGCACGCGCATAAAAAAGAGAGGCCGGGATGTACATCTATCGCTTGGTCCTGCTCCTGGTAGTGGGGATTTATCTGTTCTCCCCGGCCATCATGGATTGGTGGATCGACGCCACTGGCGCCTGGTATCGCCCTTATCTGCTCTGGCTGATTCTGATCGTCGTGACCTTCATCCTGCAGAGCCAAAAAGATGCCGATGAGCTTTAGCCTGACCGAGATGATCCTGATCAGCGCCGCGTACCTGGCGGTGCTGTTCGGCGTAGCCTGGGTCAGCGAACGGGGCATGATCCCCCGGGCGATCATTCGCCACCCGCTGACATACACCCTATCGCTGGGCGTTTACGCCAGTGCGTGGGCGTTTTATGGCACGGTGGGCCTGGCCTATCAGTACGGCTACGGATTTTTGTCCAGCTATCTAGGCGTCTCCGGCGCGTTTCTGCTGGCACCCGTACTTTTGTATCCGATCCTGAAAATCACCCGCACGTATCAGCTATCGTCGCTGGCCGATCTGTTCGCCTTCCGCTTCCGCAGCACCTGGGCCGGCGCACTGACCACGATCTTCATGCTGATCGGCGTGCTGCCGCTGCTGGCGTTGCAGATTCAAGCGGTGGCCGACTCCATCGGCATCCTCACCCGCGAGCCGGTGCAACATCGCGTGGCCCTGAGCTTCTGTGCACTGATTACGCTGTTCACGATTTTCTTTGGCTCGCGCCACATCGCCACCCGCGAGAAACACGAAGGCCTGGTGTTCGCGATTGCTTTCGAGTCGGTGATCAAACTGATCGCCATCGGCGGCGTTGGCCTCTATGCGCTGTATGGCGTCTTCGACGGCCCGCAACAGCTGGAACTGTGGCTGCTGCAAAACCAGACCGCCCTCGCCGCTTTGCATACACCATTGCAGGAAGGCCCATGGCGCACGTTGCTGCTGGTGTTCTTCGCCTCGGCGATTGTGATGCCGCACATGTACCACATGACGTTTACCGAAAACCTCAACCCGCGCTCGCTGGTCAGTGCGAGCTGGGGCTTGCCGCTGTTCCTGCTGTTGATGAGCCTGGCGGTACCGCTGATTCTCTGGGCCGGACTGAAACTCGGCGCGACCACCAACCCGGAATACTTCACGCTGGGCATCGGCATCGCCGCCAATAACAAGGCCCTGGCGTTATTGGCTTATGTCGGTGGATTGTCGGCGGCCAGCGGCTTGATCATTGTCACCACCCTGGCGCTGTCCGGGATGGCGCTGAACCACTTGGTGCTGCCGCTTTATCAGCCGCCCGCCGAAGGCAATATCTACCGCTGGCTGAAGTGGACCCGCCGGGCCCTGATCGTCGCGATCATCATGGCCGGTTACGGTTTCTACCTGCTGCTGGGCGCGGAACAGGATCTGGCGAATCTGGGCATCGTCGCCTTCGTCGCCACCCTGCAGTTCCTGCCAGGTGTGCTGTCGGTACTGTACTGGCCGACCGCCAACCGCCGTGGCTTCATCGCCGGTTTGCTCGCGGGGATTCTGGTGTGGCTGGTGACCATGCTGCTGCCGCTGGTCGGCAATCTGCAAGGCTTCTACATACCATTGCTGAACATGATCTACGTGCTGGACGACACCAGTTGGCACATGGCGGCGATCGCCTCGCTGGCGGCCAACGTACTGATGTTCACCCTGATTTCGCTGTTCACCAACGCCAGCAGCGAAGAGGCCAGCGCCGCCGAAGCCTGCGCCGTGGACAACGTGCGCCGTCCGCAACGCCGCGAACTGCACGCCGCCTCACCCCAGGAGTTCGCCACGCAGCTTGCAAAACCCTTGGGCGCCAAGGCTGCGCAGAAAGAAGTCGAACAGGCCCTGCGCGACCTCTATCTGCCTTTCGATGAGCGCCGTCCTTATGCCTTGCGCCGCTTGCGCGACCGTATCGAAGCCAACCTCTCCGGCCTGATGGGGCCGAGCGTGGCTCAGGACATGGTCGAGACATTCCTGCCTTATAAGGCCGGCGGTGAAAACTACGTCACCGAAGACATCCACTTCATCGAAAGTCGCCTCGAGGATTACCACTCGCGCCTGACCGGGCTTGCCGCCGAACTCGATGCCCTGCGCCGCTATCACCGCCAGACCTTGCAGGAGTTGCCGATGGGCGTTTGCTCGCTGGCCAAGGATCAGGAAATCCTCATGTGGAACAAGGCCATGGAGGAGCTGACCGGGATTGCCGCACAGCGCGTGGTCGGTTCGCGGCTGAGCACCATTGCCGATCCATGGAAAGAGCTGCTGCAAGGCTTCATCAATCTGCCGGACGAGCATTTACACAAACAGCACCTGGCCCTCGACGGCCAGACCCGCTGGCTGAACCTGCACAAAGCAGCGATTGACGAACCGCTCGCGCCGGGTAACAGCGGCCTGGTTCTACTGGTGGAAGACCTGACCGAAACCCAAATGCTCGAAGACAAACTGGTGCACTCCGAGCGTCTGGCCAGTATCGGTCGACTGGCTGCCGGCGTGGCCCATGAAATCGGCAACCCGATTACCGGCATCGCCTGTCTGGCGCAGAACCTGCGCGAAGAGCGCGAAGAAGACAGCGAACTGAAGGAAATCAGCGGGCAGATCCTGGAGCAGACCAAACGCGTGTCGCGCATCGTTCAGTCGCTGATGAGCTTCGCCCACGCCGGCAGTCATCAGCACAGTGACGAGCCCGTCTGTCTGGCCGAAGTGGCCCAGGATGCCATCGGTTTGCTGGCCCTGAACCGACGCAATTTCGAAGTGCAGTTCTACAACCTGTGCGATCCCGATCACTGGGTCGAAGGCGACCCGCAGCGGCTTGCACAAGTACTGATCAACTTGCTCTCAAACGCCCGCGACGCCTCGCCTCCCGGCAGTGCGGTGCGGGTCAAAAGCGAAGCCGGCGAACACACGGTCGATTTGATCGTGGAAGACGAAGGCAGCGGTATTCCGAAGAACATCATGGATAGATTGTTCGAACCTTTCTTCACCACCAAGGATCCTGGCGAAGGCACCGGTCTGGGCCTTGCACTGGTCTATTCCATCGTTGAAGAGCATTATGGACAAATCACCATCGACAGCCCGGCTGATGTTCAAAGCCAACGCGGCACCCGTATCCGGGTGACCTTGCCGCGTCATGTCGAAGCGACGTCCGCTGTGAACTGAGACCGTCGAGAGTATCGAATCAATGCCGCACATTTTGATCGTCGAAGACGAAACAATTATCCGCTCCGCCTTGCGCCGCCTGCTGGAACGTAACCAGTACCAGGTCAGCGAAGCCGGTTCAGTGCAGGAAGCACAAGAACGCTTCACCATTCCCACGTTCGACCTGATCGTCAGCGACCTGCGTCTGCCTGGCGCGCCTGGCACCGAGTTGATCAAACTCGGCCAAGGCACTCCGGTGCTGATCATGACCAGCTACGCCAGCCTGCGTTCGGCCGTTGACTCAATGAAGATGGGCGCGGTGGATTACATCGCCAAGCCTTTCGATCACGATGAAATGCTGCAAGCCGTCGCGCGAATCCTGCGTGACCGGCAATCCGTTCAAGCCAGCAGCGAACCGGTCGCCGGTAAAGCCGGCAATGGCGCTGCAAAACCGGGCGCCAATAACACCAACGGCGAAATCGGCATCATCGGCTCCTGCCCGCCGATGCAGGATCTGTACAGCAAGATCCGCAAAGTCGCGCCAACCGACTCCAATGTCCTGATCCAGGGCGAATCCGGCACCGGTAAAGAACTGGTGGCGCGCGCCCTGCACAATTTGTCCAAACGCGCCAAGGCGCCGATGATCTCGGTGAACTGCGCGGCCATTCCGGAAAGCCTGATCGAGTCCGAACTGTTCGGCCACGAAAAAGGCGCGTTCACTGGCGCCAGCGCCGGGCGTGCCGGCCTGGTGGAAGCGGCCGACGGCGGCACCTTGTTCCTCGACGAAATCGGCGAACTGCCACTGGAAGCCCAGGCCCGCCTGCTGCGCGTGCTGCAGGAAGGTGAAATTCGTCGTGTGGGTTCGGTGCAGTCCCAGAAAGTCGATGTGCGTCTGATCGCCGCGACTCACCGGGACCTCAAGAGCCTGGCGAAGATCGGTCAGTTCCGTGAAGACTTGTATTACCGCCTTCACGTGATCGCCCTGAAACTGCCGGCCCTGCGCGAGCGCGGCGCCGACGTCAACGAAATTGCCACCGCGTTCCTGGCGCGGCAGAGCGCGCGGGTCAACCGCACCGACCTGAAGTTCGCTCCGGATGCCGAGCAAGCCATTCGTCACTACTCCTGGCCGGGTAACGTTCGGGAGCTGGAAAACGCCGTAGAACGCGCCGTCATCCTGTGCGAGAGCCCGGAGATTTCCGCCGAGCTGCTGGGGATCGACATCGAACTGAGCGATCTGGACGATGACGATTTCATCGGCCTGCCCCCACAACAGGGCAGCGCCGCCGGTAACAATAGCCATGAGCCGACCGAAGACCTGTCACTGGAAGACTACTTCCAGCACTTCGTTCTCGAGCATCAGGACCACATGACCGAAACCGAGTTGGCGCGCAAACTCGGTGTCAGTCGCAAATGCCTGTGGGAACGCCGTCAGCGCCTGGGCATTCCGCGGCGCAAGACCGGAGTTGCCAGCGAGAGCTGAACCGTGCCTGTCTGATGCGCGGGTAACACGTGACTTTGTGAAAAAACTGTTACCTCAGCTTTTTCACGTAACAGAAGCCGGGGCTTACGGTAACGAAGCCCCGGTTTTTTTTGGCCTCTGAAAACCTCACCAGCCGGTCTAACCCCTTGTTTTGCTGGCCCTCGCAAAAGTTGGCACGCCCCCTGCTATATGTTTGGTACAAGAACAATAACAAGCAATGTACAAGACAATAAAAATAAGACGTATCGACTCACGCACAATAAAAACAAGACGGCGAGAGGCGTAGCTAACTGATTCTTTTGGAGAGGCGTTGTATTTGGGGCTTGCCCCACGACCAGGCCGAGAACAATAAAAACTGTCACAAGACAGAGCCTGCACTGGTTGGATCGCAAGATCACTGCAACACAGCGACCAAAGCAATCCGTTTGCTCTTGGCTCCCGATTGGGAGGGTCATGAAGAAAAAACTTCATGGCGAGGGCACTTAATAAAAACAAAAAGCCCGAATCAAAAATAAAAATAGAGCATGCAACTACTTTCTTGGGGAGCTTCGGCTCCCCTTGTAGTTTCTGCGATTCGACATTCACGCTGCCCCTGTAGCAGCTGCCGAGCCTGCGAGGCTGCGTTCGACTACGCAGTAGTCGCAATATGGGCAACCGGCTTTCTCCTGACACACCGCAATCTCAGGTTTTACGACGGCTTCGTCCGAACGCGGCCCGCACCGAACGCAGCCTCGCGCTGCTCAGCAGCTGCTACAGGCCTATGCGTACCAGCCCCTGCTTCAAGCGCTTGCGCAGCTTCCTACACCATCCCCCGACTAAATGCTAGAATCCCCGCCCATCATGCGGTCATTCTTCGTTTTGGCCGAATATTCCTTCAAACAGTGCATCCCATGCTGAAGAAGTTGTTCCAGTCATTCCGTTCTCCCAAGCGTCATACGCAACACATTCGCAGTACGCCTGAAGTGCTCAACAGCGGCCAACATTCGCTGCAAAAGGCCCAATTCAGTCGCTACGCGGTGAACATCGTCGAACGCCTGCAGAACGCCGGTTATCAGGCTTACCTGGTCGGCGGCTGTGTGCGTGACATGCTGCTCGGCATCACGCCAAAAGATTTCGACGTCGCCACCAGTGCCACCCCTGAACAGGTGCGGGCCGAATTCCGCAACGCGCGGATCATCGGTCGCCGCTTCAAGCTGGTGCACATCCACTTTGGTCGCGAAATCATTGAAGTCGCGACCTTCCGCGCCAATCACCCGCAAAACGATGAAGAGGAAGACAGCAACCAGTCTTCCCGTAACGAAAGCGGGCGCATCCTGCGCGATAACGTCTATGGCACGCTGGAAGAAGATGCGCAACGCCGCGACTTCACCATCAACGCCTTGTATTACGATCCGGTCAGCGAGCGCATCCTCGATTACGCCAACGGCGTACACGACATCCGCAATCACCTGATCCGCCTGATCGGCGATCCGAAGCAACGCTACCAGGAAGATCCGGTACGGATGCTGCGAGCCGTGCGTTTCGCCGCCAAGCTGAACTTCGGCATCGAAAAGCACAGCGCCGCGCCAATCCGTGAACTGGCGCCGATGCTGCGCGAGATCCCATCGGCCCGCCTGTTCGAAGAAGTGCTCAAGCTGTTCCTTTCCGGCCATGCCGCGGACACCTTCGAGATGCTGGTCGACCTGCAGCTGTTCGATCCGCTGTTCCCGGCCAGCGCCGAGGCGCTGGAATACAACCCGACGTACACCCACACGCTGATCAGCGAAGCGTTGATCAACACTGATCTGCGGATCAAACAGAACAAACCGGTGACCCCGGCGTTCCTGTTTGCGGCGTTGCTTTGGCCTGCCCTGCCGGCCCGTGTATTGCGCCTGCAAGAACGTGGCATGCCGCCGATTCCGGCGATGCAGGAAGCGGCTCACGAGTTGATTGCCGAACAGTGCCAGCGCATCGCGATTCCGAAACGCTTCACCATGCCGATCCGCGAGATCTGGGACATGCAGGAGCGTCTGCCACGCCGCAGCGGCAAGCGCGCCGACCTGTTGCTGGACAACCCGCGGTTCCGTGCCGGTTACGACTTCCTGCTGCTGCGCGAAAGCGCCGGTGAGCAGACTGATGGCCTGGGCGAATGGTGGACGGACTATCAGGACGCCAACGACAGCGAACGTCGCGACATGATCCGCGACCTCAGCGGCAAAGATGACGGCACTGGCGCGCCACGCAAACGTCGCCGCAGCGGTGGCGCCAAGCGCAAACGCACCGCAGGCGCACCGAGCGCCACGGGCGAGTAATCCATGGAACGCATCTACATCGGCATGGGCAGCAATCTGGCTGACCCCGCCGAACAATTGCGCAGCGCCGTCGAGGCGCTGGCGCAGTTGCCGCAGACCGAACTGATCGGGGTTTCCGCGTTTTATCAGAGCGACTCGCTGCTGCCCGGTCAACCGCGATACACCAATGCGGTCGCCGCCCTCGACAGCACGCTCCCACCGTTGGACCTGCTCGATGCGCTGCAAGCCATCGAGAACGAACAGGGCCGCGAACGTCTTGAGCGCTGGGGTCCACGCACGCTTGACCTCGATATCGTGCTGTTTGGCGATCGGCTGATCGACGAGCCGCGCCTCAAGGTGCCCCACTACCATATGCAGGAACGGGCTTTCGTTCTCTATCCACTGGCCGAACTGGCGCCTGCGGATTTGCGTCTGGCTGATGGTCGCAGCCTGAGTGATTTGCTCGCTGCCTGCCCGTTCGTCGGGCTGGAACGTCTCCTCCAAAATTGACAAAAATCCCCTGTGGGAGCGAGCCTGCTCGCGATAGCGGCCTGTCATTCAACATTGATGCTGGCTGATCCACCGCTATCGCGAGCAGGCTCGCTCCCACATTGGTTTTGTGTCGAACATGAGATCGGTAGTTGCTGAATCGCATCAGTTACCCCGGTAACACCCCACGCGTAACAACGCGGTAACACACACAATTGACTTCCCGAGTTCTCCTCACGACTATAGGCGTCCCGCTGCCGCCAACACGGCGTTGAAGGGCGCAATCCAGGCCTTAAAAGCACGACAACAGACCGTGCGCCTGTATTTAACGAAGAATCACGCGCGTTACTCGCAGTAGTTTCCACAGCGCCTGAATGAGGAACTTTTCATGCCAGCCATCACCCTGACCACTCTGCAAGGTCTCAAGCAAAAAGGTGAAAAGATCACCATGCTGACCTGCTATGACGCGACCTTCGCCCACGCCTGCAATGAGGCGGGTGTCGAAGTGCTGCTGGTGGGCGACTCCCTTGGCATGGTTTTGCAAGGTCACGACAGCACCCTGCCGGTCACCACCGCTGAAATGGCTTACCACGTGGCATCCGTCAAACGCGGTAACACCGATGCGTTGATCCTCGCCGACCTGCCCTTCATGGCCTACGCCACCATCGAACAAACCATGACCAACAGTGCCCTGTTGATGCAGGCGGGTGCGCACATGGTCAAGGTAGAAGGTGCGCTGTGGCTGGCGGACTCGATCCGTCTGCTGGCCGAGCGCGGCATCCCGGTGTGCGCGCACATGGGGCTGACGCCACAATCGGTGAATATTCTGGGCGGTTACAAAGTCCAGGGCCGTAGCGAGAACCAGGCACGCCAGATGCGCGCCGATGCCATCGCCCTGGAACAGGCTGGTGCAGCCATGCTGTTACTCGAGTGCGTACCGAGTGAACTGGCCCAGGAAATCACCCAGGCTGTGGGTATTCCGGTAATCGGTATCGGCGCCGGCAGTGCCACCGACGGCCAGGTGCTGGTTCTGCACGACATGCTCGGCCTGTCGATTACTGGCCGTGTGCCGAAGTTCGTGAAGAATTTCATGGCCGGGCAACAAAACATTCAAGCGGCGCTTGGTGCGTACGTCACTGAAGTCAAAGCGGCGACTTTCCCTGGTATCGAACACGGATTCTCTGCATGAACACCGTAAAAACCGTACGCGAATTGCGGGCCGCCGTGGCCCGTGCCCGCAGTGAGGGCAAGCGCATCGGCTTCGTGCCGACCATGGGCAACCTGCACAGCGGTCATGTGGCACTGGTGACCAAAGCCACTCAACGGGTGGACTTCGTGGTCGCGAGCATTTTCGTCAACCCGTTGCAGTTCGGCGCCGGCGAAGACCTCGACAAGTACCCGCGCACCCTCGCAGCCGATCAGGAGAAACTGCTCCAGGCCGGTTGCCACTTGCTGTTCGCGCCAACCGTTGAAGAAATGTATCCCGACGGCATGGTTGGCCAGACCCGCGTCAGCGTCCCCCAACTCTCCGAAGGCCTCTGCGGCGCCAGCCGTCCCGGGCATTTCGAAGGTGTGGCGACGGTAGTCACCAAGCTGTTCAACATGGTTCAGCCGGACCTGGCGATCTTCGGCCAGAAAGACTTCCAGCAATTGGCGGTGATCCGCGCCCTGGTGCATGACCTGAACATGCCGATCCAGATCATCGGTGAACCGACGGTACGTGCAGCCGATGGCCTGGCGCTGTCGTCGCGCAATGGTTTCCTCAGCGAAGAACAGCGGGCCGTTGCGCCGGTTGTGTATCGCGGCTTGAGCCAGATTGCCGACACGATCAAACAGGGCGAACGGGATTTCCCTGCGTTGATTGGCGCGCAGATCAAGCAGCTTGAAGCAGCGGGTTTGCGTCCAGACTATCTGGAAATTCGTCATGCCCAGACCTTGCGCCCGGCAACGGCGGAAGATCGGGACCTGGTGATTCTGGTGGCAGCGTTCCTGGGCACTACGCGGTTGATCGATAACCTGCACCTGAACCTGAACCTAGACGCTACTGCCTAAAAGCACCGCAATTCCCCTGTGGGAGCGAGCTTGCTCGCGATGGCGGACTGTCAGCCAACATTGATGTTGAATCTGACGGCCCCATCGCGAGCAGGCTCGCTCCCACATTGGGTCGGCGGTGACTCCGCACGCCGTATTGCTGACCCTCAAGCCCTTGGGCACAATGCCCGCCGTTCGATTCCGACCAGGGGAAACACTCATGCACGCCATCATGCTCAAAGCCAAGCTCCATCGCGCCGAAGTCACCCACGCTGTACTCGATTACGAGGGTTCTTGCGCCATCGACGGCGAATGGCTGGACCTGTCCGGCATTCGTGAGTACGAACAGATCCAGATCTACAACGTCGACAATGGTGAACGCTTCACCACCTACGCGATTCGTGGTGAAGAAGGCTCGCGCATGATCTCGGTCAACGGTGCCGCCGCACACAAGGCCAAGGTGGGTGATCGCGTGATCATCTGCGCATACGCTCACTACAGCGAAGCCGAGCTGCTCAACTTCAAGCCACGCATGCTCTACATGGCGCCGGGTAATGAACTGAGCCATACCAGCAATGCCATTCCGGTTCAGGTCGCCTGATCCAGTCTTAGCCCCTCCCCCCTTCCGTTTGTCGGACCGTTCCCTGCTTGATGTATAAAAAAGTACCGGGAACGGGTCAGACAAAGTCAAGACAGATCGCAGCGCGAGGTTTACTGTATTCGCCCTGTGTCATGAAATCGTGTCGACGCAGTTGACCGGACGCCCACCCACAGCGCTCCGGTATTTTTAGTGTTCAAAAGGCCGTTCAAGTAAAAAGGAAACCCGCAGCGATGGCGTATTACCGCACCCCTCAAGACGTTACCGCTCTGCCCGCCTGGCAAGCGTTGAATGACCACCGCCAAGCCATGCAGGATTTCAGCATGCGCGAAGCCTTTAATGCCGATCCGCAGCGCTTTACCCAATTCACCCTCAGCAGCTGCGGCCTGTTTCTCGATTACTCGAAAAACCTGATCAACGCCCAGACCCGCGACCTGCTGGTCGGCCTGGCCAACGAAGTCGACCTCCAGGGCGCAATCAAAGCGCTGTTCGAAGGCGAAATCGTCAACTCCTCCGAAGGCCGCCCCGCCCTGCACACAGCCCTGCGCCGTCCGGTCGGCGACAAGCTGAAGGTCAACGGCGTCAACGTGATGCCGGAAGTGCACAAGGTCCTGAACCAGATCACCGACCTCGTGGGCCGTATCCATGACGGTTTGTGGCGCGGCTACTCCGAGAAGCCGATCACTGACGTGGTGAATATCGGCATCGGTGGCTCGTTCCTCGGCCCGGAGCTGGTCTCCGAAGCGCTGCTGTCCTACGCCCAGAAGGGCGTGCGCTGCCATTACCTGGCGAACATCGACGGCAGTGAGTTCCACGAACTGACCATGAAACTGCGCGCCGAAACCACGCTGTTCATCGTTTCGTCGAAATCCTTCAACACCCTCGAAACCCTGAAGAATGCCCAGGCCGCACGCGCCTGGTACCTGGCGCAGGGTGGTTCGGAAGCCGAGCTGTACCGTCACTTCATCGCCGTCTCGAGCAACAATGCAGCGGCGGTGGCCTTCGGGATCCGCGAAGAAAACATCTTCCCGATGTGGGACTGGGTTGGCGGCCGTTACTCGCTGTGGTCGGCCATCGGTTTGCCGATTGCCCTGGCCATCGGCATGTCGAACTTCAAGGAACTGCTGTCCGGTGCCTACACCATGGACCAGCATTTCCAGAGCGCGCCGTTCGAACAGAACATGCCGGTGCTGCTGGCCCTGCTCGGCGTGTGGTACGGAAATTTCTGGGGCGCGCAAAGCCACGCGATCCTGCCGTACGACCACTACCTGCGGAACATCACCAAGCATTTGCAACAGCTGGACATGGAATCCAACGGCAAGAGCGTGCGCCAGGACGGCACTCCGGTCTCCACCGACACCGGTCCGGTGATCTGGGGCGGCGTCGGTTGCAACGGTCAACACGCTTACCACCAGTTGCTGCACCAGGGCACCCAACTGATCCCGGCCGACTTCATCGTGCCAATCGTCAGCTTCAACCCGGTGTCCGATCACCACCAGTGGCTGTACGCCAACTGCCTGTCGCAAAGCCAGGCGCTGATGCTGGGCAAGACCCTTGCCGAGGCCGAAGCCGAGTTGCGCGACAAAGGCATGAGCGAAGAAGAGGTGCACAAAATCGCACCGCACAAGGTGATCCCGGGCAACCGTCCGAGCAATACGTTGGTAGTCGAGCGCATCAGCCCGCGTCGTCTCGGCGCATTGGTGGCGATGTACGAACACAAAGTCTTCGTGCAAAGCGTGATCTGGGGCATCAACGCCTTCGACCAATGGGGCGTGGAGCTGGGTAAAGAGCTGGGCAAAGGCGTCTACAACCGCCTGGTCGGCAGCGAAGAAACCCCGGCTGACGATGCTTCGACCCAAGGCTTGATCAACTACTTCCGCGGTCGTCACCGCGGTTGATCTGACGCCTCATAGGCTATCCCCTGTGGGAGCGAGCCTGCTCGCGAATACGGTTTTTCATTCAACATTGATGTTGGCTGATCCATCGTATTCGCGAGCAGGCTCGCTCCCACAGTCGTTTTGAGTCCCCCCATTAGGCGTTCGGCTTGAACCCTTTCGCTACTCGGCGCATCTTTATTACTTGTCGCAAAACAAGAATAAGGAACCGTCATGTTCGATATCAGCACGTTCCCCAAAGCCGATGCCGTCCGCCGGGCTGCAAATCTGAGTCAAGACGACTATAAGCGCCTCTATCGCCAATCCATCGAACACCCCAGTGAATTCTGGGCTGAACAGGCCACACGCTTTCTCGACTGGAGTAAGCCGTGGGATACCGTCCAGCGCTATAACCTGAAAACTGGTGAGGCGAGCTGGTTCGCCGGCGGCAAGTTGAACGTCAGTTACAACTGCATCGACCGCCACCTGGAAAAGCGCGGCGATCAAATCGCGATCATCTGGGAAGGCGACGACCCTGCCGAATCCGCGCAGATCAGCTACAAAAAACTTCATCACAACGTCTGTCGCCTGGCCAACGTACTCAAAAGCCGTGGCGTGAAGAAAGGCGACCGCGTGTGCATCTACATGCCGATGATCCCCGAAGCCGCCTACGCCATGCTCGCCTGCTCGCGCATTGGGGCAGTGCATTCGGTGGTGTTTGGTGGTTTCTCTCCGGACTCTGTGCGTGACCGGATTCTCGATGCCGACTGCCGCACCGTGATCACCGCCGATGAAGGCGTGCGCGGCGGTAAAGTCGTGCCGCTCAAGCAGAAGGTCGACAAGGCGCTGCAAAGTTGCCCGAACGTCAGCACCGTCGTCGTGGTCGAGCGCACTCAGGGCAAAGTGGACTGGGTCGAGGGCCGGGACATCTGGTATCACCAGGCGCTGCGTGACGTCAGCGACGATTGTCCGCCTGAACCGATGGACGCCGAAGACCCGCTGTTTATCCTCTACACCTCCGGCAGCACCGGCAAACCCAAAGGCGTGCTGCACACCACCGGCGGCTACCTGCTGCAAGTGGCGATGACCTTCAAATACGTGCTCGACTACCGCGACGGCGAAGTCTTCTGGTGCACCGCCGATGTCGGCTGGGTCACCGGCCACAGCTACATCGTCTACGGCCCGCTGGCCAACGGCGCGACCACGCTGATCTTCGAGGGCGTGCCGAGTTACCCGAGCAGCGCGCGCTTCTGGCAGGCGATCGACAAGCACCATGTGAACATTTTCTATACCGCCCCGACCGCCCTGCGCTCCCTGATGCGTGAAGGCCCCGAACCGTTGAAGGAAACTTCCCGCGCGAGCCTCAGATTACTCGGCAGTGTCGGTGAGCCCATCAACCCGGAAGCATGGGAGTGGTACTTCAATGCCGTCGGCGAACAGCGTTGTCCAATCGTCGATACCTGGTGGCAGACCGAAACCGGCGGCATCATGCTCAGCCCTCTGGTCAGCGCTCAACGGATCAAACCCGGCTGCGCCACGCAACCGATGTTCGGCGTGCAACCGGTGCTGCTCGATGAAGTGGGCAAGGAAATCAAAGGCGCCGGCAGCGGCGTGCTGGCGATCAAATCCAGCTGGCCGGCGCAGATCCGCAGCGTCTACGGCGACCCGCAACGAATGGTCGACACTTACTTCAAGCCCTACCCCGGTTACTACTTCACTGGCGACGGTGCCCGGCGCGATGAGGATGGTGATTACTGGATCACCGGGCGCATCGACGACGTGATCAACGTCTCCGGGCACCGCATCGGCACCGCGGAAGTGGAAAGCGCGCTCGTGCTACACGACAGCATCGCCGAAGCGGCGGTGGTTGGTTACCCGCATGACGTCAAGGGTCAGGGCATCTATGCCTTCGTCACCCCCATGAACGGCACCGAGCCCAGTGACGAACTGAAGAAAGAACTGCTGGCTCACGTCAGCGAGGAAATCGGCAGCTTCGCCAAACCGGACCTGATCCAGTGGGCGCCGGCCTTGCCGAAAACCCGTTCGGGCAAGATCATGCGGCGCATTCTGCGCAAGATCGCCTGCAACGAACTGGACAGCCTGGGTGACACCTCGACCCTGGCTGACCCGAGCGTGGTCCAGGAGCTGGTCGATAAACGCCTGAATCAGTAACTTCATGCTTTAAACTTCCCGGCGCGGCCCATCACGGCCGCGCCTTTTTTTCGCCACTGAGCCGCCATGGAATTCATTCGAACCCGCATCGAAACCCAGATCATGAGCCTGACCGGTCTGTCTCTGGGCAAACTCGACCTGGAAAACCCCAAGGGTGATCCCGGCCTGTTCGGCCCCGATTCGGTGAGCTGGCAAGTGCATGGCGACTTCAGCAGCATGCTGATCGGCGGCATCAGCGCCCTGATGCTGCAAGCCCTGCATCCACTGGCCCTGGCCGGGGTCTGGGACCATTCGAATTTCCGCGAGGACATGATCGGCAGACTCCGCCGCACCGGACAGTTCATTTCCGGCACCACGTTCGGTTCGCGAAAGGACGCCGACTGGCTGATCGAGAAAGTCCGCACCATCCACCTGCAAGTGACCGGCACGGCACCAGATGGCCGGCCTTACGCCGCCAGCGATCCCGATCTGTTGACCTGGGTGCACGTGGCCGAGGTCAGCAACTTCCTCGCGGCCCATCTGCGTTACCGCAATCCGAACCTGTCCCTGGCTGATCAGGACCGTTACTACGGCGAGATCGCCCTGGTCGCCGAACGCCTCGGCGCCCGTGATGTGCCCCGCTCCCGGCAAGAGATCGCCGATTATCTTGAACGAGTTCGCCCACAACTGCTGTGCGACGAGCGCAGTCGCGAGGTGTTACGGCTGTTGTTGGACGCCCCGTCCCCCAGTCGTTTGGCCAGGCCTTTCGGCAGTTTGATGATGAAGGCGGGGATCGACCTGCTACCGGACTGGGCCAGTGACATGCTGGGCGTCAGCCAGAGCCCGCTGCAACGCAAGCTGATCCGTGCCAGCGTTAATCGCAGCGTGCCAATGCTGCGCTGGGCGGTGCGTAACGGCTCGGTGCACCGGGCCAAACGGCGGATGGGTTTGCTGACCTGAAAACCGCTTAAAAGCTTCGCGAGCAGGCTCGCTCCCACAGGGGATTTTCGGTGATTGCACATTTTGAGTTCGACACAAATCTAATGTGGGAGCGAGCCTGCTCGCGAAGGCAGCACCTCGGTTTGGCGCCAAGCTGTTAAACTCCCGCGCCAAATTCCCTCCTGCAAGGCGCCCAGCATGTCTTCCTTGAATCAGGCGCTGCGCGCCGCCCTCGATCGTCGTCAGGACCTGCTGGCCGAGCTGCATCAGCAAGGCACCGATTGCTATCGCCTATTCCATGGCAGCCAGGAAGGCGCCGGCGGCCTGACGATCGATCGCTACGGCCCTCAATTGCTGGTGCAAAGCTTTCACCAGTCGCTGGAACGAGATGCGCTGCTGCAACTGCACGACACCATCAATCAGCACCTGGGCCTCGAAACGCTGCTGGTCTACAACGATCGCTCCCGGGGCAACTCACGCATCGACCGTGAAGACACTGTCTATCGCGCCGACGAAGCCGCCCTGCAAGACTTGGTCGGTCACGAATGGGGCTTGAATTACCGGGTTCGCGGCCGCCACGCCGGCCAGGACCCGCTGCTGTTCCTCGACCTGCGCAACACGCGCGGCTGGGTCAAGCAGCACAGCAAAAACAAAAGTGTGTTGAACCTGTTCGCCTACACCTGTGGCGTCGGCCTGAGTGCTGCGGCCGGTGGCGCGAGCGAAGTCTGCAACCTCGATTTCGCTGAGGGCAACCTGGCTGTCGGCCGTGAGAACGGCCTGCTCAATCCGCAGTTGCCGACCATGGACTTCATCCAGTCCGACTATTTCCCGGCCATCCGCCAACTGGCGGGCTTGCCGATCAGCCAGCGTCGCGGGCAAAAACTGCCGAGCTATCAACGTCTGGAACAGCGTCAGTACGACCTGGTGCTGCTGGACCCGCCAGCCTGGGCCAAGAGCGCTTTTGGCACCGTCGACCTGCTGCGTGACTATCAGAGCCTGTTGAAGCCGGCACTGCTGACCACCGCCGACAATGGCGTGCTGATCTGCTGCAACAACCTGGCAAAAGTCAGCATGGACGACTGGCGCGAGCAAGTTTTGCGTTGTGCAGAGAAAGCCGGCCGGCCGGTGCGCGAGTGGACAGTGATGAAACCGGGCGGCGATTTTCCGTCAATGGATGAGCAGCCGCCGCTGAAAACGCTGATTCTGCAGCTCTGAGATTCTTCCGAAAAATCAGATAAATCCTATAAAGCATGATCACTTCGGAACCGGAAACGCGTGCCATACTCCAACGCACTCCGATTCAGACAGATGAAGCCGCACATGCCCAAAGGATTGATTCGCGCTATTGGCGCTCTGTTGACCGCTCTAGCCCTCTACAGCCTGCTGGGTTTTCTTGTTTTGCCGGGTATCGCGTTGCGGGTGGCCAATCAACAATTGGCCAGTTACGCAACGACGCCCGCGACGATCCAGCGGATCGAACTCAACCCGTTCAGCCTTGAAGTCACCCTGTGGGGCCTGATCATCGGCGAGCCGGGCAAGGAACAGGTCGGCTTCGAGCGACTGTATGCCAACCTGCAGATCGACAGCCTCTGGACCAAGGCGCTGCACCTGTCCGATATCGAAATCGACAAACCCAAGACCGAAATACTCTTCGGCAAGGACGGCAAGCTCAATCTGCTTGACCTGTTCAAAATCCCCGCCAGTGAACCGACCCCGGCCGACCCGAACGCCAAACCGTTCCCGTTGCGCGTGGAGCGCATCAAACTGGCCGACGGCTATGTGCACTTCCAGGATGCGCGACCTAGCGAGCCCATCGAATTTCTCTACGACAAACTCGACTTCGAGCTGAAAAACCTCAGCACCCTGCCCGAAGACAGTGCCGACATGACCTTGGTGGCTGTCGGCCCGGCGGGTGGCCAGATCGACTGGACCGGCAACTTCAGCCTGATTCCGATTGCCTCCGAAGGTAAGTTGAAGATTACCGACGGCAAGATGAAAGCCTTTTGGCCCTATGTGCGTGACGCTGTGCCACTGGATCTCGAAGACGGCGTCCTCAACCTCAGCACCGATTACAAGCTCAACCTGAGCAAGGAAACCGAACTGCTGATGAGTAACGTCGCCGTCAGCGTCGCCCCCTTCGCCATCAAGGCCCCGGATGGTCGACCACTGGCGAAGCTCGCACGCCTGGACATCAGCGAAACCACGGTGGATCTGGCCAAGCAGCAAGTGGTGGTCGGCAAGATCCGCAGCCAGAAACTGGAAACCTGGGCCGCCCTCGAAGCCGACGGGCAACTCGATTGGCAGAAACTGTTTGCCAGCCAACCGTCCAAAGAAGCCGTCAAAGCCAAGGCCGAACCGGCCAGCACCCCGGCCGCCGCCGATTCACCGAAACCCGACCCGGCGCCACCGAGCAAGCCATGGCAGGTGCTGCTCAAAGACGTGCAACTGCGCGATTACCAGGTGCATCTGGCTGACCGCAAGGCGCAACCCGCCGTGGCGCTGGACATCGGCCCGCTGAACCTGGACCTGCAGAATTTCGACAGCCTCAATGGCTCGCCTTTTAACCTCAAGCTCGATACGGGCGTGGGCAAGCAAGGCAAGCTCACGGCAGACGGCGTGGTCAATCTCGCCCCAATCAGTGCCAGGTTAAAAGTGCAAACCAAGGACATCGACCTGCGCGTCGCCCAGTCCTATATCAACCCGTTCATTCGCCTGGAACTGCGCAGTGGCATGCTCGGCAGTGATCTGGCGGTCGATCTGAAAAGCACCGAGCCGCTGGCGTTCAACGTCACCGGCCGTGCTCAGGTCGATCAACTGCATACCCTCGACACCCTCAAAACCCGCGACTTCCTCAAGTGGCAACAATTGGTGCTTGAAGGCCTGAATTATCAGCACGGCGACAGCCTGTCGATCGACAAGGTCAACCTGTTCCAGCCTTATGCGCGCTTCATGATCAACGATGACCGCACCACTAACATCGATGATCTGCTAATTCCGCAACCGCCCGACTCCGGCGCCAAAAAGGCTGAAGCCAAACCTGCCGGCAAGGAAAAACCGCTGGGCATCCACATTGGCGGCATTGCCATCAACGACGGCTCGGCCAACTTCGCCGACTTCAGCCTGACCCCGAATTTCGCCACGGCCATTCAACAGCTCAATGGGCAAATTGGCACCATCGACAGTCGTCAGGCGAAACCGGCCAGCGTCGATATCAAAGGCAAAGTCGACCGCTATGCGCCAGTTACCATCAAGGGCTCGGTCAACCCGTTCGACCCGATGGCCAGCCTCGACATCGCCACCAGTTTCAAACGTGTTGAACTGACCACGCTCACGCCCTACTCCGGCAAGTTCGCCGGTTACCGCATCCGCAAGGGCCGGCTCAATCTCGACCTGCATTACCTGATCACCAAGGGCCAGCTCAAGGCTGAAAACAAAGTGGTGGTCGAGCAGCTGCAACTGGGTGAGAAAGTCGACAGTCCGGATGCCGTGAGCCTGCCACTGAAACTGGCTATTGCGTTGCTCAAGGACGTCGATGGCAAGATTTCCATCGAGCTGCCGGTGACTGGCGACCTGAACAACCCGCAGTTCAGCATCATGCCGATTGTCTGGCAGACCTTGCGCAACCTGATCGTCAAAGCCGCCGCAGCACCGTTCAAAATGATTGGCGGGCTGGTCAGTGGCGGGGGTTCGGAAGATTTGGGCACTGTCTCGTTTGCACCGGGTTCAAGCGACCTGAGCAAGGAGGCCGAGGGTTCACTGGTCAAACTGTCCCAGGCCCTCAAGGAACGTCCGGCCTTGCGCCTGGAAATCGAAGGCACGGCTGCTGCAAGCAGCGATGGCCCGCTGATCGCCGAGCAACGTCTGGAACGGGAATACCAGTACAACTACTACAAAATGCTCCAGCGTCGCGGTGACAAGGTGCCGGCTCAGGCTTCATTGCTGGAAGTACCGGATAACGAGAAAGGTTCGCTGCTGGAAGGGATCTACCGCACGCGCCTGAAGACGCAGCCTCCCGCCGAGTGGAAGGATCTGGGCAAGGAAGAACGCACGGTAAAAATGCGCGAAGGCGTGATCAAGTTCTGGAGTTCCAGCGACGTTCTCTTACGCCAGCTGGGCCAGGAGCGCGCCAGCAGCATCAAGGACTATCTGGTCGACAAGGGCCAGTTGGCCGATGACCGCGTGTACTTCGTCGACGCCAACCTCGGCGAAGCGGAAAGTGACGGTCGAGTGGTTACGCCGCTGCATCTGGACGCCGAGTGATGCGCGCGAAATGGCTGATGAGCCTGGTTCTGGCGATGGCCGCCTGTCAGGCCTCGGCAGCCGATACCCTGCGCTGCGGCAGTCAATTGGTCAGTGTCGGGGACAGGTCCAGCGAAGTGCTGCAGAAATGCGGTGAACCGGTCAGCCGTGATCTGTTGGGCTACAAGCGCAGCGCTAACCGCCGGGAAGAGTTTCAAGTCGAGGAATGGACCTATGGACCCAACGGCGGGATGTATCAGTACCTGCGTTTTGAAGGTAATCGTTTGAAGCAGATCACCAGCAAGCGCGGCAACTGAGTCACCACAACCCAATGTGGGAGCGAGCCTGCTCGCGATGGCGGATTAACTTTCAACACATCTGTTGGCTGAAAGTCCGCTTTCGCGAGCAGGCTCGCTCCCACAGTTGTTTTAGGTCTCCCAAATAGAACAGGCCCCTGACACGAATGCCCGGGGCCTGTAATGGCCACATCCTTATGGCCTTCGCATGAACTCTCCAGAAGCGGCAGACGTATTGCTCGACCCGTCTGTCGCGCCTTCTCCCAGTCCAGGCGAGAAGTCTTGCCTTACTCGGCTTTCAGGCCGTCAGCTGAGACCGCCTGGACGCCTTTGATTTTCTTGGCGATAGCCACTGCGGTGGCTTTCTGAGCGTCAGTCACCGCAACGGTGGATGACAGGGACACTACGCCTTTGTTGGTTTCGACTTTAATGTCGGTGCCTGGAATGCCTTTTTCAGTCACCAGATCTGCTTTGACTTTGGTAGTGATCCAGGTATCGGAAGTGGATTCTTTAGCCTTAGTCATTTCACCCGCCGCCAGAGTCATCGGGGCTTGGGTGGTGGTGGTCTGTGCAAATGCAGCGTTGGCCATGGTCAGGGTCAGCGCGGTAGCAGTAGCGGCAGCGATAGCGAACTTCTTCATACGAGTAACTCCTGTTTTTCATAAAGTCTGCTGCGTGTCTTGTCAGCAGGGTTACTGGAGATATTGCGAACGCTGTGCCAACTTTGAGACAGACAATAAATCGTTATAAATCAATCAGTTATTAAAACTCCTGATTTTCGAAATCATGCAAATTGCATGAGTTTGAAATTTCCTACATGCAAGTTGCCGTTTTCAGCGTGGGCCTAAGGCCATGAAATGTCGGGGTTTTCCTTTTTTCCTTTGGACTAACAAAAAAATGCCCCGTTTTTTAAACGGGGCATATTTCAAGCGTGGTAGAACAGGCTTTTAATTGGCAACACAGCCGCCTGGGGCATAATCGGCAGCGACCTTGGTCGTACAAGACCAGCCGGTTGTCGGGTCGCGGGTCAGCGTAATGGTCTTGCTGAGAACTGGCGCTGGCGCATTAAGAATCGTGCAACCGATGGTGCCTTTGCCGTCAGAGGCTGTACCCGAAGCAGAGATCGTGCAATTGGTGGTCGTTGCAGTGCCGCCAACTTTGGTCAAATCCGGATTGACCCCCTGATTCAGCACATCTTCAAAATTCACTTTTAAAGCAGAAATCTCAGCAAGCCCGGCCGTAACCTTGGCCCGCGCCTGATACTTCGAATAAGCCGGCAACGCAAACGTCGCCAGAATCCCGATGATCGCCACCACGATCAGCAATTCAATCAGCGTAAAACCTTTTTGAGTATTCATAGACAAGCTCCATGCATGAGTCGAAATCTCATGATCTGAATTAGCCGCAGCACAGCCCGTGCCAATCCGTTAATCCCCTGTTAACGGGGCGCGAGAACAACGCGGCGCTTTTGCCAGCACCCAAGGTCCGCACTATCTGACACTTTTTGTCACCTGAACGCCGCTGGTTTGGTTCCTTCCCTTGACTAGGCTATAAGTCATGAACTGTCTGCGTCCGGTATCCCAATGAATGACATCGCCCTTAGCGGTCTGGCCAAGCAATTGGTCCTGGCCGAGCTGCTCACTGACAAAAGCGCGCAACAGGCGTATCAGCAAGCCCAACGCAACAAAATCTCCCTGGTCAGTTATCTGGTGCAGAACAAACTGGTGAAGAGTCGCCAGGTCGCCGAGATCGCTTCGGAACATTTCGGCATGGCCTTGCTCGACCTCAGCTGTCTGGACAAGGAAACCCAACCCAAGGGTCTGGTCAGCGAGAAGCTGATTCGCCAGCACCACGCCCTGCCCCTCTGGCGGCGCGGCAACAAGTTGTTTGTGGGCGTTTCCGACCCGAGCAATCAGCAAGCCATCAATGACATCCAGTTCAGCACCGGGCTGAATACCGAAGCCATTCTGGTGGAGGACGACAAGCTCACCGATGCCATCGAAAAATTCTTCGATAGCCATAGTACCGGCCTGGAAGACATGGCCGACGTTGACCTCGATGGTGTGGACATCGAGTCGATCGATGACAACAAGCAGGATTCCATTGGCGGACAAGACGCCGACGACGCGCCCGTGGTGCGCTTCGTCCACAAGATGTTGCTCGACGCGATCAAGAGCGGCTCTTCCGATCTGCACTTCGAGCCCTACGAAAAAACCTACCGAGTGCGGATGCGCACCGACGGCATGCTGCGTGAAGTCGCCAAGCCACCGATTCAACTGGCCAACCGCATCGCCTCGCGACTGAAAGTCATGGCCAGCCTCGACATCTCCGAGCGGCGCAAACCCCAGGACGGGCGGATCAAGATGCGCCTGTCCAAGAGCAAGTCCATCGACTTCCGGGTCAATACCCTGCCGACCCTATGGGGCGAGAAAGTGGTGATCCGGATCCTCGACCCGTCCAGCGCTCAAATGGGCATCGACGCCCTCGGCTATGAGCCCGACCAGAAAGAACTGTACATGGCCGCCCTCAAGCAGCCGCAGGGGATGATTCTGGTGACCGGGCCCACCGGGTCGGGCAAGACCGTGTCGCTCTACACCGGGCTGAACATTCTCAACACCGTGGACATCAACATCTCCACCGCCGAAGACCCGGTGGAGATCAACATGGAAGGCATCAACCAGGTCAACGTCAATCCCAAGCAGGGACTGGGCTTTGCCCAGGCGCTGCGCTCGTTCCTGCGACAGGATCCGGACGTGATCATGGTCGGCGAGATCCGCGACCTCGAAACCGCCGAAATCGCCATCAAGGCCGCCCAGACCGGTCACCTGGTGCTGTCG
Source organism: Pseudomonas sp. TH39(2020) (assembly GCF_016650715.1). Lineage (NCBI taxonomy): Bacteria > Pseudomonadati > Pseudomonadota > Gammaproteobacteria > Pseudomonadales > Pseudomonadaceae > Pseudomonas > Pseudomonas sp. TH39(2020). Next base: position 295,956 of record NZ_JAEKFF010000007.1, on the reverse strand, counting down.
ACCCTGCACACCAACAGCGCCGCTGAAACCCTGACACGCCTGCACAACATGGGCATCCAGGGGTTCAACATTGCCACCTCGGTCAGCCTGATCATCGCCCAGCGCCTGGCGCGCAAGCTGTGCAGCCATTGCAAGAAACCCATCGAGATTCCCCGGGAAGCGCTGATCAAGGAAGGCTTCCCCGAGGAACGCATCGGCTCATTCACGATCTATGAGCCAGTCGGTTGCGATCACTGCAACAACGGTTACAAAGGGCGAGTAGGGATTTATGAAGTGGTGAAGAACACCCCGGACCTGCAACGGCTGATCATGGCCGAAGGCAACTCACTGGAAATCGACATCCAGATGCGTAAAGACGGCTTCAACGACCTGCGCACGTCAGGCCTGCTCAAGGCCATGCAAGGCATCACCAGCCTTGAAGAAATCAACCGGGTCACCAAGGACTGAATATGGCGGTCAAAGCAGCAAAAATCAGCGTCTATGCCTGGGAAGGCACAGACCGCAAAGGCACCAAAATGACGGGCGAATTGAGCGGTCAGAATCCGGCGTTGATCAAGGCCCAGTTGCGCAAGCAGGGCATCACCCCCGGCAAGGTACGCAAGAAATCCACCTCGATTTTCAGCCTGGGCAAGCGCATCAAGGCCCAGGACATCGCCCTGTTCACCCGGCAGATGGCAACCATGATGAAAGCCGGGGTACCGCTGTTGCAGTCCTTCGACATCATCGGTGAAGGCTTCGATAACCCGGCCATGCGCACACTGGTTGACGAGGTAAAACAGGACGTCGCGGCGGGTAACAGCTTCGCCGCTTCCCTGCGCAAAAAGCCTCAGTATTTCGATGAGCTGTACTGCAACCTGGTCGATGCCGGCGAGCAGGCCGGTGCCCTCGATACCCTGCTGGATAGAGTGGCGACCTATAAGGAAAAGAGCGAAAGCCTCAAGGCCAAGATCAAGAAAGCCATGACCTACCCACTGGCAGTGGTGTTCGTCGCGATCATTGTGACCGGGATTCTGCTGGTCAAAGTGGTGCCGCAGTTCGAATCGGTGTTCAAAGGGTTTGGCGCCCAATTGCCAGCCTTCACTGTGATGGTCATTGGCCTCTCGCAATTCATGCAGGACTGGTGGTGGGCGATGCTTGGCGTGCTGATCGCGACAATCTTCGGTGTGCGCCGCGCCTTTAAAACGTCGCAAGGCTTTCGGGACCGAATGGACACCTGGCTGCTGAAACTGCCGCTGATTGGCACGCTGATGTACAAGTCCGCCGTGGCCCGTTACGCCCGCACGCTGTCGACTACCTTTGCGGCAGGTGTGCCACTGGTGGAAGCCCTGGATTCGGTGGCCGGCGCTACCGGCAACATCGTGTTCAAGCGCGCGGTGCTGCGCATCAAGCAGGATGTATCCACTGGCATGCAACTGAACTTCTCCATGCGTGCCTCCGGTATCTTTCCGAACATGGCGATCCAGATGACCGCGATTGGCGAAGAGTCCGGCGCACTGGACGATATGCTCGACAAGGTCGCGAGTTTCTATGAGGACGAAGTGGACAACATGGTCGATAACCTCACCAGCCTGATGGAGCCGTTCATCATGGTGGTGCTGGGTGTTATCGTCGGTGGCCTGGTGGTTGCGATGTACCTGCCCATCTTCCAACTCGGCTCAGCGATCTGACATGCCCTTGAACGACATTCTGACCCTCTATCCTTTGGCCTTCGTGATCGCCGCCATGTTGGTCGGTCTGTTGATTGGCAGCTTTCTCAACGTGGTGGTCTGGCGCCTGCCAAAAATGCTTGACCGCGAATGGCGTGAGGAGGCTCGTGAAGTGTTGGGCTTGCCGGGCGAAACACCGCTGCCGACCTTCAACCTGATGCTGCCCCATTCCCAGTGTCCACATTGCGGCCATCGAATCCGCGCCTGGGAAAATATTCCGGTGCTCAGTTATCTGTTCTTACGGGGTCGATGCTCGAACTGCACGGCAGCCATCAGCAAACGCTACCCGCTGACCGAACTGGCCTGCGGTCTGCTCTCGGCGTTCATCGCCTGGCATTTCGGTTTCGGCTGGCAAGCCTGCATGGCGCTGCTCCTGAGCTGGGGGTTGCTGACGATGAGCCTGATCGACGCCGAGCACCAACTGCTGCCGGATGTGCTGGTGCTGCCGCTGATATGGCTGGGCCTGATCATCAACAGCTTCGGACTTTTCGTGTCCTTGCATGAAGCGCTGTGGGGCGCGGTGGCCGGCTATATGGCGCTGTGGTCAGTGTTCTGGCTATTCAAGCTGATCACCGGCAAGGACGGCATGGGCCACGGTGATTTCAAGTTGTTAGCGATGTTCGGCGCCTGGGGTGGCTGGCAGATCTTGCCACTGACCCTCTTGTTATCGTCGATGGTGGGCGCCGTTGTCGGCGTGATTTTGCTGCGTTTGCGCAACGCGAAAACCTCCACGCCGATCCCCTTCGGACCCTTTCTGGCAATTGCCGGCTGGATTGCCTTGCTCTGGGGTGGTCAAATAACCGACTTCTATTGGCAGTTTGTCGGTTTGAAATGAATACCCCTGTGGAAAAACCCTGGATTCTCGGCCTGACCGGCGGCATCGGCAGCGGCAAAAGCGCGGCTGCCCAGCACTTCATCGACCTGGGCGTACACGTTGTGGACGCCGATCACGCGGCGCGTTGGGTGGTAGAGCCGGGGCGCCCGGCGCTGGCCAGGATCGCCGAACACTTCGGTCCCGGCGTATTGCAAGCCGACGGGCAGCTGGATCGCGCGGCGTTGCGCAAACTGATCTTCGAAGTGCCAGAGGAACGCCGCTGGCTCGAAGCGTTGTTGCATCCGCTGATCGCCAAGGAAATCGCCGATCATCTGGCCAAGGCACAATCGTCTTACGCGATTCTGGTTTCGCCGCTGCTGATCGAGTCCGGGCAGTACGCCATGACCCAACGGGTTCTGGTGATCGATGCCCCGGAACAACTACAGATCGAGCGCACCCTGCAGCGTGACCAGACCAGCGAGCAACAGGTCCAGGCGATCCTCAAGGCCCAGTCCAGCCGACAGGACCGCGTGAGCCATGCCGACGATGTGGTGGTCAACGACCGCGACCTCGCCTGGCTGCACAGCGAGGTCGAACGCCTGCATCACTTTTACCTTACTTTGCGTGGAGGCCAGTCATGAGCCAAACCCCAACCGTCGATTGCCCAACCTGCGGCGCCCCTGTTGAATGGAGCCCAGAAAACAAATTCCGGCCATTCTGTTCGGACCGTTGCAAGCTGATTGACCTGGGCGCCTGGGCGTCGGAAGAACACAAGATTCCGGTCAGCCCGGATGCCGAAGACGACCTGTTCAGCGAAGACTTCGAGCCGCGTCACTGATCTTCAAGGCCGCATAAAACCGTAGTCCTGGCTGTCATCGAGGTTTTCCGCAAGAAAACGCAACTCATCGGCCAGGTCTTCGGCGCTGCGCACTGCCTTGCTCTGTTGCACCACTGCACTGAGCAAGGCACGCAGGCTCAACCCCGGATCAAAACCCACTTCCTGCGCCACATCCAGACTTTGACGCAACTCCTGCCTTGCCCATTCGTAGACACTCATTTCGATGCTCCTGAAGGTTTTCCAAAGCATGGATTCGTGAGTGATTTTTGCCTTTGATGTGGATCAAGATTTGGGATCGTCGTCTTTCCAGGGTGCCGAAAGGTAGCGCGTGCGATTGAACGTCTCCAGCCACTCGGGGCAAAACACCACCAGTGCACTGACCACCATGCCGTTGATGAACGCTTCCGGAAAAATCAGCAGCCACAAATAACCGACAAAATCTTCCAGCCAATAGGGCATGGCAAAACGTTCGTTGAACCACAGCAGCCACAGTGCCAACACCAGGCACAGCAATGCCGACAGCGCCGCAGCAAAGAAACCGGAAACGAAGATATACACAAAGGGATTACGCGGCTGCTTTCGCTCCACCAGGATGGCGCAGCATTCGGTGACCAGTACCGGCAGCAGAATCAGCAGCGCGCCGTTGACCCCCATCGCCGCCAGATCCTGCCGCCCGAGCAGCACCAGGCCGAATTGCGCCACCAGCGCGCCGACGATCGCCAGTGGCCAATCCAGCAGTAAGGTCACTGCCGTCATACCGATGAAGTGATACGACACGCCGGTATCGAAATCCCGTCGCACCAGCCAGAGCATGAACAGCGCGAACACCGTGCCGAACAACAGATGCTGGCGGCGACTGTCACTGAACAGTTCGACCCACGGTGCTCGCGCAACGGCCCAGATCAGCACCGGCACATAGATCAACCACCCCGCCGTGAGGGTTTCAGGTGACAGCAACTCGGCGCCGATCATGGCTGGGCACACTCCTTTTTCTTGCCGAAAGAGAACAGGCCCTCAGTCTACACCGCCCTTCGCACGCCCTTCGACTTCAGGCCCAATGCCGTGGATCGTTCACCACCGTCTCGTGTTCAGCGAATAGCTTGGGTAATTCGGCCTTGAGAAAGTCCACCCAGGTCCGGACCTTGGCATCAAGAAAACGCCGCGACGGGTACACCGCATACACGTTGCGCTCACGAGGGCGCCAGGCCGGCAGCAAACGCAACAAGGTGCCATCGCTCAAGGGGCGCGTCGCGGTATAGAACGGAATCAGGCTGATCCCCATGCCGGATTCCGACGCCTTGACCATCGACTCGGCGACGTTGCATTGAAAGGTCCTGGCCGGGCTGACGGCGTGCTCGCCCTCTTCGTCCCGGAACACCCATTCATCGCTGTACAACGGGTCGAGCATACGCAGGCACTGATGATCGTTCAGTGCCATCGGTGTGTGCGGCACGCCATGCCGTTGCAGGTACTCCGGGGAGGCGCAGGGCACGCTATAAATCTGCCCGATGGACTGGGCGACCAATTGCGAATCGGCCAGTTCATGGGCAATTGAAATCACCACATCGTGCCCTTCCTCCAGCGGATCGGGATTGCGCTGCGACAGCGTCAGCTCGAACACCACATCGGGATAAAGCTCGCTGTAACGGGCGATCAATGGCGTGATCAGCACGCCCAGGGCGTTCATGCTGTGAACCCGCAGCCGTCCACTCGGTTTGAGATGGGCGCCGCGGGCCTCTGCCGTTGCCACCTCCATTTCTTCGAGTATTTGCCGACTGCGCACCAAAAAGCGTTCACCGGCCTCGGTCAGGCTCAGTCGCCGCGTGGTGCGTTGCAGCAAGCGTGCTTGCACGTGCTGCTCCAGATCGGCCACCAGTCGCGACACTTGCGCGGTCGACAGGTCCAGCGCATCGGCGGCGGCGGTAAAACTTGCGCAGTCCACCACGCGGACGAACACCCGCAAGTTATTGAGCAGATCCATAAGCCCTCCAGGGGCGGTGACTGTTACGTTTCATGTAAGGCTGCATCAGACGCTGGCCCCTTTATCCGTCGCGGGCAAAGACTAGAATTCAGGTATCGGAATCAACACGGAGCACGGAAAAATGAAAACCCTGATCAGCCTGTTTCTGACCGTTGTCGCCACCTCGGCCATGGCCGCCGGCAACGAACCCGCCGGTACCTACAACCCGGCACAGCCGCTGGACATCGCCAAGGTCGTTTCAGTGTCGAACACCGCGACCGCCTGCGGGGTTGTGCCGGCGGCCATGGAGTATGTCGATCATCAAGGTCAGACCCATCGCGTGACGTACGAGGTCATGGGTGATTGCACGAGTAATCTGTAATCACTGGCAAACCGCACGACTCACACGATCATTCGTTTCGCCTGCAAGGCCAGATCATGCAGGCCGGCCAAGCGCGCCATGATGCGTTCGACCACCTCGACCCTGGCCACCGCACCGCTTTGCAGTTCGCCCATCGAGTGCAGGGCTACGCCGGCCTTTTCCAGGCCCAGACGTGTAGAGCCGGACAACTGCTGAAGACCTTGGCGTGCCTGTTCAGCGGACTGCTCCAGCCCCGTAGCGATTTGCCGGATCTGCGCACTGGAGTCCGCAGCCTGACGCGAGAGATTGCGCACCTCATCGGCCACCACCGCAAACCCGCGGCCATGGCTGCCCGCCCTCGCCGCCTCAATGGCTGCGTTCAACGCCAACAGGTTGGTCTGACGGGAAATGTTCTGGATGCTGCCGACAATCGCGCCGATGCGCATCGACTGACTGCCGAGCTCGTCGAACACTTGATCCAGACGCTGCATGTAGAGGTTCAGATCTTCCAGCACACCGGCCGAAGACTGCATGCTCAGCGCACTCGCCTTCACCCGTTCACCTGCCGTGCGCGCCAGTTGATTGGCAAAGCGCATGTCTTCCTCGGTTTGCAGCACGGACTCGGTCAATTGCTCCAGCGTGACCTGCAAGCCGATTTTGTGCGGTGGCTGTTCTTTTTCAGGGTTCATAGCAGCGTCCATGTGTAGCTGAGGATCAGGCGGTTTTCGTCGATATCACTGCGGTAGTTGGAGCGAGCCATCGCGTTGCGCACGCGGATCCCGAGGCCTTTGAGGCTGCCGCTCTGCAGCACATAGCCAATGTCCAGGTCACGCTCGCGGTCCTTGCCCTCGAACCCTTTGCCGGTATCGACATTGCTGCCGGTGATGTAGCGCACGGTGCTGGTCAGGCCCGGCACGCCAAGGGCCGCAAAATCGTAGTCGTAACGCGCCTGCCAGGAGCGCTCATCGGTGTAGGCGAACTCGTAGGTCGGCACCTCGTTACCCAGTGGGCTGATGTTGGCAAACACTCGCGGGAAGGCGCTGTCGCCGAACATGCCCTGATAGCCGACATAGAACGTGTGGCCGCCACGCTTGGCCGACAGCAAGGAGAAGAACGCCCGGTTGTCGATGTTGCCCAGCAATTTTTTGCCGTCTTCGCGCGAATCGTAATACCCAAGGTTGGCGCCCAGGATCCAGTCACCTAGTGGCTCGCTGTGTTTGAGGCCGAGAAAACGCTGGTTGTAGATATCTTCCAGTTGCCCGAACCAGGCGCTGACCGAGCTGCGTTTATCGTTGAAGGCGTAATCGGCGCCGGCAAAGTTGAAACCATCACTGCTGACCTGACGCTGCGGTACATGACCGAGCATGGCTTGCATCTTTTCGTCGCCAGCCTCGTTGCGCAGGCTGGTTGAACTCAAGTGGCCGCCCTGCACAGTCAGGCCATTGATCTCGTTCGAGCTGATACTTGCACCCTGATAACTGGGCGGCAGCAATCGGATATCACTGAAGGCCAGCACTGGCACGTTGGGTTGCAACTCGCCCACCTTCAGTTCGGTTTTGGAGACGCGCACCTTCAACGCGCCTTCCAGTCGGCTGTAATCATTCGCCGCGCGCCCGTCAGATTGCACCGGCAGCAAACCGGTATTGACCCGGTCCGGGCTGCTGTCGAGTTTGAGGCCGAGCAGGCCGATGACATCCACACCAAAACCGACGGGGCCCTGGGTGTAACCGGATTTGACGTTGAGGATGAAGCCCTGCGCCCACTCTTCAGCCTTCGACTGTTGGTTGGCCCCGACGATGTCGGAAAAGTCCCGGCTGAAATAGTAATTGCGTGCTTGCAAGGTGGCGGTGGTGTCTTCGATGAAGCCGCCCTCGGCCGCCATCGCACCGGCGGAGAAACTCGAGACGACAGCCATGGACAACACGGAACCGGTTGCTGGAAGAATCTGTTTCATCGTTTTTCTCTTATTTTTATTGATCGACAGGTTGAAGTGCTTCAGCCGCCGCGGACTCGCGGCGGGGAACGGGACGACGGGCGTTTAACAACAAGTGCGTGACCATGCCGAAAATCAGCCCCCAAAAGGCGGCGGACAAACCCAACAACGACATGCCCGACGCGGTGGTCAGAAAGGTCACCAACGCGGCTTCGCGATCACCCGGCACGGCCATTGCGCCAGCCAATGCCCCGGCAATCGCAGCAAACAGCGCCAGCCCGGCCAAGGCCGCGATCAGCTCTTTGGGGAACGCCGAAAACAGTGAAACCAGGGTGGCGCCGAAGATCCCCAGCACCAGGTAACACAGCCCGCCCACAACCCCGGCCACATAGCGCTTGCCGGGATTTTCATGAGCCTCGCGCCCGGTACAAATCGCCGCGGTGATGGCTGCCAGATTCAGCCCATGGCAACCGAACGGCGCCAACAGCGCCGTACCCACCGCACTGCTGGCGATGATCGGGCCGGCCGGCGTTGGGTAACCGCTGGCGCGCAGCACCGCCATGCCGGGAACGAACTGGCCGGTCAGCGCCACCATCACCAGCGGCAAGGCGATATTCAGGGTCGCGCTCAGGCTGAACGCGGGCGTGATCCACACCGGCGTGGCCAACCCGATCAGCAACGCCTCGCTGTGCAAATCACCGGCGAGAAAAGCCATCGAGCAGCCCACCAGCAGCACCATCAACACCGCATACCGCGGCATCAGCCGTTTGCAGATCAGGTACGTGGCGAACATCGCCAGCACCAGCAACGGCTTGCCCTGCAACGAGACGAATAAGCCAGTGCCGAAGCTGAACAAAATTCCCGCCAGCATCGCTGCCGCAATCGCCGCGGGCAGTTTGCCGATGATCCGGTCAAACGCCCCCGAGACCCCGACCAGAAAGATAATCAGGCTGCTGACCAAGTAAGCACCCACCGCCTCCGGCATGGAGATCCCCGGCAACAGCGCCACCAGCAACGCCGACCCCGGCGCCGACCACGCGATGATCACCGGGACGCGGTAACGCAGGCTCAGACCGATGCCGAGCACGGCGCTGCCGATGGAAATCGCCCAGATCCAGGACGACAACACCTCCCGCGAGAGGTGCGCGGTCTCGGCGGCCTGGAAGATGATCACCAACGGGCCTGCATAGGAAATCACCGTGGCGATAAATCCGGCGACGGCCGCAGACAGGGAAAAGTCCCGGACTAACGCTCTCATGAAACGTCGCCAACAGCCCCGTCGGGCGAACTGTGGCGCAGGCCCGACAGCGCTTGTCTAGCACTGCGCCGACTGCTGATGGCGAACACGGTCATGGCAATCGCGGCCACCGCACCGGGCAAGGCAAAGGCCATGAAGTTCAGTTGCAGCGGCAGGCTAATCCCGAGCAACGCACCGCCCAGCAGCGGTCCGACGATGGCACCATTGCGCCCGATACCTGACGCCCAGCCCAAACCGGTGGAGCGAATGGTCATGGAGTAGAACTGCGCGGCGCAGGCGTACAACAGAATCTGCGAGCCGATGGTGGTGGCGCCGGCGATGGCGATCAGCAGGTACAACAGCGGCATCGGGCTGTTGAAGCCCAGCAAGGTGATCGACACCGCAGCCACGGCGAAGAACACCGCCAACACCCGCGGCAGGTTGAGCTTGTCACCCAGCACGCCGCCGCCGACCGCGCCGAAAATGGCACCGAAGTTGAGCACCAGCAGGAACGACAGACTCGAGCCCAGGCTGTAACCGGCGTTGGCCATCAGTTTTGGCAGCCAGGAACTCAAGGCGTAGACCATCAGCAAGCAGCAGAAAAACGCCAGCCACAACATCAGCGTGCGCAGCGCACGACCTTCGCGAAACAGTTGCAACACCGGGGTGCCAGTGCCCTTCACTTCGCTCATGTGCAGCTGATCGCTGGTTTGCGCGACGTACGCCGGGTCAATCCGCTGCAGGATGTTGCGCGCCTCTTCATTGCGCCCCTGGCGCAGCATGAAACCCACCGACTCGGGCAGGAAGTACATGATCAACGGCAACAACAGCAACGGCAGCACGGCCACGTAAAACACCGATTGCCAGCCAAAACTCGGGATCAGCACGATACCGAGCCCCGCCGAGAGCATGCCGCCCACCGAGTAGCCGCTGAACATGATCGCTACCAGCGTGCTGCGGATTTTCTTTGGCGCGTACTCGTTCATCAGCGCCACGACGTTGGGCATCACCCCGCCAATGCCAAGCCCGGCAATGAACCGGCAGAGGCCAAACTCGGTAGGGTTGCGGGCAAAACCATTGAGCACGGTAAAACCGCTAAACAGCATCACGCAGATCGTGATGGCTTTTTTGCGGCCGATTTTGTCCGACAGCGGGCCGAAAAACAGCGCGCCGAACATCATCCCGAACAGTGCATAACTGCCCAGTGCGCCCGCTTGCAAGGGACTGAGCCCCCACTCTTTCATCAGCATCGGCAGCACCACGCCGTAGATCACCAAATCGTAACCGTCGAAAATGATGATCAGGGCGCACCAGAACAGCACCATCCAGTGGAAGCGGTTGAATCGTGCGTTGTCGATAACCTCATGTACGTCGATCTTGCGCATGGCATTTATCTCTTGTTGTTATTTTTTTAAGAGCGTCGGCAACACGGCTAACGTCCGTACAGCCGAGGGTAAAGGCGACAGGCACGGGGCAATATCCGCTTTGCGCAGATCGCTATCCGTTTTGTGCATGGCCCTGAACCGGGCGTGGTATGAGGCGTGTTGCGGGGATGGCGGGTCGCAAATCCGGCAGATCGGAACCTCTCCGATGAACTGCCTTCATTGCGATCACATTTGAATGCTAAGCGCGGGTTGATGGATGACCAAGATGTCAGCGTCTGCGGTCACAGGCGCTTTGCGCCAATCAGGGCAGGGCCTTCTCCAGCGCCTCACGCAATTGCGCAGCCGTGGTGTATTCGTGCTGATCCACCAATTGACCGTCCTTGAGCTGCAGCCACAGCACTTTATCCACGGCCCCGGGGTAGCGCGGCGCCACGCGACCATCACGGTCAAGCATCACTCGGTAGGAATAATCGCGCATGGCCGGTACAGCGAACATTTTCGCGATCAGTCGGGGCATGCGCTGGATGTCCGCGACAAATACCGCGTGCCGAGCCTCCAGGTAGCCCTTGGGCTGGTCCTGCAGAGCGGCGCCGACCAGTTTGGCGGCGTCCATGCTGCGCGCCACCAGCAGCGTCTGAGTCTGGTTATCGAGCGTGAAGGCCTGATCGAACTGATCAAGCAAGGTCCACGGCGCCAGCCGCTCACCCACCTCCAGCGCCTGAGCCCAAAAAGGCAGAAGACTGAGCAACAACACCGGCCAATATTTCACGTTCTACTCCTCGTTCGAGCGCGTATGCGTAATGGCCATCAGTCTACACCGCCCGTTCCGAGTGCCCAGTGCCCCTGTTTACCGTTTCACGCTTTCTGCTTGTCGCAAATGAACGCTAAGCTTGGGCTTATGGATGACTCAGATTACTTACGCCTGCTGACCATCGCGGCCGAGCAAGCCAACGCGTTCCTGTCCAATGCCCGCAAATGGGAGCGTGAGCGTTGGGTCTGTCAGCGCCTGCTGCAAGGCCTGAACATTCCCTATCGCGCCGACGAATTCGCCCCGGCCGGGGAGCCGCCGGACGTGCTGTTTCGTGACGCCAGTTTCGAAGTGTTTTTCGTGCTTGATGAAGGCCGACGCCTCAACGACGAATGGCGCGATGAGCTGCAACGCCGGCGCAGCGCGTTTTCTCTGAGTTCGTTGGTGCGCCGCGAGGCCAAACCCCGGCGCATTCCGGCCAATGAGTTTCTGCTGAGACTGGCGCCGACCTTGCGCAAAAAAGCGCACAACTATAAAGAACGCGGCATGGACCTGGGTGAACTGGACATCATCGCCTTCGCCAGTCTCAAGCGCGAAGTGCTGGACCTCAACAGCCATTTCCCGCCACCGACCGAATACTTGCGCCAAGGCTGGCGCTCGTTGTCGCTGGTCGGTCCGACCTTCGCCCGCGTGCTGTTCGCACACCCGGATGCGCCGGACTTCCTGCGCAGCAACCTGGGTCGCAGCATTGTTTTCGACGTCGGGATCAGCTTGTGAGTCCATTGCAGGAACTGATTGCCGAAGTGCCGCAACAGGGCCGGGTCCGCTGGATCGGCGTGCGGCCGCAGTCACGTTCTCAGATGCTCGAACTCGATGCCGTGGAGGCGCGGCTTGAAGCCGGTTTGACCGGTGATCACGCCCGTCCCGGCGTGCGCAATGCTCGGCAGGTAACGTTGATGCAATGGGAGCATCTGGCGGTGATCAATTCGCTGATGGGCCGCCCGGCAGCTCAACCGGTGTTAGCGCAGGATTTGCGGCGCAACATCGTCGTCAGCGGGATCAATTTATTCAGTCTCAAGGGCCGACGCTTCAGGATTGGCCAGGCGATTTTCGAAACCACCGGCTGGTGCCAACCCTGCGCCCGCCTCGAGAACAACCTAGGCCCCGGGACCTTTCAGGCCGTTCGCGGACATGGCGGAATCACCGCCCGGGTGATACAAAGTGGAATCATTCGCCTGGACGATACGGTGAGCGTCGAGCCTGTTCCGGACAGCGGCTATGCTCCGTTCAACGTTCGTTAAATCAGCCTGTAGCTTCTATACATTCAGCAACGTCTACCCCTGACGAGGCCCAATATGACCAGCCGCCTGAACCCAGACGACCAAAAGCATGTCGAAGAGTACCTGCAACTGTCCCAGCACCAAGTCGAGCGCCGGCCTTTCCGGCCGTGGATGCTCCTGGTGGTGGTGTTGGCAGTGACCATTGGTCTGGGCCTGTTGAGCCGACTTATCAGTTACCTGACGCTATGAGCAGCATCGCGCTCGCTCGGGTAATTGCACCGATTTCTTTTAGCCTTGCGAGATATCCCCATGACTCATCGTATTGTCATCGTTGGCGGCGGCGCCGGCGGTCTGGAGTTGGCTACCCGTCTGGGTAAGACTCTGGGCAAGCGCGGCACGGCCAGTGTGATGCTGGTCGACGCGAACCTGACCCACATCTGGAAACCGTTGTTGCACGAAGTGGCGGCAGGTTCCCTGAACTCTTCCGAAGACGAACTCAACTATGTTGCCCAGGCAAAATGGAACCACTTCGAGTTCCAGCTGGGGCGCATGAGCGGGCTTGATCGCGCACAGAAAAAAATCCAGCTGGCCGCCACCTACGACGAAGCCGGCATTGAACTGGTCCCGGCGCGCGAAGTGGGTTACGACTCGCTGGTGATCGCGGTCGGCAGCACCACCAACGATTTCGGGACTCAGGGCGCGGCGCAACACTGCCTGTTCCTCGACACCCGCAAACAGGCCGAGCGCTTCCATCAGCAATTGCTCAACCACTACCTGCGAGCGCACGCCGGGCAAACCGACAAGGTCGAGCAGATCAGCGTAGCCATCGTCGGCGCCGGTGCCACCGGGGTCGAATTGGCTGCCGAACTGCACAACGCCGCCCATGAACTGGCGGCTTACGGCCTGGACCGGATCAAACCGGAAAACATGCACATCACCTTGATCGAAGCCGGACCACGGGTGCTGCCAGCGCTGCCGGAACGTATCGGCGGGCCGGTGCATAAAACCCTGGAGAAACTCGGGGTCAACGTGATGACCAATGCCGCCGTCAGCGAAGTGACAGCCGACAGCCTGATTACCGCCGATGGCAATGTCATCAACGCCAGCCTGAAAGTCTGGGCGGCCGGGATTCGTGCACCAGGTTTCCTCAAGGACATCGATGGCCTGGAGACTAACCGGATCAATCAGCTGCAAGTGCTGCCGACCCTGCAAACCACCCGCGACGAGAACATCTTTGCCTTCGGTGACTGCGCGGCCTGCCCGCAGCCGGGCACCGATCGCAATGTGCCGCCGCGCGCCCAGGCTGCGCATCAGCAAGCTTCGTTGCTGGCCAAATCGCTGAAACTGCGGATCGAAGGCAAGCCTCTGCCTGCGTACAAATACACCGACTACGGCTCGCTGATCTCGCTGTCGCGTTTTTCGGCTGTGGGTAACTTGATGGGCAACCTCACCGGCAGCGTGATGCTGGAAGGCTGGCTGGCGCGGATGTTTTACGTGTCGCTGTATCGCATGCACCAGATGGCGCTGTATGGCGCGTTTCGTACGGCGATGTTGATGTTGGGCAGCAAGATCGGGCGCGGGACTGAGCCGCGACTCAAACTTCACTAACAAAACACAAACCACTGTGGGAGCGAGCCTGCTCGCGATGGCGGTGTGTCAGGCGACATTGATGTCGACTGTTCAGGCGCTATCGTCGGAACGCCGCCCGGAGCCGGCTCACTCCCACAGTTGATCTCCATTGATTTGGAGATCTGTGTCTCACTGTATCTCCCCCGTCGTTTCGCCCCTTCGCTTACAAACTCCCCCCTTGCGCGACACAGTAGCGATACACCACGCCCGCTAAATGGCCACATCCGAGCAAGGCACCCCGCCAGCTACGGTTATCGCCGCACTTACGTGGCGTCCTTTATCGAACGGTTGTGTCGTGCAACCCAGGAGTATTGAAATGTCCCGTACCACCAAAAACACTATCGGTTTGCTCGGCGCTGTTTTGGCCGGCGGCATGATGTTGTCCGGCGCGGTGTTCGCCTCGCAACCTCTGACTCAGGGCTACCTGCTGGCCTCGGCCGAACAGGTCGTGAAGACGCCTGAAGGTAAATGTGGCGAAGGCAAGTGTGGCGATGCGTCGATGGCAAAAACCGACACCGATGGCGACGGCAAGGTATCCCGTGCCGAATTCCAGAAAGTCGCGCCGAAGTCCAATTTCGACAAGATCGACACCAACCATGACGGCTTCATCGACGAGCAAGAGGCTTTCGATAACGTGAAGGCCAACTACGAAGCCAATGGCAAGAAAATGCCAAAAGGCCTGTTCGAGCACTTGAAAGACCAAGACGGCGCCTAAGCTTCCGAGAAACAAACCGCGCTTTTCCGTCGAGAAGCGCGGCTTTTTTGCGTCTGGAACATTTAAATCTGGAAGCGCCGCACCATGCCCTGCAAGGCATTGGCCAGCTGAGACAGCTCATGGCTGGACGCGCTGGTCTGATCCGCCCCGGCGGCAGATCGCACCGAAAGGTCGCGAATATTCACCAGGTTGCGATCCACTTCCCGCGCCACCTGCGCCTGTTCTTCGGCAGCACTGGCGATCACCAGGTTGCGTTCATGGATCTGATGCACCGACGCGGTTATGGTCTGCAACGCTTCACCAGCACGCTCGGCCAAGGCCAATGTGCTGGCCGCACGGGTTGAGCTGGCCTGCATGGAATCCAGTGCCTGAGTCGAGCCGTTGCGCATGCCCTGAACCATTTGTTCGATTTCCTGAGTCGATTGCTGCGTGCGATAGGCCAAAGCGCGAACTTCGTCGGCAACCACCGCGAAACCGCGACCGCTTTCCCCGGCCCGCGCCGCTTCAATGGCAGCATTGAGGGCCAGCAAGTTGGTTTGCTCGGCAATCGCACGAATCACGTCCAGTACCTTGCCGATGTCCTGAGACTGGTTGGCCAGGGACTGCACCAACCCGCCCGTGATCTGTACATCGCTGGCAAGGGCGCCGATGGCCGTGACTGTTTCGCTGACCCGCTCCTGACCGGCGTGCGCGGACTCACTGGATTGGCGCGTGGCGTCGGAGGTCGACACCGCGTTGCGAGCGACCTCCTCCACCGCGGTGGTCATTTCAGTGACAGCCGTCGCCGCTTGTTCGATCTCATTGTTCTGCTGTTGCAGGTTCTGAGTGCTGTCGAGGGTGACCGCATTCAACTCGTCAGCCGCTGTCGCCAATTGCGCGGCCGAGCCGCTGATACCTTGCAAGGTCTCGCGCAGGTTGCGCTGCATGGTCGCCAACGCCTTGAGCAAGCGACTCACTTCATCGTTGCCATGGGTTTCGATGGGGCGCGTCAGGTCGCCTCGTGCCACGTTTTCTGCGGCATGCAACGCTTCGCTCAAAGGTTTGACGATGCTGCGGGTCAGCAGCATCGCCAGGCCGACGGTGGCCAATGCCGCCAATGCGATAAACAGGCTGACGATCATCCGCGATGTTTCGTAATGCGCTGCAGATTTCTGGCTCTCGGCGGCAACTTGTTTGGCGAACAGATCCGCCAGGTCGGTGAGCTGTTTGCCCGAGCCATCAACCACGGTTTTCATATCGATCAGCAGCAGTTGGGTCAGTTCGTCACGACGACCCTGTTCGGCCAGGGAGAACGATTGAGCAATACCGGAACGATAAGCCGCGAAGGTGGTTTTGAACTGGTCATACAAGGCTTTGCCTTCGACTGTGTTGACCAACCTGTCATAAGCCGCAATCTTCTCGCTCAACTCTTTGTCGCGAGTGTCCATCTGGCCGCGGTAGACAGGGATGTTCTTCGGATCCTGATCCAGGGCCATGCGCAGGGAAATGGTACGGATGCGCAGCATGATTTCGCGGATCTCGTCACCGCCGCGAATGCTCGGCAACCATTGTTTCTCCACCGCCACCTCGCTGTCGCGAATGCTCGACATCTGCCCCAGGGCAAAAATCCCGAGCAACGCGACCAATACGGCAATCAAGGCAAACCCCAAGGCTGCCCGAGGAGCGATATTTAACTGTCGAAGCACCATAACGAACGCCCTTTTCTTGTAGTGGCTTAGATAAGGGGCGTTGTTTCGGCAGTACCCCGTCGCCTCGTTATCGGCAAGTTGTACGATGACTGAAGTGTTATTTCTCAAAGATAAAAAATCGAAGACAAAAAAAATCCCCGTATCTTTCGATACGAGGATTTTTAATATGGTCGGGGTAAGGGGATTCGAACTCCTGACATCCTGCTCCCAAAGCAGGCGCGCTACCGGACTGCGCTATACCCCGGTAATAAAAAGGCGACCTTTTAAAAGTCGCCTTCTTCGATCAGTGCTTTTGGCCTCTGATCTTAAGATCTGATCCCAGCGTGAACTGGTTTCAAAAATGGTGGGTCGTGTGGGATTCGAACCTACGACCAATTGGTTAAAAGCCAACTGCTCTACCAACTGAGCTAACGACCCAAAAATGGTCGGGGTAAGGGGATTCGAACTCCTGACATCCTGCTCCCAAAGCAGGCGCGCTACCGGACTGCGCTATACCCCGGTTTGAAATTGGCTCCGTGACCAGGACTCGAACCTGGGACCCAATGATTAACAGTCATTTGCTCTACCGACTGAGCTATCACGGAACTACATATTTCAATTTACAACGGTGAAGCTTGCTTCACCTCTTCGACCCGTTCGCATCGCTGCGTTCGTGTGTCTGAGGCGCGCTATTCTACAATCTTAAGCACCTCTGTCAACCCCCTAAATTGCCTTCAAGTTAATGATTTGCAACTTATTTCAGATTCCTGCTTGGGAAGCAGGAACCCTTCAGGGCGACTTACTGCGGGGCGCACTTTACAAGCCTTTTCCTTAGAGTTCAACAGCCTGGCGAAAAAAAGGCCTCGCAATGCGAGGCCTCTTCAATTTTGCTGCCGCCGTGGATCAGACGAATACGATTTCGTCGTTCTCCACGACACCCTTGGCGGTATCGCCCGGCATGAAACGACCGGACAGAATCAGCTGCGCCAGCGGGTTCTCGATCCAGCGCTGGATAGCTCGTTTGAGCGGCCGTGCGCCGTAAACCGGGTCGTAACCCACCGCTATCAGCTTATCCATGGCCTCAGGGCTGAGATCAAGCTTCAGCTCGCGCTCGGTCAGGCGACTGCGCAGGCGACCCAACTGGATCTCGGTAATGCCCGCGATCTGATCCCGAGCCAACGGCTCAAAGATCACCACTTCGTCGACCCGGTTGATGAACTCCGGCCGGAAGTGCGTGGAAATCGCATCCATCACTGCCGCACGCTGAGCCTCACGATCACCGACCAATTCCTGGATCTGCACCGAACCGAGGTTGGAGGTCATGACAATCACGGTATTTTTGAAATCCACCGTGCGGCCATGACTGTCGGTCAGTCGGCCATCTTCCAGCACTTGCAGCAAGATGTTGAAGACGTCCGGGTGGGCCTTCTCGACCTCGTCCAGGAGGATCACCGAATAAGGCTTGCGACGCACCGCCTCGGTCAGGTAACCGCCCTCTTCATAGCCTACGTAGCCTGGTGGCGCACCGATCAGACGAGCCACGGAATGTTTCTCCATGAACTCGGACATGTCGATCCGCACCATCGCCTCTTCCGTATCAAAGAGGAACTCGGCCAGTGCCTTGCACAGCTCGGTTTTACCGACACCGGTAGGGCCGAGGAACATGAACGAGCCGCTCGGGCGATTCGGATCGGACAACCCGGCACGGGAACGTCGCACGGCGTTGGAAACGGCAATCACCGCTTCGTCCTGGCCGATCACACGTTGGTGCAACAGGCTTTCCATCTTCATCAGCTTGTCGCGCTCGCCTTCGAGCATTTTCGACACCGGAATGCCCGTCCACTTGGACACGACCTCAGCGATTTCTTCTTCGGTCACCTTGCTGCGCAGTAACTGGTTTTCAGTTTTACCGTGCTGGTCGACCATTTGCAGGCTGCGTTCCAGGTCCGGGATGATCCCGTACTGCAACTCGGCCATACGGTTCAAGTCGCCTTTGCGGCGGGCAGCTTCCAGTTCCTGACGGGACTGTTCGATTTTCTGCTGGATCTGCGCAGAACCCTGAACTTCGGCTTTTTCCGCGTTCCAGATTTCCTCCAGGTCCGAGTACTCACGTTCGAGGCGGACGATTTCTTCCTGGAGTTTTTCCAGACGTTTTATCGCGGCCTCGTCGCTTTCTTTCTTCAGCGCCTGGGATTCCACCTTCAGCTGAATCAGACGACGCTCCAGACGATCAAGCACTTCCGGCTTGGAGTCGATCTCCATGCGGATGCGGCTAGCCGCTTCGTCGATCAGGTCGATGGCCTTGTCCGGCAACTGACGGTCCGTGATATAGCGATGACTGAGCTTGGCCGCGGCGATGATCGCGCCGTCGGTGATCGCCACTTTGTGGTGAACCTCGTAGCGCTCTTTCAGGCCACGCAGAATCGCGATGGTGTCTTCTTCGCTCGGTTCGTCCACCAGCACTTTCTGGAAGCGCCGCTCGAGGGCTGCGTCCTTCTCTATATATTGGCGGTATTCGTTGAGCGTGGTCGCGCCGACGCAGTGCAGTTCACCACGGGCCAACGCAGGCTTGAGCATATTGCCCGCGTCCATCGAGCCTTCGCCTTTACCGGCGCCGACCATGGTGTGCAGTTCGTCGATGAACAGAATGATCTGCCCTTCCTGCTTCGACAGTTCGTTGAGCAGGGATTTTAGGCGTTCTTCGAACTCGCCACGGTACTTGGCGCCGGCAATCAGCGACCCCATGTCCAGGGACAGCAGGCGCTTGCCTTTCAGTCCATCCGGGACTTCGCCGTTGATGATACGCTGGGCCAGGCCTTCGGCGATGGCGGTTTTACCCACGCCAGGCTCACCGATCAGCACCGGGTTGTTCTTGGTGCGACGTTGCAGGACCTGAATGGTCCGGCGAATTTCGTCGTCACGGCCGATCACCGGATCGAGCTTGCCTTCTTCGGCACGCTTGGTCAGGTCGACAGTGTATTTATCCAGCGCCTGGCGCGACTCTTCGTGGTTGGCGTCATTGACGGCTTCACCACCGCGCAGGTTGTTGATCGCGTTTTCCAGGGCTTTCTTGCTGACGCCCTGGCCGAGCAACAATTTGCCAAGCTTGCTGTTCTCGTCCATGGCGGCGAGCAACACCAGTTCACTGGAGATGAACTGGTCGCCCTTCTGCTGGGCCAGTCGATCGGCCTGGTTGAGCAGGCGCGCCAAATCCTGCGACATGTTGACGTCACCGGTCGGGTTCTGGATTTTCGGCAGTTGGTCGAGCTCTTTGGTCAGCTCTTTGCGCAAGCTGTTGACGTCAAAACCTACTTGCATCAACAGGGGTTTGATCGAGCCACCCTGCTGCTCAAGCATGGCTTGCATCAAATGCGCTGGCTCAATGCCCGGATGATCGAGGCCGACGGCCAGGGATTGGGCGTCGGACAAGGCTAACTGCAACTTGCTGGTTAAACGGTCTATACGCATGGGTCACCTTCCTTTTGAGCAGGCCGGACCTATAAACATCCTGAATGAAGAAACCTGCCAGATACCTGACTAGATGTGGTCGATTCTGGGAGTTTCAAGCGCGGTAGAGTTGATGTAGATCAGAGAAGTCTAGCGTTTGTGCCCTGTCTTACGAATGCTCCTCTTTTGACACCGTCAAAAAGGAACAGCATCTGTGAGGCCGGACACTATAGCCAGATAAGGGAGGCAAACCGGCCAGTGCGTGGACTGCGGCGGTAAGAAAAGAAGCGCGGATCGGTGACGGTGCAGAAACCGCCACCGTAGACCGCAGTGACGCCGCGAGCGGCCAGGCGCAAACGCGCCAGTTCATAGATGTCAGCCATGAATTTGCCAGCATTTTGACTCGGCACGAAGGCTTTGGCTGCTTCGGGCAATTGCTGGACGAAGGTTTCGCGCACCTCAGGGCCGACTTCAAAGGCTTGCGGACCAATGGCCGGACCGAGCCAGACCAACACCTCTTCTGGCGGCACGGCCAGACTGTCGAGGGTTGCTTCCAGCACACCGGCCGCCAACCCGCGCCATCCGGCATGAGCCGCCGCTACGCGAGTACCGGCACGGTCACAGAATAGCGCCGGCAGGCAATCCGCGGTCATCGCCGTGCAGGCAATACCGGGCGTTGCCGTCCAGCTGGCATCGGCAGTGGCCGTAAGGCTTGGGTCTGCGTGGGCCACGGCAATGCCGTGAACCTGCTTTAACCAGGCCGGTTGAATAGAGAAATGATCGGTGAGGCGACGGCGGTTTTCGACAACAGCTTCGGGGCTGTCATCGACGTGATCGCCGAGGTTGAGGCTGTCGAACGGCGCCAGACTGACGCCGCCCGCACGGGTGGTAACGCAGGCTTTCACCCCGGCAGGCGCAGGCCAGTCGGGAATCAGCCAGTCACTCATCCGATGAACGCCTCGCGGTCTTGCTTGAGCAGCGTCAGCAACCAGACGAAATCGTCCGGCAGTGGCGATTCCCAGCTCATGCGTTTACCGGTGGTCGGGTGATCCAGCTCCAGGAACCGCGCATGCAGCGCCTGACGCGGGAACGCCTTCAACGATTCGACCATGGTCACACTGGCTGCCGGCGGGATGCGGAAACGACCGCCGTAGGCAGGATCTCCGACCAACGGGTAGTTGATGTGGGCCATGTGCACACGAATCTGGTGCGTACGACCGGTTTCCAGCTTCACCCGCACGTGAGTGTGGGAGCGGAAACGCTCGAGCACGCGATAATGGCTGACGGCCTGCTTGCCACCTTCCATCACGGCCATGCGCTGGCGTTGCTGACCGTGACGACCGATCGGCGCGTTGATCTTGCCGCCGGCAGTCACCACACCGATCACGATGCACTCGTAGATCCGGCTTACGCTGCGGCTCTGCAATTGCGTGACAAGCTGTGTCTGCGCCTGAATGGTCTTGGCCACCACCATCAGACCGGTGGTGTCCTTGTCCAGGCGATGCACGATACCGGCGCGGGGCACATTGATGATGTCCGGCACGTGGTGCAGCAAGGCGTTGAGCAAGGTGCCATCAGCGTGGCCGGCAGCCGGATGCACCACCAGACCCGCAGGTTTGTTGATCACCAGGATGTCGTCGTCTTCATAGACGATGTCCAGCTCGATGTCCTGAGCGATCCATTCGCCCTGAGCTTCCTGCTCGGCAGTGAGTTCAAGAATGGCACCACCATGAACAATGTCTCGCGGGCGGATAACCGCCCCATCCACAGTCAGGCGGCCGTCTTTGATCCAGGCGGAAAGGCGCGAGCGCGAGTGCTCAGCGAATAATTGTGCGGCGACTTGATCGAGGCGTTGGCCGCCCAATTCGGACGGCACCTCTGCGCGAAGTTCAATTTTATCGGACATGCTCAGACTAGGCGTCGGCACAGCCTTTGGTTTCGGCTGCGCGCTTGTGGTTAAATACGGCGTCTTTTGCCCCGAGGCTATTCAACGGGGCGCTCATCATAACAGGACGGCCCCGCCCAAGACAGCGGCCGTCATAGGGACGCAAGCCGCCATGCAAGTGAAACACCTGCTGCTGATCGCCATCCTCGCATTGACCGCTGCTTGCTCATCGAAGGAAGTCGTAGACGAAAACCTGAGCGAGGTCGAGCTGTACCAGCAGGCTCAGCACGATCTGGACAACAATAGCTACACCGCCGCCACAGCCAAGCTGAAGGCGCTGGAGTCGCGTTATCCGTTCGGTCGCTACGCCGATCAGGCTCAACTCGAGCTCATCTACGCCAACTACAAGAACACCGAGCCTGAAGCTGCCAAGTCCGCCGCCGAGCGCTTCATTCGCCTGCACCCGCAGCACCCGAACGTGGATTACGCGTATTACCTCAAGGGTCTGACTTCTTTCGACCAGGACGTCGGCCTGTTGTCGCGCTTCCTGCCGTTGGACATGACCAAGCGTGACCCGGGCGCCGCTCGCGACTCCTACAACGAGTTCGCCCAGCTGACCAGCCGCTTCCCCAACAGCCGCTACTCGCCGGACGCCAAGCAGCGCATGATCTACCTGCGCAACCTGCTGGCGGCCTACGAGATTCACGTTGCCGACTACTACCTGACCCGTCAGGCCTATGTCGCCGCCGCGAACCGTGGTCGCTACGTGGTAGAAAACTTCCAGGAAACCCCTTCGGTCGGTGACGGCCTGGCGGTGATGACAGAAGCCTACCAGCGTCTGCACCTGGACGACCTGGCTGCCACCAGCCTCGAAACCCTGAAGCTCAACTACCCGAATCATCCAAGCCTGGTGGACGGTCAGTTCGTGCCATCGGTGGCCGAAGCCGATAACCGTTCGTGGTTGAGCAAGGCGACCTTGGGCCTGATCGAATCCCGTCCACCGCTGCCGCCGGGCGAAACCCGCGCCAACCAGGACGTGCAGAAGCAGTTCCAGGACGCCAAGGACGCGATTCCGAACGATCTCAAGCCTAAAAATGAAAATGGCGACGTGATCGAAGAAGAGCAACACGAGTCCGAAGCCAATAACAGCGACCGCTCGTGGTTCAGCTACATGACCTTTGGCGTGTTCGACTGACACGTCGGGTTGTACAAAAAGGAGCCTTTCGAGGCTCCTTTTTTATGGGCTCGATGATTACGCTGTGCGCTGGTCATGTCCTTGGCTAAACTGGCTCATCACTCGTCAAATAGCAGCTCATCATGCTTCGTTTACTGTTCTGGATCGCCCTGATTGCCGCTGCGGTATGGTTCTGGCGCAAGTTCAAGGGCCAGGCTTCTGTGCCCAAGTCCTCTGCCGAGCTGGAAGCCGCGCCCATGGTCCGCTGCGCCCATTGCGGCGTACACCTGCCACGTGACCGCGCGCTGAGCCTTCAACAACAGTGGTATTGCAGCCAGGCTCATCTTGAGCAAGGCCCGGGCTCCAGTGATCGCTGAGACCTCCAGTCCCGGCAGCAAACAGACCCAGCGACTGCTGCGCCTCTATCACCTTTACCGTTTGAGCATCGGCATCACCCTGGTGCTGTTGATCTCTAGCAACATGGACAACCAGCTGCTGACGTTCAGCAATGACGACCTGCTGCGCAGTGGCAGCTGGTTTTACCTGGTGCTGAATATCCTGCTGGTGGTATTCCTCGGGAACACCCGGCGCCCGGCGCAACTGTTCAGCCTGGCGCTGACCGACGTCCTGCTGCTGTGTGGTCTGTTCTACGCCGCCGGCGGTGTGGCCAGCGCCATCGGCAACTTGCTGATCGTATCGGTAGCCATCAGTAATACCTTGTTGCGAGGGCGCATCGGCCTGCTGATTGCCGCCGTTGGCGCGCTCGGCATCGTCGGGCTGAGCTTCCTCCTGAGTTTCAGCCATCGCGCCACCCCCAATGATTACCTGCAAGTCGGCACGCTCGGCGCCTTGTGTTTTGCTGCGGCATTGCTGGTGCAAGGGCTGATCCGACGCCTGGAGGTCAGCGAAACCCTCGCCGAACAGCGGGCCAGCGAAGTCGTTGGCCTCGAAGCCCTCAACGCACTGATCCTGCAACGCATGCGTACCGGCATCCTGGTACTCGACGACAAACGGCGGGTTCAACTGGCCAACCACAGCGCCTTGAACCTGTTAGGCAGGGAAAATCTTGCAGGCCAGCTGATCGACGACTACTTACCCAGCCTGGTCGAACGCCTGCAACTGTGGCTCAACAATCCGACGCTGCGCCCCCAGAGCCTGAAAGTCGCCAGTAGTGGTCTGGAGCTGCAACCGAGCTTCATTGCCCTGGACCAAAGTCCATACCACCAGACCCTGGTCTTTCTCGAAGACCTCGCGCAAATCGCTCAACAAGCCCAGCAATTGAAGCTCGCCGCCCTCGGTCGCCTGACCGCCGGTATCGCCC
Source organism: Pseudomonas sp. TH39(2020) (assembly GCF_016650715.1). NCBI lineage: Bacteria > Pseudomonadati > Pseudomonadota > Gammaproteobacteria > Pseudomonadales > Pseudomonadaceae > Pseudomonas > Pseudomonas sp. TH39(2020). Next base: position 271,856 of record NZ_JAEKFF010000007.1, on the reverse strand, counting down.
ATGAAATCCGCAATCCACTGGGCGCCGTTAGTCATGCCGCGCAGCTATTGCAGGAATCAGAGGAACTGAACCGCGCGGATCGACGTCTGACACAGATTATTCAAGACCACTCTCAGCGAATGAATCGGGTAATCGAAAACGTCCTGCAACTGTCCCGCCGCCAGCAAACCGTAGCGCAACGGCTTGATCTGAAGCCGTGGCTGGAACAGTTCGTCAACGAAACCCGCGAAGGGGCGACCGAGCGTCATAAAATTCACCTGCGCATCGGCTCAGGGGACTTCAAGACCCTGATGGATCCAGACCAACTGACCCAGATTCTCGACAATCTGTTGCGTAACGCCTGGCGCCATAGCGCCTTGAATCACGACTTGGCACAGGTCTGGCTCGAGTTGTTTGTCGACCCGGACAGCCAACTGCCGGTCCTCGAGATCCTGGACGATGGCCCCGGAGTGGCACCGGAGCACCACGTGCACTTGTTCGAACCGTTCTTCACTACGAGCACCCAAGGCACCGGCCTGGGGCTTTATCTGTCCCGTGAGCTGTGCGAAAGCAACCAGGCCCGCCTAGACTTCAAACCACGCCAAGGCGGCGGCTGCTTTCGCATCACTTTTGCTCACGGACGGAAACAAAGTTGAAGATGAGCCCACGGCAAAAAGTCCTGATCGTCGACGACGAACCGGATATCCGCGAACTCCTGGAAATCACCCTGGGACGGATGAAACTCGACACCTTCAGTGCCCGCAACCTCGGCGAAGCCCAGGCCCTGCTGTCGCGAGAGACGTTCGGCCTGTGCCTGACCGATATGCGCCTGCCGGACGGCACCGGCCTTGAGCTGGTGCAACACATCCAGCAACGCCACCCAAACGTACCGGTGGCAATGATCACCGCTTATGGCAGCCTGGAAACGGCGATCAACGCCCTCAAGGCCGGCGCCTTCGACTTCCTGACCAAACCGGTGGACCTCACGCGCCTGCGGGAACTGGTCAGCAGCGCGCTTCGGTTGCCTGCGCCGGGCGGCACTGGCATCGCCATCGATCGCCGGCTACTGGGTGATTCGCCGCCCATGCGCGCCTTGCGCAAACACATCGACAAACTGGCCCGCAGCCAGGCGCCGGTGTATATCAGCGGCGAATCCGGCAGCGGCAAGGAATTGGTCGCGCGACTGATCCATGAGCAAGGACCGCGCGCCAGCCAACCCTTTATCCCGGTCAATTGCGGGGCGATTCCGTCAGAATTGATGGAGAGCGAATTTTTCGGTCATCGCAAAGGCAGCTTCAGCGGTGCCATCGAAGACAAACCCGGACTGTTCCAGGCTGCCCATGGCGGCACCCTGTTCCTCGACGAAGTGGCTGATTTGCCGCTGGCGATGCAGGTCAAACTGCTACGAGCCATACAGGAAAAAGCCGTTCGTGGTGTCGGCGAGCAACAGGAAACCGTGGTCGATGTGCGTATCCTGTGCGCCACTCACAAAGACCTCGACGCCGAAGTCGCCGCCGAACGCTTTCGCCAGGACTTGTACTACCGGTTGAACGTGATCGAACTACGGGTGCCGCCCTTGCGCGAACGCCGTGACGACATCGAATCCCTCGCCAGCCATGTACTCAAACGCCTGGCCATCAGCACCGGCCAACCCGCCGCAAAACTCCATCCCCAAGCCCTCGACGCGCTGAAAAGCTATCGCTTCCCCGGCAATGTGCGGGAACTGGAGAACGTGCTCGAACGGGCGCACACGTTGTGCGAAAACAAACAAATTGAAGCCAGCGACCTGCGACTGGCCGAAGGCAACTGCAACCCGGAAGGCGGTGTGCCGGACCTGACGCAGATCGACAACCTGGAAGACTACCTGGAAAACGTCGAACGCAACCTTATCCTCCAGGCCCTGGAAGAAACCCGCTGGAACCGCACGGCGGCGGCTCAGCGGTTGAATCTTTCATTCAGATCGATGCGCTACAGGCTCAAGAAACTGGGACTCGATTGAGTCTCAGATCCGTCCAGCCGGCGCATACGGCGCCGGATCAATGATCGGCTCACGCCCCAGCATCACATCCGCAAACAACTGACACGACGCTGGCGCCAGCACCAAGCCATTACGGTAATGCCCGCAATTGAGCCAAAGCCCTTCGAACCCTGGCACCCGACCGATGTAAGGAATGCCTTCCGGCGAGCCCGGTCGCAACCCGGCCCAGTGTCCCACGACCTCGGCATCCGCCAGTGCAGGAATCAACTCCACCGCCGATGCCTTCAGGCTCTCCAGGGCAGATTCGGTTGGTGTCTTGTCGAAGCCTTCATGCTCCAGCGTACTGCCGATCAGAATGTGGCCGTCGCGCCGAGGAATCGCATAACGCCCCTTGGCCAGAACCATGCTCGGCAGGAAATCCGCTGCGCATTTGTAGAGAATCATCTGCCCTTTCACCGGCTCGACCGGCAGTTCCAGATCCAGGCTCTTGAGTAAATCACCGCTCCAGGCACCCGCGGTCAGAACCACCTGATCGCCATGAATCGCTCCTGCCGAGGTCTGCACCCCGACCACCGTAGCGCCTTCACGGATAAACCCGCTGACTTCACACTGCTCATGAATCGTCACGTTCGGCAGGGCGAGCAACGCAGCCTTGAGGGACTTCACCAGCCGCGGATTACGCACATTGGCCACATTGGCCATGTAGATCGCCCGGGAAAAACCGCTCCCCAACACCGGCACCGCGTCGTGAGCCGCCGAGATATCCACAGCCCGCAACGGACGGTTTTCCCGCTCGGCCCATGCCAGCGCCTCGGCCTCGTCATCGAGGTCCAGCCAGTACAACCCGGTGGTATGCACCTCGGGATCGACACCGGTGGCTGCAAACAGTCGCTCGCCCAGCTGTGGATAAAAATCCTGGGACCAATGCGCCAACGCGGTGACCGCCGGGCTGTAGCGCCACGGGTAGAGCGGCGAGACGATGCCGCCGCCGGCCCAGGACGACTCCTGACCGACGTTCGAACGATCCAGCAGCACAACGCTTTGCACTTCGGACGCGAGATTGAACGCCGTCAGCAGACCAATCACCCCGCCGCCGACAATCACCACTTGCTGTTGCCTGGTCATGTTCTGATCCAACCGTTAAATAGACAGAGGGCACAAAAGGCACCCGAAAAAGAAACTCAGCGACCCCAGCAATCTTTGGCAACCAACCCGGCCGTGGCGTTGACCATGCTTCTGACGCCAGTGTTGGTGATGGTGAAATCACCGCACTTGTCAGTTTCCATGGCTTTGCCAGCCTTGCGAACTGCCGTCAGCAGGAAGGTCTGATCGGTCAGGGTCTGGGTAATGGTGTAAAAGTCATTGCCAGCACTCAGGCCAGCGACGCCGGTGTAGACATTGCTCTTCGAATAGAAACGTTCGAGGATCTGTGCCTGCTCGGAGAGCAGCCCGGCCACCTCCGCTCGACGGCCTTTTTTTACGTACTCGGTGAGGCTCGGGTAGCCAATGGTGATAACGATCCCGATGATCGCTATCACGATCATGATTTCGATCAGGGTAAAACCTCGGTTGGATCTGCGCATAGCCTCAACTCTCACTTACTGTATTTGTCGCCACATGATGCGACGATTGACGCTACCGACGGGTCTCCCCGCCAGGGAGCTGGCGTTACCGCTGGAGTCGTTCACGATCAGGCGAGCTCCATTGTTGACGATCGCGTTCAGGGTCGGAATACCGCCGGTGAAAATGACTCCGCTGGAAATCGAATCCGCGCTGTCGACCACTGCGTCGCCATTGGTGTCGAGCACCGAGTAGTTGAGCATCTTACCGCTGAATGCATCCAGTTCGACCAGTTTGCCGGTACCGAAACTGGCGCAAGGGTCGGTGGTGTCCACGCTGGCGGTGGTGAACAAGATCCGGTCGGCCAGCAGATTGGCCTGATTGATCACCCGCTCACCGGTCAGCACATTGTTGTACACCAGCGGTAGGTACCAGCCCTTCTCGGTCGGGTAGGTCACCTCATTCTGGCTGGTTGTAATGAACTGCCCGCTGCTGCCAGAAAACACGCCAGTTACCGCCTGAGCCTGCAAACTGGACGTGGTGATCTGCCCGGCGCCACCGTCCGCATCCCATACGGCGTAGAACGCCTGCAGATCTTTATTGGCTTTGTCGGCGGTCTCGTTGAATTTTCCGGTACCGAAAAACACTTCCTTGCCGCCCAAGGCGTTGTCTGCCAGCACTGGCTGCGCGGTGATTGGCTGGCTAGGCCCGCCAGCGGTGGTAAACAACGGTTTGCCGGAAAAAGCCAGGCGCCAGGTGTCTGTGGAGGTACCGCTCAAATCAAACTTCCATAACCGCCCTTTCAAGTCGCCGCCATAGGCCGCCTGCACCACATTCTGCGAGTTGACCTTGAGTTCCACCGAAGACAAGCCATTAGTGGTTTCGCTGCTGTCGACAACAATTTTCTTGATCAGGGAACCGTCACGGATGTCCACCACGTACAACGCCGCCACCCCCGAATTGCTGCCATAGCCGTTGGAAATAAATGCGGCCCATCGACCGTCGGCCAAGCGTGCCACTTCCGGTCGGGCGTAGGCATAACCCAGATCATTGAAAACGTTCGCCGTGTTTGCTGTGGCAGGTGCGCTGATTTCCCACAAAGCCTTCGCCACATTACCTGCCGAGACGTCAAACAACTGCAACGCGTAGAAGGTCCTGCCCCCCGCCCCTGTTCCACCCAATGCCAAGGTTTTCCAGGCTCCGTTGAGTTGCGCGTCGAATACCGCAACCTGACCGTCGACCAAAAACTTGTGGCTGACGCCGTTGATGTAGTTGGTGTCGGCTATCAAACGCAGCGAAGGCAACACACTGGAAGGCATGTAGGCATAACGCCTGGCACCGTTGGTCGTATTGATGACGCTTACAAAACCGTCGTTGGCGTTCACTACCAGGCTGGGGTTCATGGTTACCGCTTTGGTTGCCAAATAGGTGCTGTATGTGGTGTCGGCCGCCAGATCGGACGCGGTTTTATCCGTGGGTGATGCCAGGGCCAACGGCGAATTGATGATGTCGCCAAGTAGCACACTGCGCACTTTCAGGCCGGCCTTGTTGGTGCCCTTGCTCCACTCCACCAGATCGCTGCCGATGATGCCCGTAGGCAAACTCTGACTGAGGGATGTCTGCTGGGCAGGGGAGAAACTGCTGTAGGCCAGAGTCACCGGGGCGTTGGTCAGGGTGTTCCAGGATTGATAGGTCGGGGCCGTGGCACCGGGTACGATGGCGGTGTCGGTAGTCCACAGCACAGAAGCGGTGTTGACCGTACCGCTGGAAGTAAAACCATAAGACTTGATCGTGCCACGCCAGTCCTTGGGATCATAAGTGGTCTGGAAGTAGCTCGTACCGCTGAGCAGTGTGGTGGCGCTGGCGACGCCACCACCTCCAGAGCCGGCCTTGGAGGTGATGTCGCTCAGTGCAGACGACAACGCGGAATTGAGGCCGACGCTATCGCTGGCCTGATAGTATTTGCCCTGACCATAAATGCCGGCGTCCGACAACATCTGGTTCGCGGCGGTGAAACCTACGGTGTAGGTATTCATGTTCTGTTTGGGAAAGTCCACGGCGTTCCAGCCTTTGCCGGCGGCATCGGTACCGGTTGTGCGCATGTCGATGTCGAAGGCAAATTTGGCGATGTCGTCGAGGTACAGGGTGTCGCCTTCAGTGTCACCGTTCAGGTTGTCGCCATCGTTATTCACGCCATCCCAGTTGGGCAAACGAGTACCACCCAATGGATCGGAGGTCGGAAAAGTCCGATCAAAGGTTGGTAAACCATCGGTGATCACCACGCCGTAGTTTTTCTGACAGCGATATTGGATCGGGCTGGTGTAAGTGGTAGGTGTTGAGTTGTAGTACGGCGCCAAGCCACGCATGTACCGGGTGATCTCATAGTAAGTTTCTGCCAACGGAGTATTAGCGATTGCGTTCAAACCATCGATCGATGAAATAAGGTTGTTGAAGTTAGTTTGCGCCTGGCTTTGGGTGACGCTGCCGACAGGAATCAGATCACTGACAGCGCGGGCAATAAACCCGCCGGGACCAGAGTTACTGCCCGTGGGCGGGTTGAACGTCGCCAGCCCTATACGCAGCTCACGATTACTGGTGACCAGGTCGGTGGAAACATCCTTCGCAACGTTCATTCGGTATTCGTTGGGAATCGCCCCGGTTCCAGTGGTGAAATCCCGGTTCGAGCCGTTCGCCAGGCCCACCAGATAAGACAGATAGTTAGCCGTATAACGCGTGTTTTCATTACCCACAGGGTCGGGTAGCTTCAGGCATATCGATGACAATCCCAAAAAACCCCGATAAAAACCGTACCAGTTGCCGTTGTTGGAGCAGTTGCCGCGGTTAAGACTCGATAAGGCGATATTGGTATCTTCCATATCCAGGTTATTTCCGTTCAAACATGAGCCGTTTGAATTGCAGTTCGCAATTCGCGCGCGGCTGACAGTCGGATCGAAACCCGGCGCCCAAATGATGTTGTTCATGCTCCCCGAATCGTCAATCAGCAGCATCACGTTTGGCGCGACCGCTGCGGCGCTCAATAGCGGTGAATCGGACGGAGTGAAGGCATAGGCTGGAGCCGAGAGATAAAAGCCCAACAGCGCGCCACATAACAACTGCCACAACCCGACGCGCCTTTCAGTACTTCGCATAAATGCTCTCCAACACACTGCGCGAGTTGCCCGCGATGCCCACGGCAGTTACGCGGTACAGCGTCACGTAGTCGCCGTTCATGTTCACCCCAGCGTTGGTAACTCCAATATTCTGTACCCCGTAAAAGCCACTGCCGGAGGCTTTCCAGGTCACGCCTGAGGTTGAATTAACCCCTGCGGCGGTGATTAGCGACGACTCAGCCGGCGGCGCGCACTGAGGGGGGACATCGATGCATAACTTCAACGAGTAGGTCTTCAGTTCCACCTCACTTTCGCCGGCGCGTAACGCCGCTTCGGCGCTCTGGAATGACTGGTTGCGCAAGGACACGCTGCCAGCCATTTTTTCCTGCAAAGTGGCGTTCTGCATCGCTGAAAGGCCGATCAGCGTCAGCAGCAGAAGAAACACAAGGCTCACCAGCAACGCCATGCCACGCTGGGAGTGAGAGTTCATTGAAAACATCGCTCCTCTCCTCATCGCAGCCGGTTGCGCAAGGCAGCAACCACGTTGAAGGTTTGATCGCGCACCCGCTTTTTCGGGTCCGTGAGGGTCAGGGTCAGGCGCACACTACGGATTAACTTCAGATCGGAAGGGGTGGGGTTGCTGCTGTAACTGGAGGCGGCAAATTCGTCGGCCGTGGCGAGGCCGAAGCTCACATCGAATGCACTGACGTTATCCACCAACACAGCCTGAGCCGGCGTACCCGCGCCAGTGCCCATCAACAGCTGATTGTTGCTGAAACTGTAGATCAGCCGCCGTATCGGAAACGCTAGTTGCCCCGATGCCACTTGTTCCTGCGTCAGGGGCCGCGCGCCAGTGTAGGCAGTGGAACTGGGGGATGGGGTGGGGCTGGCGGGGAGGCTGGCTCGACACTCGGAAACCACCGTCCAGGTCGGCACACTACTACTGCCGACATCCGCAGTCACCAGGGTCAGCTTGCCGTTCGCGTTGTCCCAACTGATGGGCGTTGCCCAGGCAGCAGCGAAATCACCAACCAAGCTTGAATCAGTGATCGCCTCCAGACAACCGAACATGCCGACCATACGAATTTCCTGAATCAACTTGCTCAACACGAACCGTGCATCTTCCTGCATTCCGGCGGCGGTGTTCTGGCTGACATAGGTGTCCTTGGCCGCGATGAAAATCTGCACCACGCCCAACACCACGACCAGGCTCAACGCCAAGGCGATCAGCAACTCGATCAGGCCAAAACCTCGATTGGACCGGTTCATTGCGGAACCTTCAGGTCGGCAGTGGCGCGACTGGTCAAGACGAAGCTGCGTCGCGAATTGGCGGTGTTGGCGGCCCGCGAGTCATCCCAGGTGATGGTGATGGTGTAAATCCGCTGGTTGAGCGTGACGCTGCCTGTCGCGGTAGTGCCGAGTGAACTGACAATGTTGGTGGTAAAGTCGAAGAGGTCCTGATCCCGGGCGACGTTCAAGTTGCCCGAGGTAGGTGGCGTGACGGTGTAGTCGGCACCTGAGTTGGCGCGAATGCGGTCCATCATGTCGTAGGCGATAAAACTGGCCTGGCTGGTCATCCGCGAGCTGTCAGTGTACTTCAGCGCATTGAGCTGAATCGCCGCCGCCCCCAAAAGCCCAACACCCAGAATCAACAACGCAACCAAAACTTCGATCAGCGTCATGCCCTCCTGTGCACGCTTGCTCCATCCCCTCATCCGCAATTTCCACCCAATAGAATTCGTCCGTTCAAACACACATTCAGCGTCCTGCTTTGCGCCCCCAGTACATAGCTGATCACTAACGCCGTGGACGGTGCCGACAACCCGCCCAGATTGTTGAAATCAATGGCGGTCACTCCTGAGGGTAGCGTCAGAGTCGCTCCGCTGCTCATCGCTGGAACAACCCGCAATACATTGGCCGGATTGCCAGTACCTTCATAGACCGCCAGGTCCCCGGTCCAGACACTGCCGCCCGCTGTCGGACGAACCCGGATGGTGATCCCCCGGTCGATCGCCTCAAGCCGGGCGAAATTCAGACCCCGTTGCAGATCACCGATTTCGGTGTCGGCCTTGGTGATTTGCACCGAACGGGTAAACGCCGGTACGGCCAGAGTGATCAGGACCAGAAAAACCGCGAGCGCGATCAGCAACTCGATCAGCGTGAAACCTTTTGTACGATGATCCATCGGTGCCCTCCGTTGCCGTCGGCTATACCTGCTTCTACACGCTAGAACATTCGACCGGCGGATGTACGGTTGTTTTGCCATTACTCGCGCAGGGATCGCGCGGGCCGCAGCACTCCAGGGAGGGAGATGACATGCATCAGCGAGGTTTCAGCCTGATCGAACTGCTCATGGGACTGACAATTGTCGGGATTGTTCTGCTGTTGGTCAGTCCGGCGTTTGCTGCACTGACTGAATCGAACCATCGCGAGCAAGTGGCCGAGTCGCTTATCAGCGGTATACGCAACGCCAGAACCGTTGCCATCACAGGCAACCAGAGCGTCGTGATTCACGCTATCAACGGCGACTGGAGCCAGGGCTGGCGGATTATTCTGGATATCAGTGGTAAAGGGGCGGAGGACGCCAGCAATCCGCTGTTGGTTGAACGCACGAGTGGCACTCAGGTGCCGATTGTCGGCAATTGGCCGGTCAGGCGATACATACGTTTCAACAGTATCGGCGAGCCACAGATGCCCGGACGGGCCTTTCAAGCGGGGACACTGCACATTTGCGCAGCCCGCGAACCGGTCACTCAGCTCCAAGTGGTGCTGGCCGCGACCGGCCGCGTCAGCCTGCGCAGCCATAAGGCTGAGCAGGCGCTGTGCCCAGGGGGCAAAAGCGTTAAAGCAGGGAGCGGACGCGCAACTCTTTAGGCATGGAGAAGGTGATGTTCTCCTCGCGACCGGCAAGTTCATCGGCACCGGTAGCGCCCCAAGCCTGCAACTGCTGGATCACGCCACGCACCAGGACTTCCGGGGCGGAGGCGCCAGCGGTGATGCCGATTCGCTCGACACCGTCGAACCAGCTCTTTTGCAGGTCTTCGGCACCGTCGATCAGGTAGGCCGGGGTAGCCATGCGCTCGGCCAGTTCACGCAGGCGATTGGAGTTGGAGCTATTCGGGCTACCGACAACCAGGACCACATCGCATTCGTCGGCGAGTTGCTTGACCGCATCCTGACGGTTTTGCGTGGCGTAGCAGATGTCGTCCTTGCGCGGGCCACCGATCGCCGGGAAGCGTGTACGCAGTGCGTCGATGACGCGGCTGGTATCGTCCATGGACAGGGTGGTCTGGGTCACGAACGCCAGTTTTTCAGGGTTGTTCACCTGCAAGGCGGCGACGTCTTTCTCGTCTTCGACCAGATAGATCGCGCCACCATTGCTGCCATCGTACTGCCCCATGGTGCCTTCGACTTCCGGATGACCGGCGTGGCCGATGAGAATGCATTCACGGCCGTCGCGGCTGTAGCGTGCCACTTCGATGTGTACCTTGGTCACCAGCGGACAGGTGGCATCGAACACCTTCAAGCCACGGCCGGCAGCTTCGGTGCGCACGGCCTGGGAAACACCGTGGGCACTGAAGATCACGATGACGTCGTCCGGCACCTGATCCAGCTCTTCGACGAAGATCGCCCCGCGAGCACGCAGGTCTTCGACGACAAATTTGTTGTGGACCACTTCGTGGCGCACGTAGATCGGCGGCCCGAAGACTTCCAGGGCGCGGTTGACGATTTCGATCGCCCGGTCCACACCGGCGCAGAAGCCACGGGGGTTGGCGAGTTTGATTTGCATGCTGTGCCTCGTGTCTTGCGCGCAAGAAATAGCGAATAACCACTGTGGGAGCGAGCCTGCTCGCGAAAGCGGTGTGTCAGACGACATCAATGTCGAATATCAGGCTGCCTTCGCGAGCAGGCTCGCTCCCACATTTCTAACCGAGTCCGGTCAGTTATAGCGATTTGACGTTGATGATCTCGACGTCAAAGGTCAATGTCTTGCCGGCCAACGGGTGGTTGAAGTCGATGGTCACTTGCTCGTCATCGAATACCTTCACCACGCCGGGCAACTCAGTATTGGCCGCATCGTTGAAGATCACCAGCAAGCCAGGCGACAGTTCCATGTCCTTGAACTGCGAGCGCGGGATGATCTGTACGTTCTGCGGGTTGGGTTGGCCAAAAGCGTTTTCCGGCTGAATCGTCAGCGTACGCTTGTCGCCAGCCTTGAAGCCGAACAGCGCTGCTTCGAACCCTGGCAACAGGTTGCCGTCACCGACCTTGAAGGTCGCCGGGGCTTTGTCGAAGGTGCTGTCGACGGTGTCGCCGTTCTCCAGGCGCAGTGCAAAGTGCAAGGTGACTTCCGTGTTCTGGCGGATGCGTTGCTCAGCCAATACCTGTTCAGTCATGAACGGCTTCTCCGGTTTTCTTACTTTTGAACATGTCCAGTGCAAGCATTACGGCACCGACAGTGATTGCACTGTCGGCAAAGTTGAACGCCGGGAAATACCAGCGGTTCTGCCAATGCACCAGAATGAAGTCGATCACATGGCCCAGGGCAATGCGGTCATACAGATTACCCAGCGCGCCACCCAGCACCAGCGCCAGAGCGACGGCCAGCCAGGTTTCGTTGCGCCCCAGACGTTTGAGCCACACGACCAGCACCGCACTGACCACGACCGCGATCAGGGCAAACAGCCAGCGCTGCCAGCCGGAGCTGTCGGCCAGGAAGCTGAACGCCGCGCCTGTGTTGTAGGCCAGGGTCCAGCTGAACAAATCGGGGATCACCACGATTTGCTGGTACATCTCGAGCTTGCCTTCGAAGTAGAACTTGCTGGCCTGGTCGATGACCAGGACCAGCAAACTCAACCAGAGCCAGCTCAGCCGTCCGAAACGGCCAGCCGCATTAGGCATAGTGACGAACCTCGCCAGCGCCGCTGATGTTGTCGACGCAACGACCGCAGATTTCCGGATGCTCCGGGTTCACGCCGACGTCTTCACGGCAGTGCCAGCAACGGGCGCACTTGGCGTGGCTCGACTTGACCACTTGCAGTTTCAGACCGGTGACTTCGGTGACCACGGCATCGGCCGGCGCCTGAACGAACGGTGCAACGGTGGCGGTCGAGGTGATCAATACGAAGCGCAGTTCGTTGCTCAGCTTGGCCAGGTCGGCGCTCAGCGCCTCTTCGGCGAACAGCGTCACTTCGGCTTGCAGGTTGCCACCGACGGCCTTGGCCGCGCGCTGGATTTCCATTTCCTTGTTGACCGCAACCTTCACCGCCATGATCCGCTCCCAGTAGGCGCGGTCCAGCTCGACGTTTTCCGGCAGCTCGGTCAGGCCTTCGTACCAGGTGTTGAGCATTACCGATTCGTTACGCTCGCCCGGCAGGTATTCCCACAGTTCGTCAGCGGTGAATGCCAGGATCGGCGCGATCCAGCGCACCAGCGCTTCGGAGATGTGGTACAGCGCGGTTTGCGCCGAACGGCGGGCCTTGCTGTTGGCGCCAGTGGTGTACTGACGGTCCTTGATGATGTCGAGATAGAAACCGCCCAGCTCCTGCACGCAGAAGTTGTGGATCTTGGAGTAGACGTTCCAGAAGCGGTATTCGCCGTAGTGTTCTTGCAGCTCGCGTTGCAGCAGCAAGGTGCGGTCCACGGCCCAACGGTCCAGCGCCAGCATTTCTTCGGCGGGCAGGATGTCGGTGGCCGGGTTGAAGCCGGTCAGGTTCGAGAGCAGGAAGCGCGCGGTGTTACGGATCCGCCGGTAGGCGTCCGCACTGCGCTGCAGGATCTGCTCGGAAACCGCCATTTCACCCGAGTAATCGGTGGAAGCCACCCACAGACGCATGATGTCGGCGCCCAAGGTGTCGTTGACCTTTTGCGGCGCGATCACGTTGCCCAGGGACTTGGACATCTTGCGACCAGACTCGTCGACGGTGAAGCCGTGAGTCAGCAGCTCGCGGTACGGCGCGTGGTTGTCGATGGCGCAACCGGTCAGCAACGACGAATGGAACCAGCCACGGTGTTGGTCCGAACCTTCCAGGTACAGGTCGGCACGTGGACCGGTCTCGTGGCCCATCGGGTGCGAACCGCGCAGAACATGCCAGTGCGTGGTGCCCGAATCGAACCAGACGTCCAGGGTGTCGCTGATCTTGTCGTACTGTGGCGCTTCGTCACCGAGCAGCTCGGCGGCGTCCATCTTGAACCAGGCTTCGATGCCTTCGACTTCGACGCGCTTGGCGACTTCTTCCATCAGCTCGGCGGTACGTGGGTGCAGCTCGCCGCTTTCCTTGTTCAGGAAGAACGGAATCGGCACGCCCCAGTTACGCTGACGGGAGATGCACCAGTCCGGACGGTTGGCGATCATCGAGTGCAGGCGCGCCTGGCCCCAGGCCGGGACGAACTTGGTCTCTTCGATGGCTTTGATCGCGCGCTTGCGCAGGGTGTCGCCGGTCACAGGTTCTTTGTCCATGCCGATGAACCACTGCGCGGTGGCGCGGTAGATCAGCGGGGTCTTGTGACGCCAGCAGTGCATGTAGCTGTGTTCGATGATGCTGGTGTGCAGCAGCGCACCCACTTCGGTCAACTTGTCGACGATGGCCGGGTTGGCCTTCCAGATGAACTGGCCGCCAAAGAACTCCAGCGACGGTACGTAAACGCCGTTGCTTTGTACCGGATTGATGATGTCATCGTTGACCATGCCGTACTTCTTGCAGGTCACGAAGTCGTCCACGCCGTAGGCTGGCGAGGAGTGAACCACGCCCGTGCCGGCGCCCAGCTCAACGTAGTCGGCCAGGTAAACCGGCGACAGACGATCGTAGAACGGGTGACGGAAGTTAATCAGTTCCAGCTCTTTACCGGTGGTGGTCGCAACGACCGAGCCTTCCAGGCTGTAACGGGCCAGGCACGACTCGACCAGCTCTTCAGCCAGCACCAGCAGTTTGTCGCCAACGTCGACCAGGGCGTAGTTGAATTCCGGGTGAACGTTCAACGCCTGGTTGGCCGGGATGGTCCACGGGGTAGTGGTCCAGATCACGATCGAAGCAGGCTTGGCCAGCGACGCCAGACCGAAAGCGGCAGCCAGCTTGGCTTCGTCGGCAATCGGGAACGCCACGTCGATGGTCGAGGACTTTTTGTTTTCGTACTCGACTTCCGCTTCAGCCAGGGCCGAACCGCAGTCAAAGCACCAGTTCACAGGCTTCAGGCCCTTGAACACGAAACCGCCCTTGACGATTTCAGCCAGGGCACGGATTTCGCCGGCCTCGTTTTTGAAGTCCATGGTCTTGTACGGGTTGGCAAAGTCGCCTAACACGCCCAGACGGATGAATTCGGACTTCTGGCCTTCGATCTGCTCGGTGGCGTAGGCACGGCACAGTTCGCGGGTTTTGTCCGCGCCCAGGTTTTTACCGTGGGTCACTTCGACTTTGTGCTCGATCGGCAGACCGTGGCAGTCCCAGCCCGGAACATAAGGCGCATCGAAACCCGACAGGGTTTTCGAGCGGATGATCATGTCCTTGAGAATCTTGTTCAGCGCATGACCGATGTGAATCGTGCCGTTGGCGTACGGAGGACCGTCGTGAAGTACGAACTTCGGACGATCCTTGCCAATCTCGCGCAACTTACCGTACAGGCCAATGCTGTCCCAGCGCTGCAGAATCTGCGGTTCGCGCTGAGGCAGGCCGGCCTTCATTGGGAAGGCGGTGTCCGGAAGGTTTAGCGTGGCTTTATAGTCGGTCATTTAAGGCTCTTCATTAGCGATTGGCGCTAGGTGCGACAGGGCACGGGCGGCGGCAACATCCGCATTGATCGCCGTCTTAAGCGCCTCCAGAGAGGCGAAACGCTGCTCTTCACGCAGCTTGTGGTGGAAAACCACCGTCAAACGCCGGTCATACAGATCGCCGGCAAAATCTAAAAGATGCACTTCGAGGTGGGCTTTGCCATCCCCTTGGACCGTTGGCCGCACGCCGATATTGGCGACGCCTGGCCAGGTCTTGCCGTCGATATCGACGTTGACCAGGTAAACCCCGGTCAGCGGCACGCGACGACGCTTGAGTTGTATGTTGGCCGTGGGCGTACCCAATTGGCGCGCCAGCTTCTGACCATGCAGGACCCGCCCGGCAATCCGGAACGGACGACCGAGCAGTCGTTCGGCCAAGGCAAAATCGGCAGCGGCCAATGCATTGCGGACCTGGGTGCTGCTGACGCGAATACCGTCCAGCTCCACGGTTTGCGCCGCTTCGACGGTAAAGCCTTGCAGAACGCCGGCCTGTTGCAGGAAATCGAAATCCCCTACCCGGTCGCAACCAAAACGGAAATCGTCGCCGACCTCAAGATGTTGCACACCGAGGCCGTCCACCAGAATGGTATCGACGAATTCGCTGGCGCTGAGCTTGCTCAAGCGCTGGTTGAAGGCCAGGCACAGGACCCGGTCGACACCTTCCTCGGCCAGCAGCTGCAGTTTGTCCCGCAGCCGGGCCAGACGGGCCGGCGCCGTGTCCGGCGCGAAGAACTCTCGCGGCTGCGGCTCAAAAATCACCACGCAGCTGGGCACGCCCAACTCAAGCGCACGCTCACGGAGCCTCGCCAGGATAGCCTGGTGGCCACGGTGAACACCGTCAAAGTTGCCAATAGTGGCGACACAGCCCCGATGCTGGGGGCGCAGGTTGTGGAGGCCTCGAACCAGCTGCATAACGCGCTTCTTGCTCATAAAGTGGTCGATTATAACCACACCCGGCGGCCGACGACAGGCAACACCGTAACCCAAAGTGATCGAGCCGACAAAACCGTCGATTCGCCCGTGTTTATCAAGGTCGTGACCTCAGCTCAGCGTTTTGCGATTGAAGTCGCGCAAACGGAAGCCCATCAACAGCAACATGCCGAAATAAGCCACCACACCGGCAACGACCAATGCGCCCAGACGCAGGAACCTCTCCAGCATATGCCCCTGATCCCAGGCTGGCATGAAATGCATCCCGCCCAGTAACACAGCAGACATCACCAACACTGCAATCACTAGCTTGAAGCCGAACTTCGCCCAACCCGGTTGCGGCTCATACATCTGCTGCTTGCGCAGTTGATAGAACAGCAGGCCGGCGTTAATGCACGCACCGATGCTGATGGCCAGTGCTAGGCCGGCGTGAGCCAGCGGGCCGATCAACGCCAAGTTGAACAATTGGGTAACGATCAGCGTGAAAATCGCGATTTTTACCGGCGTGCGGATGTTTTGTTGCGCATAAAAGCCCGGCGCCAGCACTTTGATCACGATTATCCCGAGCAAACCGACAGAATAAGCGATCAGCGCCCGCTGGGTCATGGAGGCGTCAAACGCGCTGAACTGGCCGTACTGGAATAAAGAAACCGTCAGCGGCTCGGCGAGAATCCCCAGCGCCAGGGAGCACGGTAACACCAGCATGAAGCACAGGCGCAGCCCCCAATCGAGGATTCGCGAGTATTCCTGGCGATCCTTGCTGGCGTAGGTCTTGGCCAGGGTCGGCAGAAGTATCGTACCCAGCGCCACACCCAGAACACCGGACGGCAACTCCATCAAACGGTCGGCGTAGTACATCCAGGACACGGAACCGGCGACCAGATAAGAGGCGAAAATGGTATTGATGATCAGAGAAATCTGGCTCACGGACACGCCGAGAATCGCCGGCAGCATTTGTTTCATGACCCGCCAGACGCCGCTGTCACGCAGGTTCAGGCGCGGCAGCACCAACATGCCGATCTTTTTCAGGTGCGGCAGCTGATAGAGCAATTGCGCCAGACCGCCCGCCAGAACCGCCCAACCCAGCGCCATGACCGGCGGATCGAAGTACGGCGTCAGGAACACCGAAAAGATGATCATGCTGACGTTGAGCAGGGTCGGCACGAAGGCCGGCACCGAGAAGCGGTTATACGTGTTGAGGATCGCCCCGGCCAATGAAGACAGGGAGATCAGCAATATATAAGGAAAGGTCACGCGCAACAGGCTGGCCGTCAGCTCGAATTTTTCCGGCGTATCGGTGAAGCCCGGCGCGGTCGCCCAAATGACCCACGGCGCAGCGATCATGCCCAAAGCGGTGACCAACGCCAGAACCAGCGTCAGCAGGCCCGAGACATAGGCAACGAAGGTTCGCGTCGCCTCCTCGCCCTTCTGGCTTTTGTATTCAGCAAGAATCGGCACGAATGCCTGGGAAAAAGCCCCCTCGGCGAAGATCCGTCGCAGCAGATTGGGCAATTTGAAGGCGATAAAGAAGGCGTCGGTCGCCATCCCCGCACCAAATGTACGTGCAATAAGGGTGTCACGAACGAACCCCAGAATCCGGGAAAGCATCGTGATAGAGCTGACGGCGGCCAACGATTTGAGCAGATTCATTGAAAGAGTTTGTGCCTGTCGATAAACAGCAGGCGAACAAAGCGCCTACTTATGCGATACTCCGCGCCGCAGCAGCACAGAGCCAAAGCTCGCGAGTTTACAGGTCAAGCGCCGGAAATAAATATCCCGCCTCTTTATACCTACCACTTAGCGGAACGTCTCAACCGCCCTTGACAAGACATCAACTCATCGGCATGATTCGCGGCCTATTTTGTTTGCTATTTCCTAAAAAGTCTTTCGAGGAGCTCGACGGTGGCCAACACACCTTCCGCCAAAAAACGTGCAAAACAGGCTGAGAAGCGTCGCAGCCACAACGCCAGCCTGCGTTCCATGGTTCGTACCTACATCAAGAATGTAGTTAAAGCCATCGACGCAAAAGACGCTGAAAAAGCTCAAGCTGCTTACGTTCTGGCCGTGCCAGTTATCGACCGTATGGCCGATAAAGGCATCATCCACAAGAACAAGGCTGCTCGTCATAAGAGCCGCCTGAACGGTCACGTCAAGGCTCTGAACCTTGCTGTTGCCGCATAAGCGATAAGCTTGTTAAAAAACCGACCTCAGGGTCGGTTTTTTATTGCCTGCGATTTGGCAAAAGCACCGCAAAAAAAATGTGGGAGCGAGCCTGCTCGCGAAAGCGGCGTGTCAGACGACATTAATGCCGACTGACACTCCCTCTTCGCGAGCAGGCTCGATCCCACAATTTGGATCTTCGCTAGCTTATTGAGCGTTCGCCCACGGCAGGATAGGGATGGCGGTGACCGCATTCTGCGGACTACCCTCGATCACACGATCGCTATAGACCAGGTACACCAGCGTATTGCGCTTCTTGTCGAGGAATCGCACTACCTGCATGGTCTTGAACACCAGCGACGTGCGCTCCTTGAACACCTCGTCACCATCCTTCAACTCGCCTTTGAAGCTGATCGGCCCGACCTGACGACAAGCGATAGACGCTTCCGCGCGATCCTCAGCCAATCCCAAACCACCCTTCACGCCACCCGTCTTGGCTCGCGACAGGTAGCAAGTCACACCCTCAACCTTTGGATCATCAAACGCTTCGACGACGATGCGGTCGTTCGGACCGACAAACTTGAACACCGTCGACACCTGACCAATCTCCTCGGCCGAGGCCAGCAGCGGCATCGCCAACAGCAGACCCAACAATCCTTTTGCCACGCGCATTCAGGTATTCCCTCAGACCAGGATCAGGTTATCGCGGTGAACCAGTTCCGGCTCCGCCATGTAACCCAACAGACCGACAATCGCCTCAGACGACTGACCGATGATTTTTTGTGCCTCCAGCGCGCTGTAATTGGCCAGGCCTCGGGCGATTTCACGACCATCCGGCGCCACGCAAACCACCATCTCGCCACGACGGAAGCTGCCCTGGACCAGCTTGACACCCACGGGCAGCAAACTTTTGTTGCCTTGGGACAGCGCCGTCACCGCACCGGCATCCAGCACGAGCGTGCCGCGGGTTTGCAGGTGCCCGGCCAGCCATTGCTTGCGCGCTGCCAACATGCCGCGCTCAGGCGACAGCAAGGTGCCGATGCGCTCGCCCGCCTTGAGACGATCCAGCACACGGTCAATACGCCCGCCAACGATGATGGTATGCGCACCGGAGCGAGCCGCCAGTCGCGCAGCACGCAATTTGGTCTGCATACCGCCACGACCCAGCGCACCACCCGTACCGCCCGCCACCGCATCCAGCGCCGGATCATCGGCGCGCGCTTCGTAAATCAGATTGGCGTTGGGGTTGTTGCGCGGATCGGCGTCAAACATGCCATCGCGATCGGTAAGGATCACCAGCAAGTCAGCTTCGACCAGGTTGGCCACCAGCGCCGCCAGGGTGTCGTTGTCGCCGAAACGTATTTCATCAGTGACCACGGTGTCGTTCTCGTTGATCACCGGAATAACTTTCAGCTCGACCAGCGCGCGCAAGGTGCTGCGGGCGTTCAGGTAGCGCTTGCGGTCGGACAAGTCGTCGTGGGTCAGGAGAATCTGCGCGGTATGCCGGCCATGCTCGGCAAAGCTCGACTCCCAAGCCTGCACCAACCCCATCTGACCGATGGCGGCAGCGGCCTGCAACTCGTGCATCGCACTGGGTCGTACGGTCCAGCCCAAGCGGCTCATGCCGGCCGCCACCGCCCCGGAGGACACCAGCACCAGCTCGACGCCAGCCTCATGCAAAGCCACCATCTGCTCGACCCAAACACTCATTGCCGCGCGATCCAGGCCCTTGCCGTCCGCCGTCAGCAAAGCGCTGCCGATCTTCACGACCCAACGCTGCGCACCTGTCACCTTGCTCCGCATCATCTTCAACCTTAGCTTGAGGACAGCGCGACCTGGCACTGCCCGTGACGTTAATCGTGGTTATTGCTGACCAACGATCGATTTCCAGATACTAAAACGCCGCTCGATTGAGCGGCGCTTAAGTTTACTGCAACGAATCAGTCACGCACGTAAATGATTTCCGGACCGTCTTCGTCATCCACATCTTCTTCGTCCCAATCATCGTCGCCGATGTCGTGGACCGACTTCACGCCGCTACGGCGCAGGGCACGCTGGTCATCCAGGGCCTGCAGCTGAGCACGGGCTTCGTCTTCGATGCGCTGATCGAGTTCGGCCAACTCTTCTTTGTAAACCGGGTCGTTAGCCAGGCGATCAGCACGATCTTCCATGTAACGCATGATGTCGTGGCAAAGACGCTCGGTGCCCAGCTTGGAGATGGCCGAGATCACGTAGACCGGACCAGTCCACTCCAGGCGATCAACGATCTCCTTGACGCGCTCATCGTGCTCTTCTTCAAGGATCTGGTCGCACTTGTTCAGCACCAACCAACGATCACGCTCAGCCAGGGACGGGCTGAACTTGGTCAGCTCGCTGACGATCACTTCCGCAGCATCCGGGGCGCTGGCATCATCGAGCGGCGCCATGTCCACGAGGTGCAGCAGCAGACGCGTACGCGACAAGTGCTTGAGGAAGCGAATCCCCAGGCCTGCGCCATCGGAAGCACCTTCGATCAGACCCGGAATGTCCGCAACCACGAAGCTTTTCCAGCGATCGACACTGACCACACCCAGGTTCGGCACCAGCGTGGTGAACGGGTAGTCGGCGACTTTCGGCTTGGCGGCCGACACCGAACGAATGAAGGTACTTTTGCCAGCGTTCGGCAAGCCCAGCAGGCCGACGTCAGCCAACACCTTCATTTCCAGCTTCAGATCACGCGCCTCACCCGGCTTACCCGGAGTGGTCTGACGCGGAGCACGGTTGGTACTGGATTTGAAACGGGTGTTACCCAGACCGTGCCAGCCGCCGTGAGCCACCAGCAGTTTCTGGCCAGCCTTGGTCAGGTCGCCGATCACTTCCTGAGTGGCGGAGTCGATGACGGTAGTACCGACCGGAACACGCAGGACCAGCTCTTCACCTTTCTTGCCGGTGCAGTCAGTGCTGCCGCCGTTGGAACCACGCTCGGCATCAAAGTGCCGGGTGTAACGGTAGTCCACCAGGGTGTTGAGGTTTTCGTCGGCGATCATGTAGACCGAGCCGCCATCACCACCATCACCGCCGTTCGGGCCGCCGTTTTCAATGAATTTCTCGCGACGGAAGCTCATGCAACCGTTGCCGCCGTCACCGGCCTTTACTCGAATCGATACTTCATCAACAAACTTCATAACAAAACGCCTCTCGTCATACGGACGAGCCGAAAAAACTAAGACATAAGACTCTTGCAAAAATGAGCGCAGCGACCTCAATCAACGACCGCAAATCCAGCGCTGGAGCCCATCACAAACAGCTTTGCAAGAGACTCACCCCACAAACGAAAAAGCCCCGTCGCGAGACAGGGCTTTTCCAGCAACTACGTAATTATGCCGCGACGACTTCAGTCTTCGGGACAATGCTCACGTAACGGCGGTTGAAAGCGCCTTTTACTTCAAACTTGATCACGCCGTCGATTTTAGCGAACAGAGTGTGATCTTTACCCATGCCGACACCGTAACCGGCGTGGAATTGGGTGCCGCGCTGACGCACGATGATGTTGCCCGGAATGATAACCTGGCCGCCATACATCTTCACGCCAAGGCGTTTGGCTTCTGAGTCGCGACCGTTACGGGTACTACCACCAGCTTTTTTGTGTGCCATGAGTCAATTCTCCTAGTGAGGAATTAGGCTGAAATTAAGCCTGAATACCGGTGATTTTGATCTCGGTGTACCACTGGCGGTGGCCCATACGCTTCATGTGGTGCTTACGACGACGGAACTTGATGATGCGGACTTTATCGTGACGACCTTGGGAGATCACTTCAGCCACAACGGTAGCGCCTGCAACAACTGGAGCGCCGATGTTCACGTCATCGCCATTGGCGACCAACAGAACGCGATCAAAAGTAACGGATTCGCCGGTAGCGATTTCCAGTTTTTCGATCTTCAGGTATTCACCTGGGGCGACCTTGTATTGCTTGCCACCAGTAACAATTACTGCGTACGACATGGTATTTCTCCGATAATCCTGCTCACCCAGCTCTTTATAAGAAGAGGTATTGGCTGGCATGGCTGCATAAGGCTGGAAGGCCTGTTTGCAATTGCGTAAGGCAGGTGCTGCCCAGGAAGTTCAGGGTGCGCGATTGTACGCAAGCTACCGAGGCTATGCAAGAGGCCGTCCATCGTACCTTGACACCCGTCGACGCGGGTCCTAGCATGCCGCGCAACCCTTCTGGAGCAACTGTCGCTGATGCAACCCCAAGCTTTCTACCGCGCGGTGGCGGACGATTTTAGCGCCGTCGACGGCATCATCAAGAAGCAGCTGACTTCCCGAGTGCCGCTGGTATCGAAAATCGGCGATTACATTACCTCGGCTGGCGGTAAACGCCTGCGCCCTCTATTAGTTTTGCTGTGTGGCAAGGCACTGGGTCGCGAAGGCGATGACCTGCGCCTGCTGGCCGCGACCATCGAGTTCCTGCACACCGCGACCCTGCTGCATGACGACGTGGTCGACATGTCCGGCATGCGCCGTGGCCGCTCGACCGCCAACGCCATGTGGGGCAACGCCCCTAGCGTGCTGGTGGGTGACTTCCTGTATTCGCGGTCCTTCGAAATGATGGTCGAACTGGGCTCCATGCCGGTGATGAAAATCCTTTCGCAAGCCACGCGCATCATCGCCGAAGGCGAAGTGTTGCAGCTGTCCAAGGTTCGTGACGCCAGCACCACCGAAGAAACCTACATGGAAGTCATCCGCGGCAAGACCGCGATGCTCTTCGAAGCGTCGACCCACAGTGCTGCAGCGCTCTGCGAAGCTACATCGGAACAGGCAGAAGCTCTGCGTACGTTTGGTGATCACCTGGGTGTGGCTTTCCAACTGGTCGACGACTTGCTGGACTACAAAGGCGACGCCGAAACCCTGGGCAAGAACGTCGGCGACGATCTGGCCGAAGGCAAACCGACCCTGCCGCTGATCTACACCATGCGCGAAGGCACGCCGGAGCAGGCTGCACTGGTGCGCAAGGCGATCCAGAAAGGCGGCATCGAAGACCTGGAAAGCATCCGCGAAGCCGTGGAAGCGTCTGGTTCGCTGGATTACACCGCCCAGCTGGCCCGTGACTACGTGGCCCGCGCGATCAAATGCCTCGACGCGCTGCCTGCCAGCGAATACCGCGATGCACTGGTCGAGTTGAGCGAGTTTGCGGTCGCACGCACGCACTAACTGCACCGCAATACCCTGTGGGAGCGAGCCTGCTCGCGAATGCAATCTGCCAGTCAGCATCGATGTTGACTGACGTATCGCTTTCGCGAGCAGGCTCGCTCCCACAGGTTTATCAGCGTCCGGCCCTCTCCGGCCTAAAACCCTATACAATGTGCGCTTTTTAGCGATCCTGAATCCAAGGAGCTTTAGTGAGCACGTTGCCACCCTGCCCAAAATGTAATTCCGAATACACCTATGAAGACGGCGCTCAGCTGATCTGCCCGGAGTGCGCCCACGAGTGGTCCGCCGGCGGCGAAGCCGAAGCGGTGTCCGATGACACCGTGAAAAAGGATTCGGTCGGCAACGTCCTGCAGGACGGCGACACCATCACCGTGATCAAGGACCTCAAGGTCAAAGGCACGTCGCTGGTGGTCAAGGTCGGGACCAAGGTCAAGAACATCCGCCTGTGCGATGGTGATCACGACATCGACTGCAAGATTGACGGCATCGGCCCGATGAAGCTCAAATCCGAGTTCGTCAGAAAAGTCTGAGCCTGCTGTCTTCCATCCCGCGCCCGGCGTGGGATGGTGCTTCACCCTCCCCCGCTTCGCCCAACAATCCCTCGCAATAGCCAAACGCCAGCCGTTTTGACCTTACGCAACCTTCGCCCTTAAAAAAACACAAACCGCCAATAGGTCCTTGCTATTTGATGAATAAGAATTATTCTCATTGAAACCAATCAATGGAGATGAGACCCATGACTTATTTGATCGATGCCTGGCTGGACCGCCCACACCCTTACCTCAGGATCCTGCATCGGGAAACCGGGGAAGTCTGTGCGGTGCTTGAAGAAGAAGCCTTGAGCGAGCTGCAGGATCAGGGTGATCTGGACGTCAACGGCTTGAGTTCCAGCGAGCCGGTGGTGCTCAAGGAACTGGTGCGCAATCTGTTTCTGTTCTGCTATGCCCGGGCATTGCGCCCGACAAGCGAACTGCACCACAAGATCGAAATATGAAAATCAGCGCAAAAAAATTGTGGGAGCGAGCCTGCTCGCGAAGGCGGTGTGTCAGACAACATCAGTGTTGAATGTCAGACCGAATTCGCGAGCAGGCTCGCCCCCACATTAGCCCGATGTGATATCGAGCCGGGTCTTACAGAACGTCGAGCAGTTCGACGTCGAATACCAGTACGCTGTGCGGCGGAATGCTGCCAACGCCTTGAGCGCCGTAAGCCAGTTCGCTCGGCACGTACAGACGCCACTTGCTGCCGGCGTTCATCAGTTGCAGGGCTTCGGTCCAGCCAGCGATCACGCCGCCAACCGGGAATTCTGCAGGCTGACCACGATCGTAGGAGCTGTCGAACACAGTGCCGTCGATCAGGGTGCCGTGGTAGTGAGTGCGCACTTGATCTTCACGGGTTGGCTTGGCGCCTTCACCCTGAGTCAGCACTTCGAATTGCAGGCCGGAAGCCAGGGTGGTGATGCCATCACGCTTGGCGTTTTCAGCCAGGAATGCCAGGCCTTCGCCAGCAGCGGCTTCAGCTTTGGCAGCGGCTTCAGCTTGCATGATTTCGCGAATAACCTTGAAGCTCGCGGACATTTCTTCCTGACCCACACGGCTTTCCTTGCCGGCGAAAGCGTCGGTCAGACCCGCCAGGATCGCGTCCAGGCTAACACCTGGTGGCGGGTTGTCGCGCAGTTGATCGCCCAGCTGACGGCCAATACCGTAGCTGACGCGGGTTTCGTCGGTGGACAGATTTACTTCGGACATGACACTGCTCCGCTGTGCGGACGGCCCTGGAACTTGCCGTGCGTACACAGCGCGTCCCGGAGCGCCCGGAACCAAAAGGGCCAGCAGACTAGCACAGATGTCATTGGGTTGATGAGAGCCGTCAGTGCTGCCACGCGATTGGTACCTTCAGGCTTCCCTCGGAGCTAACACCGAGTCCACACATCTCGTCATGCACCGAAACGTGTACAAGGTTGAACGGCAAGCTGGGAAAGGCATGAAGCACTTCACGTGCATGCTCGACCGACCGCAAATGAAACATCTGGCCGCGGGCATCACTCAATGGGTACGCCGCGCCATGCATCCGCGCTTCCAACAGGTAGATCCCACCTTCCATTGAAATCAGATTGAGCTCATCGACCTTCCCGGCGATGGCATAAGCATTCAACTCTTGCAGGTTCATGAACACACCTCACACAGTGGCGAGCCAAGATCCTTACAGGCATAGGCCTCGGCGCATCAAAGTACAAGCCACAAACAACACCGCCCGTCTGTTTCGCAACAGGCGGGCGGTTGGGTAGAGCGATAAAAAGCGATCAGTGCTTGGTCAGCTTATCCAGATAACCCATGGCAAACGCCGAAATCACGAAGGTCATGTGGATGATCACGTACCACTTCAAATGCTCGGGATCGACGTTCTTGGCGTCCATGAAAATCCGCAGCAGGTGGATGGACGAAATGGCCACGATGGAAGCGGCCACCTTCATCTTCAATGAAGAGGAATCCATGGTGCCTAGCCAGTTGAGCTTTTCCTTGTCGTCGTCGATGTCCAGTTGGGAAACGAAGTTCTCGTAACCGGAAATCATCACCATCACCAGCAAACCGCCTACCAGCGCCATGTCGATCAGCGAGAGCAGCACCAGAATCAGATCCGACTCGGCCATCGAGAACACGTTAGGGATGACGTGGAAGACTTCCTGGAAGAATTTCAGCGCCAGGGCCAGTAGCCCAAGGGACAGACCGAAGTAGATCGGCGCCAGCAGCCAGCGGCTGGCGTACATTGCATTTTCGATAAAGCGTTCCATTAAATCTCACACAAGGCCTGGAAATGGCCGCGAGTATATCAGCCACCTGTTACACCCAGAAACCGTTGGGAAATCCGCAACCTGCGCGTGTGTGACAAGGTTTTTCTGCTAGTGTCCAAAGCATTGACAGCTCAGCGACATCGGACAGGAAGACGGGAAATGGATGTGCGATTGCCTTTGACGAGCGCCGGAATTTGCTTGGCTTTGCTGATGAGCGCCTGCTCACCCAGCGATGAGAAGCGCCAGGTCAGCCTCGAGGAAAAGACGGCGCAGTTCGAGAAGTCTCTGGATGCGATTCAGGACCCAAAACTCAAGGATGCCGTGGCTGAACTCGGCGGCTCACTGTTGTTGCTCGAGCGTGCGCAACTCAAGCTCGACAGCAAACCGGTGGAAACAGAATATGGCGAAGACGCCCTCGCCGTCCTCAAGCACTATCCGACGCCCCAGGCCTTGGTCGACACGTACATCAACGGCTTGTTCGTGCTGCACAAAGATTCCAGTTCCGACTACCTGACCGATCTGCAACCGGTGTTCCCCTTCAACTTCAACATTCCAGTCGCGTTTCTCTTTCCCCATAATCTTGAATGGCAATCGGTGACCTTGAGCAACAAACGCGTCATCCCGTTTCAGCCGGAATGGTCAGAAACCGATCCTGGAATTCAACTGAGCCCATCGAGCTCAAACCTGACCAACCCCGAAGACCTGACGGTGACCTATCCATTCATCGACGGCCTGGACGTGGACAAAAAGAACCAGCCACAACCGGTGAGTCTGCAAGGCAAGGTGGAAGTCATCGCGCCGCGCCGGCTCTACAGCTTCGACCTGACGAAAAAGGATGTTGGCCAGACCCGCACCAACGACAACCTCAGCGTCAACCTGTTGAACCTTGCAAACAACTTCGCCGAAATCGAATTCAACAACAGCGCACCACTGGCCCCCGAGGTCGGCGAAACACCGCTGAACCCGCTGATCGTCCAGGCCAAGGACAGCACCGGGCAATTTCTCTCGCGCTCAGGCTCGATCAACGAAACCGCCACACAAATAGCCTTCTATCAAAAGCAACTGGCGAAAATGCAACAGCAGAAAGCCTGGAGCGAGAGCTTCGAGAAACAGATCGATGAAGAGCAGCGCGCCTTTGAGCAGCAGCAGAGCCACCATTATTCAAAGGTGTACTTCAACGGGCCGATCGAAACTCTTGAGGTCAGCGTACTGGACTTTTCAACCGTCACGGTGACCCGCAAGGACCTGAACCTGCCGGTACTTCGCTTCGACTCACACACCACGCAAAAGACCATCCAGCCACTGACGCTGCCGGTGGTGGTGTACGACGATCAGGCCCCGACCTGGCTCAAGGGCGCCACACTTGGCGAGGAACAACTGAAAAAGAGCGTCAGCATCAGTCAGTCGGTCGAAGACCCCAGCGCCGCGCGTATCGAGTTCGATCACCCCAAAAGCTTCAATGATGAGCTGCTCGGCACCTCCTTCACCCCCGGTGACAGCCCGGTCAGTTTCTTTACTGAGGACGGTAACGGCAAACGCGATGGGCCGATCGAATTGCCGCCAGAGGCTCATCAGGTCGATCCCCTGCGCGGCATCATCACCTACGACTTGAACCTGTTTCCGGAAACCCCGGCTTTCGCGGTGGGCTCCATGCCGCTGTTTCTCGCCACCGTCGAAAAGAAAACCATCGACGCCCACCAGTTGCCCAAAGGCCTGGCGCTCAAAGGCAATGCGCTGGTGGTTGATCTGAAGCAGTTTCCCGCCCAGGACTGGCGTTTCTTCGCCAAGGACGATAGCGGCAATTATCTGAAGGAGATTCTTTCGGTCAGCCACGATGCGAGCGCAGAAGGCCCGGCATTATTGGGGGTGCATTACTTCTACGGGCAGCCTGCCCGCCTGGAAACCTATCAACGAACCGATCTCTCCACCGTGCAATATGGCTTCGAGGTCAAACTCGACAAGGCGGACACGTCCAACCTTGCTCAATAGCCTGTTCAGTGCTCGGGCCGAAACTCGAAACCTCCAGGGTTGCGGCAGCGGCCACCATTGATTTCCCGCAGCTGAGCTTGCAGGTGCAGGCACCAGATTTGCGGATCATCGGCCAGTTCATAGCCGTGCAGGGTGAGGCTTTCAACGATGGTGTCGAGGATCGACTCAGCCACAAAGGGACCATGAAACGGGCCCTGGGCTTTGATGGCAGAAGGTTGTTCGCCGGCCATTCCGGCGGCGAAGAGCAAGGTCCACATGCCCGTATCCCCCGCCAATGGGCGGATGGCACACTCGATACGGGTCACAAGGCCCAGGCATTGACGGGTGAGGCAGAGGTTGCGCGACATGGCGGCGACCCTCGGTAGAGCCGGTATTCAGCCCCCACGGGAGGGCTGTCTCGATCCAGTGATTACTGTCGATATCCTTGACCTGAGAATAGAGGAAAAGTCTGACTAGCACGTCAAGTGGGACCAGAAGGCGCCGAATGGTCATTGTGTGAATATTGACGCCAGACTGATGGCACTTTTTCGGAGTGCGCCGGATACAAATGTGGGAGCGAGCCTGCTCGCGAAAGCGGTGTGTCAGGCGACATTGACGTCAACTGGCACTCCCTCTTCGCGAGCAGGCTCGCTCCCACAGTGGATCTATCTGATCCTCAAATTGTTTCTGTATCAGGCGGGCTTGGTTTCCACCAAGGCTTCCTGCGCCATCTCTTTCTCGGCTTCCTTGAGGTCCTCTTCGCTGATCATTTCTGCGATGACCCGCAAGCGTTCCACCACCCGCGCGTTAACGCTGCCTTCAGGGAACTGGCCATCGGCGTCCGGCGCACCGGCCGGCTCGCCGACCAACAGGCTCAGGGCTTCATCAGCCTGGCGCACGGCGTAGACGTGGAACTGCCCCGCGCGCACCGCCGTCAGCACTTTCTCGTCGAGCATCAGCGTGGCAACGTTGGCGTGGGGAATGATTGCTCCCTGCTCACCGGTCAGCCCGCGCGCTTCGCAGAGTCGGAAGAAGCCTTCGATCTTCTCGTTGACCCCGCCCACCGCCTGCACTTCACCGAACTGGTTGATCGAGCCGGTGATCGCAAAACACTGCTTGAGCGGGGTTTTCGACAGCGCCGAAATCAAGGTGCAAGCCTCGCCCAGCGATGCACTATCACCGTCGACGTAACCGTAGGACTGCTCCAGGGCGATACTCGCGGAAATCGCCAGCGGGAATTCCTGGGCGTATCGGCTGCCCAGGTACCCGGTGAGGATCATCACGCCTTTGGAGTGAATCGGCTGGCCGAGGTTGACCTCGCGCTCGATGTCGACGATGCCGCTGCCACCCGGGTAGACCGTGGCGGAGATCCGCGCCGGTATACCGAACGCCGAGTCACCGACCTCCAGCACTGTCAGCCCGTTGCACTTGCCGACCGCCGCACCTGCGGTGTCGATCAGGATGATCCCGGCCAGCATGTCATCGAGAATCCGCGCCGAGACGCGCCCGGTACGCGTGGCTTTGGCCTTGAGCGCACGTTCGATGTGCCCGGCGTCGGTCATTTCGTCACTGGCCAGTTGGCGAATGAAATCCGCCTCGCTGACCAATTGGAACAAATCACCGATCCGCGCCGACAAACGCCCCTGGTGCTCAGCCAGGCGAGCACTGTAAGTCGCCAGACGCGCCACCGCATCGGCGGTCAGCGGCGCCATGCCTTCTTCGGAAGTGCGGGTCTTGAGCAACTGGGCGAATTGCTCCAGGCTTTCGTCGACCATCGGGATGTCTTCATCGAAGTCCACCAGTACACGGAACATCTCCTGGAAGTCCGGATCGAGGTCCTGCAGCGTGTAGTACAACTGCCGGGCGCCAATGATGACGACTTTGACCTGCAGCGGAATGTGTTGCGGTGTCAGGGTCACGGTGGCGAAACGGCCCATCTCGCCCAGCGGCGATTCCATTTTCAATTTGCGTGATTGCAGCGCGCGTTTGAGCGCATCCCACACGAACGGCTCGCTGAGCATTTTTTCTGCTTCAAGAATCAAGAAGCCGCCGTTGGCGCGGTGCAGCGCACCCGGACGCAACTGTCGATACGTGGTGTAGAGCGCGCCCTGGTCGGTGGTGTACTCGATGCGGCCGAACAGGTTTTCGTAAGTCGGGTGCGGCTCAAAGACCACTGGCGCACCGCCGCTGAACGGATGACCGACCACCAGGCTCGGTGCGTATTGCTCTTCCAGCAGCTTGCGGGCGATGGCGTCCGTCTTGCTGTCGTCCACCAGTTGCTCGACCACGGTCTTGAGCAGATATACCTGCATCGCTTGCAGGTAACCGCAAACGCCGGCGTTTTCCGCGTACTTTTCCGACAGCGGCGCGAGCAAGGGCTGCAAGGCCAGGGTGATGGTTTCTTCGTTGAGCTGACGCATTTGATTGCTCGACTCACGCTTCCACTGCGGCAGGCTGGCGAGCTCTTCGTTCAGCCGCTCTTCCAGCCACGAAATGTCGTCGTGAAAACGCTCGCGATCGACTTCCGGCAACTGGGCAAATTCGGCTTCGTCCACCGCTTTGCCTTCGCTCATCGGCGTAAAGGCGATATTGGTGCTGTCGCGGTACAGCGCAACATCCTTCTCCAGCGCCAGGCGCTCGATCACGTCCAGCGCCTTGTCGTAACGCTGGTTGAAGGCGCGGTCGATGGCGCTTTTCTTCTGCTGGTAGGACGGGTGCTCGAACACCGCCGGAAAAGTCGCCAGCAGGTTGTCGATCAAGCCGTTGATGTCATCGATAAAGGCACCGGCGGTACCCGATGGCAACTCCAGGGTACGAGGTTCGCGAGGATCATCGAAATTGTTGACGTAGACCCAGTCCGCCGGGGTCTGCAGGCGTTTGCCTTCGGCTTTCAGGTAACGTTTGACGAACGAAAACCGGCCGGTGCCGGGCTCACCCATGACGAATACGTTGTAACCGGGGCGTGGCATCGCCACACCGAACTGCAGCGCTTCGACCGCACGTTCCTGGCCAAGCACACCGCGGAAGGGCTCCAAATCATTGGTGGTAGAGAAGCTGAACTGTTCAGCGGAAAACGGACGGGTCAGCGCTTCGGGCGCTAGACGCAAGCTGGCAGCAACAGGATCAGGCATCGGGCTTCCTTACATCAGGCGGGGCAGATAGCGGCATTCTGGCGCTGCCCATACCTCACTTGCAAGGCGCGCCTCTAGCCAAAGCATAGACAAAGCGACATCCCCAGGCGGGCCGGGGCCAAATCAATGTTTTCAATGAATGTTTTGCAAAAAATCACGGAACCCCGGGATCGTGCCTAAACTCCAAACTGCGCGGCTGGATTAATAACTGGCCCACTGGCGCCGGATTGGGCCAGACCCCTTGTCCATTGGTATGCACATAAAGAGAACAAAGCTATGAAACGGATTCTTCTCGGTACTCTCTTCACCGCTGTATCCATCAACGCCATGGCTCAGGCGCCAGGCGGCCCGGATTGCGGTTGGGGCAACATGCTGTTCGAAGGTCAGCGTGGCACCCCGGCTCATTTCCTGGCATCCACCACCAACGGCACTTCCGGCAACGCAACGTTCGGTATGACCTCCGGTACCAACGGTTGCGCGACTAATGCGTCGCTGACCTATGGCGGCAAATCCTGGATTGCCATGAATGGCATGATGAACGAGCTGTCCGAAGACATGGCCAAGGGTCAGGGCGAAGCGCTGACCACTTACGCTGTGGTACTGGGCGTGGCGCCGGAAGACCGTGCGCATTTCGCCGCCGTCACTCATGAGCACTTCCAGCAGATCTTCAGCAAGGCTGACGTGACCGCTGACGACGTGCATACCAACACCCTGGCCGTTCTGAAGAGCGATCCGCGTCTGGCCAAGTACGCCACTCAAGCTTAAGCTCGACCCGCCCGCTCCTTTCGGGGAGCGGGTTTTGTTTTTTGAACCTGGCCCTTTTGGCCTGCCCCTTTGGGTCTTTGTTTCTTTCGACTTAAGTTGCCCACTATGCTCAAACGCCTTGCCTGGCTGGCGCTCTGTGTCTGCGCCCCGCTGTCTGCCACGCCAAAAATCGACAATCAACGTTTGCAGCAATTGGCCAATGACCCCTTCTGGATTTCCCTGGGCCACTACGAAACCGCCAAACTCGGCGGCTGGCGCAGCTATGTCAGCGACAAGAAATTCTTCCTCGCCGCCGACGGCAATGAACATCCTGACCGCGAGCTGGCGGCGACCGTGCAAGCGCTGTACGCCCCGGCCAGTGCTGGCGAAAAACATGCGCAATGCGTCTACCCGGCTCGCGCCCGCTGGCTCAAGGCACAGCTCAACCTGACCGATCTGCCGACGCTCGACTGCACTGAATTCAAGCAATGGTTCAAGGATGTTTCGCCCCACAGTGCGGTGATGATTTTCCCTGCAGCGTATCTGAACAGTCCGTCGTCGATGTTCGGCCATACGTTGCTGCGCATCGACCAGGCCAATGTGCAGACCGATCAAACCGCCCTGCTCAGTTATGCGATCAACTTCGGCGCGTACATCGAAGGCTCGGACAACAGCATCCTGTATGCCTGGAAAGGCTTGATGGGCGGCTATCCCGGTTTGTTTGCGCTGGTGCCCTATCAAGAAAAACTCTCGGAATACCGCAGTCTCGAGAACCGCGATCTATGGGAGTACCGCCTCAATCTGACCCAGGCAGAAACCGAGCGCATGGTCGAGCACGTCTGGGAGCTCAAACAGATCCAGTTCGATTATTTTTTCTTCGACGAAAACTGCTCTTATCGTCTGCTGGAACTGCTGCAAGTGGCCCGCCCGAGCCTGCGACTGACCGAACAATTCCCGCTGACCGCGATTCCTACGGACACCGTCAAAGCGGTGAAAGAAGCCGGACTGGTGGAATCCATTCAGTACCGACCGTCTCGCGAACGTGAACTGCTGAGCCGCGCCGAGCCGCTGACCACTGAGGAACAGGATTGGGTGCTGAAAGTCAGCGCCGACCAGAAGCAACTGCAAGAGCCGGCGTTCAAGGCTCAACCCAAGGATCGTCAGGCGTTGATCATCGACGCTGCCTATCGCCTGGAGCGCTACCGCGCCAACGGCCAGGAGCGTGATCCGCAACGGGCGCAGCGCAGTTTCGAACTGCTGCGGGCGATCAACCAGAACCCGGCACCGGAACTGGACATCCCGCAACCCGGCCTGCCCGAGGACGGCCATGAATCGCGCACCTGGCAGGCCGGTATCGGCACTCGAGGCGACAAGGCGTTTGGCGAGTATGGCTTGCGTATGGCTTATCACGACCTCAACGACAACGCCGAGAGCTTCCCCCTCGGCGCGCAGATCGAAATCCTGCAAATGAAGCTGCGCCAGTACGAGGGCAATCATTGGCAGTTGCAGCAATTGGACTTGGCGACCATCCGCTCCCTGACCCCGCGCAATGAATTGCTGCAGCCACTGTCGTGGCAAGTCACCGGCGGCCTGGAGCGCGTGCCGGGTAAGCATGACGACGAAACCCTGGTCAGCCACGTCAATGGCGGTGGCGGCGGGACCTGGCAACTGGGCGACGACATGCTCGGCTTTGCTTTGGGCACCGTGCGCATTGAACACAACAACGACTTTGCTGGCTTCATCGCCCCGGCGGCGGGTTTCAACAGCGGTTTGCTGTGGAAAAACCCATTGGGCAACCTCAGCCTGGAAGCCAAGGGCGACTTTTTCACCAACGGCGAAGTGCGCCGTAGCGTGAGTCTGAATCAGCAATGGGAATTGTCGCGCAACCTGGGTTTGCGCCTGAGTGCCCAGCGAGAATTCAGTCACCTGGCTTCGCCCGAGAACGAAGTGATGCTTGAGGTGAAGTGGTATCACTACTAACCCATAAGCACCGCTATTCCCTTGTGGGAGCGGGCCTGCTCGCGAATGCGCAGTGTCAGTCAACATCAACGCTGGCTGATCCACCGCTTTCGCGAGCAGGCTCGCTCCCACAGTTGTTTTGTGGTGATCAATAGATTTTTCACAGACCTTCCACAAACACCTCACGAATCCACTCCTAGACTTCTCCTATAGGCCGTTGACGGTCTGGGAGTCTGAGATGTGGCGTTGCGTGGGTGTGGTGGGTTTGCTGATGTTGATCGCGGGTTGCCAGACGACCCACGAGGATCTGATCGCCAAGGGTTATCCACCGGCCTTCGCCGATGGCTTCGATGACGGTTGCAGCAGTGGCCGGCAAGCGGCGGGAGCATTCACCGGAGAGTTTCGTAAAAACGTTGCGCGTTACCTCAAGGACAAGCAGTACGCCGAGGGCTGGAGCGATGGCTTCCGTCAGTGTCAGGCGATGCGCGAAAGCGAGGACCGTGAGGATTATCGCAGCCACCATTGGGACGACCGGGACAAAGCCTGGCAGCAGCAGAAGGACCAGGACGCCGCTCGTGCTTTTCGCTCGCAATAAGTCGCTGACAGATATCTGTCGAAACTAAAAGCCTGCGACCATGGCCCAAACCCTATAACGGGAGAAAACCATGAGTCGTGCCTTCGTCAATGAAGATAACGCCGCCGCGCAAGCCGATCAGCCCGTCGAACGGCAAGTCAGTGCGCAGCCCAATTACGTCACGCCGGCCGGTCTCGCCCAGCTTCAAGCGAAACTCGCCGAGGTGCAAAACCTGCTCAATGAACAAAGTGCAAAAGGTGAACTGGCTGACAAACAGCGCCAGGCCGACCTTGAGCGTGACTGGCGGTATTTCAATCAGCGACTGCAAAGCGCCCAGTTAGTCGTCCCGGCCTCCTCGACCGACAAGGTACAGATTGGCGGCTCGGTGACGTTCGCCGATGAACAGGGCAATGAACAGTGCGTGCAGTTGGTGGGCGAGGATCAGGCGGACGCCGCCACTGGTTTGATCAACTGGGGTTCGCCATTGGGTCGGGCACTGTTGGGCGCGCAGGTCGGAGATGAGGTGGTCTGGAAGCGGCCGGTGGGGGATTTGGTGATTGAGGTTTTGAATATAGATATTGAGTGACCATTAGGCCGCCTTCGCGAGCAGGCTCGCTCCCACACTTGAAATGCATTCCCCTGTGGGAGCGAGCCTGCTCGCGAAGGCCGCGCCGCGGTCTCACTGGAAAACCCAAAAAAAACGGAGCCCCGAGGGCTCCGTTTTTTTATGCAACCAACCTGATTCAGGCCAGTTTCTTGTGCCGTACACGATGCGGCTGAGTTGCGGCTTCGCCCAGGCGTTTGCGGCGATCGGCTTCGTATTCGGTGTAGTTACCTTCGAAGAACACCGCTTGCGAGTCGTCTTCGTACGCCAGGATGTGAGTCGCGACGCGGTCAAGGAACCACCGATCGTGAGAGATCACAATGGCAGCGCCCGGGAAGTCCAGCAGGGCTTCTTCCAGGGAACGCAGGGTTTCAACGTCGAGGTCGTTGGACGGTTCGTCGAGCAGCAGGACGTTGCCGCCCTCTTTCAGGGTCAGGGCCAGGTGCAAGCGACCGCGCTCACCACCGGACAGGTCCTTGACGAACTTCTGCTGATCGCCGCCCTTGAAGTTGAAGCGACCGACGTAGGTGCGCGACGGGATCTCGTAGTTGCCGATGCGGATCTGATCCGAACCGTCGGAGATTTGCTGGAACACTGTCTTGCTGCCGTCCAGGTCTTCGCGACTCTGATCGACGCACGCCAGTTGCACGGTTTCGCCGACTTCGATGCTGCCCGAATCCGGTGTTTCCTTGCCCATCAGCATGCGGAACAGGGTCGATTTACCGGCACCGTTACCGCCGATCACGCCAACGATGGCGCCTTTAGGCATGGAGAACGACAGGTTGTCGATCAGCACGCGATCGCCATAACCCTTGGAAACGTTTTTGAATTCGATGACCTTGTCGCCCAGGCGTGGACCGGCCGGGATGTAGATCTCGTTGGTTTCGCTGCGCTTCTGGAATTCCTGCGATTGCATTTCTTCGAAGCGTTGCAGACGAGCCTTGGATTTGGACTGGCGGGCCTTGGCGCCTTTACGCACCCACTCCAGTTCTTCCTTCATGGCTTTTTCGTGAGCCGACTGCTGCTTGGATTCGGCAGCCAGACGATCGGACTTGGCTTCGAGCCAACCCGAATAGTTGCCCTCGTACGGGATACCTGCGCCGCGGTCGAGTTCGAGGATCCAGCCGGCAACGTTGTCCAGGAAGTAGCGGTCGTGCGTGATCGCGACCACGGTGCCCGGGAAATCGTGCAGGAAGTGCTCCAGCCAGGCGACGGAATCGGCGTCCAGGTGGTTGGTTGGTTCGTCGAGCAGCAGCATGTCCGGAGCAGACAGCAGCAGGCGGCACAGTGCCACACGACGCTTCTCACCACCGGACAGGAATTCGATCTTGGCATCCCAGGCCGGCAGACGCAGCGCATCGGCGGCGACTTCCAGTTGGCGATCCAGGTTGTGACCGTCGCTGGCTTGCAGAATGGCTTCGAGCTTGGCTTGTTCGGCGGCCAGTTTATCGAAGTCGGCATCTTCATCAGCATAAGCCGCGTAGACCTCGTCCAGGCGAGCCTGGGCGTTCTTGATCACGCTGACCGCTTCCTCAACCACTTCACGCACGGTCTTGGTCGGGTCCAGGATCGGTTCTTGCGGCAGGTAGCCGATGTTCAGGTCCGGCATCGGACGGGCTTCGCCGTCGAACTCGGTGTCGACGCCCGCCATGATTTTCAACAGGGTGGATTTACCCGAACCGTTAAGGCCGAGTACGCCAATCTTGGCGCCCGGGAAGAACGACAGCGAAATGTTTTTCAGGATTTCCCGCTTCGGCGGAACAACTTTACCCAGCCGATGCATGGTGAATACGTATTGAGCCATGGAGAACCTAGGGTCAGTGAACGATGAATGATTGGGGCGCGGGCGATGCCCGGCCAGGCCGTGCGCGTCGTCCGATTGATAGGTATCAATGCGTGCGCGCTAAAAAAGCCTGATTCTAGGAGCTGGAACGCTCCCGCGTAACCGGCAAAGCTACCTGATTGACGGAAGGCAGTCCAGCCGAGCGGGACTGGCACTTTGCCACAACTCAGGGCATGCTAGCCGCCCTTCGGGCGTCCGGCTTATAGTGCACGTCGCGCCAGTCCAGCCAAACCGCAGGATTACAGTTTGTCTAATGTCTCCCCACCTTCTTCCGTGAGCGCACTCAATCCTGCGACTGGCTCACCCCTGCGTGGCTCCTTGAAGGGCGCGCTGGCGATGCTCGTCCTGCTGCTGCTCGCGCTGCTGTTTTGGCAGTTGCTGGATCAGCTTCGCGAAACCCAGAAAAACCAGCGTCAGTACACCATCGACTACACCGCCGATCTGGCCTCGCAAGTCAGCCTGAACATGGCGCTCAACGCCCAGATCGCCCTCAACCTGCTACCGATCGTCGAACAACCGCAAAGCGCCGACGAACAGCAGGCGCTGTTGCGCAAACTGCAAAAGTCCTTGCCGGACCTGCTCAGCCTCGCGCTGCTCAGCCCTTCCGGGAAAGTTCTCAATGACAGTGGCGACGACAGCGACGACGCCGAGTATCTGAGCGAACTGGTCCGGCGCAGTCACGCCCAGGCCCATTATTTCAGCAACGCCAATGACGGTTCGGTGGTGCATCTGCTCCTGCATCAGGCCAGCGGTAACACCCGCGGCTACTGGGTTCTACGCCTGACGCCGACATTTTTCTCGTCGCTGACCAAACAAAACGAAACCGGTATTCGCCCGCTGTGGCTGGTGGAAAACCGCGTCAATCACCAGATCGTCAGCCGCGACGATGCGCAGCCCTTGGCCACTCCGTCGTTGATGACAGCGGATGAACTGGCCAACAGCGTGCTGACCGTGCCCCTGAGCAGCAGCGACTGGCAACTGCGCGGGTTGTTCGACCGGCAACGGGTGATCGAACACTTGCTGCCGGCGCTCATCGGCAAATGCCTTCTGGGCCTGGCTTTCTCGCTGCTGCCGTTCATCGCCCTGCTGAACATGCGCCGCCGCCAACGCCAGGTGCACGAAGGCCGTCGACGCTATCAGGATATTTTCGAAGGCACTGGCGTCGCCCTGTGTGTGCTCGATGTGTCCGGGCTCAAAAGCTTCTTCGACAAGGCTCAGTTGCACAGCAGCGAACACCTGAAGGCCTGGCTCGATACACCGGAACAACGCCAGCACCTGCTGCAGGAACTGCGCATCACCGAAGTCAACCTGGTCGCCCTGCAACTGCTCAACGTCAACACGTGCGATCAAGCCTGGAAACTGCTGATCGACGGCAACCCGCAGGACGGCACCGCCATCGGCGATCAAGTGCTCGACGCGGTGCTCAACCAGCAGAAACAGCTTGAACTGGAAATCAAACTGCAAGACGCCAATGGCCGCGACCAGCACTTGTGGCTGGTCCTGCGTCTGCCGGAAGACCAGGACGACTATAAAGCGGTGATCCTGAGCATCACCGACATCACCAGTCGTAAGCTCGTCGAACTGTCCCTGCTGGAACGTGAAGGATTCTGGTCCGACGTGGTACGCACCGTGCCGGATCATCTGTACGTGCAAGACGTGATCAGCCAGCGAATGATTTTCAGCAACCACCACCTGGGCCAGACGCTCGGTTACAACCGTACCGAACTGCACCAGATGGGCGAGTATTTCTGGGAAATTCTGCTGCACCCCGAAGATGCCGACTTCTACCACCGCTCACGCCAGACCCAGCGGCAGGCCGGTTACAGACAATTGATGCAATGCCAGCTGCGCTTCCGCCACCGGGACGGCAAATGGCGGCGCTTCGACATCCGCGAACAGGCGCTGGCGCGGGACAAGCACGATCAGGTCACGCGAATCATCGGCGTGGCCAAGGACATCACCGAACAGATTGAAGCCAGTGAGTCCCTGCGCGACAGCGAGCAGCGCTACCGGATGCTTGCCGAAAGCATCAGCGACGTGATTTTCTCGACTGACAGCAAGATGGCGCTCAACTACGTCAGCCCGTCGGTGCAAGCCGTGCTGGGCTACGACGCCGACTGGATTTTCCAGAACGGCTGGCAGTCGACCATCGCCAACCCGCAACAGCTGACCGGCATTTACCACCTGATGGACCGGGTCAGCAAAGCGCTGAATAAACCCGACCAACTGGCGCTGTTGCGCAGCCAGGTGCAGACCCAACTGTTTTTGTTCGACTGCCTGCGGGCCGACGGGCGCAAGATTCCTATCGAACTGCGACTGGTGCTGGTCTGGGATGAACACGGTGCATTCGAAGGCGTGCTGGGCGTCGGTCGCGACATCAGCCAGCAACGCCGGGCCGAAAAAGACCTGCGCATGGCCGCGACAGTATTCGAGCACTCGACTTCTGCGATCCTGATCACCGACCCGGCCGGCTACATCGTCCAGGCTAACGAAGCCTTCAGCCGTGTCAGCGGTTATGCGGTGGAGCAGGTGCTCGACCAGTTGCCGAACATGCTGACCGTCGACGAGCAGCAGGAAGCCCATCTGCGGTACGTGCTCAAGCAATTGCATCAGCACAGCACGTGGGAAGGCGAAGTCTGGCTCAAACGACGCAATGGCGAGCATTACCCGGCCTGGGTCGGGATCACGGCGGTGCTGGATGACGAAGGCGATCTGGCCAGCTACGTGTGCTTCTTCAGCGACATCAGCGAACGCAAGGCCAGTGAGCAGCGGATTCACCGCCTCGCCTATTACGACGCGCTGACCCACTTGCCCAACCGCACGCTGTTCCAGGATCGCCTGCACTCGGCGCTGCAATCGGCCGAACGGCAGAAGTCCTGGGTAGTGCTGATGTTCCTCGACCTGGACCGCTTCAAACCGATCAACGACTCCCTGGGCCACGCCGCCGGCGATCGCATGCTCAAGGAAATGGCCACGCGCCTGCTCGATTGTGTCGATGATGACGATACTGTGGCGCGCATGGGCGGCGATGAATTCACCTTGCTGCTGCAACCGCGGGCCAACCGTGAAATTGCCTTGAACCGGGCGATTCATGTGGCCGAACAGATTCTCGCCAGCCTGGTGAAACCGTTTGTGCTTGAAGGCCGCGAGTTCTTCGTCACCGCCAGTATCGGCATCGCCCTGAGCCCTCAGGACGGTAACGAACTCAGCCAGCTGATGAAAAACGCCGACACCGCGATGTATCACGCCAAGGAGCGTGGCAAGAACAACTTCCAGTTCTATCAGGCCGACATGAACGCCAGCGCCCTGGAGCGTCTGGAGCTGGAAAGCGACTTGCGTCATGCCTTGGAGCAAGACGAATTTGTGCTGTATTACCAGCCGCAGTTCAGCGGCGATGGCAAACGCCTGACCGGCGCCGAAGCCTTGCTGCGCTGGCGCCATCCGCGACGCGGTCTGGTGCCGCCGGGAGACTTCATTCCGGTGCTCGAAGAGCTCGGCCTGGTGGTGGATGTCGGTGACTGGGTGATCAGCGAGGCCTGCCGTCAGCTCAAGACCTGGCATCAGGCCAAGGTCCGGGTGCCGAAGGTGTCGGTGAATATTTCGGCCCGGCAAT
Organism: Pseudomonas sp. TH39(2020); assembly: GCF_016650715.1. Lineage (NCBI taxonomy): Bacteria > Pseudomonadati > Pseudomonadota > Gammaproteobacteria > Pseudomonadales > Pseudomonadaceae > Pseudomonas > Pseudomonas sp. TH39(2020). The sequence goes on along the minus strand of NZ_JAEKFF010000007.1, from coordinate 231,956 downwards.
TCTCCGACGGCCAGCTCGGCACGCGAATCGCCAATATTCTCAAGGAAACCGGCCTGCCGCCGGCGTGCCTGGAGCTGGAACTGACCGAAAGTATCCTGATGCGCGAAGTCAGCGAAGCGATGCAGATACTCGCCGGGCTGAAAAATCTCGGTCTGAGCATTGCAGTCGACGACTTCGGCACCGGTTACTCATCACTCAACTACCTCAAGCAGTTCCCCATCGACGTTCTGAAAATCGACCGCACCTTCGTCGACGGCCTGCCGTCGGGTGAGCAGGATGCGCAGATTGCCCGCGCGATCATCGCCATGGCCCACAGCCTCAATCTGGCGGTTATCGCCGAGGGCGTGGAAACCCACGAGCAACTCGACTTCCTGCGTGAGCATGGTTGCGACGAGGTTCAGGGGTATCTGTTCGGGCGGCCGATGCCGGCGAACCGGTTTGAAGCGCAGTTCAGCAATGATGCGTTGTTCATGTTCGACTGAAGCTTTGCGGCGGGGCTGATGCCCCCTTCGCGAGCAGGCTCGCTCCCACAGGTTTTTTGGGTGTACACAAGATTTGTGATCACTGAAGATCCACTGTGGGAGCGAGCCTGCTCGCGAAGAGGCCGGCACGATCACCGCTGATCCCGTCATGAAGCCCACTTGTCTGCGACATGATGTCCTTTCATATGCCATCTAAAACCCATTGGGTTAGAATGCCCCCCTTTTCTGCCCCGATCCTTGAGGACCGCCATGTTCAGCCGTGATTTGACTATTGCCAAGTACGACGCCGATCTCTTTGCCGCCATGGAGCAAGAAGCTCAGCGCCAGGAAGAACACATCGAGCTGATCGCTTCGGAAAACTACACCAGCCCTGCGGTCATGGAAGCTCAAGGCTCGGTACTGACCAACAAGTACGCCGAAGGCTACCCGGGCAAGCGCTACTACGGTGGTTGCGAGTTCGTCGACGTGGTCGAGCAACTGGCCATCGACCGTGCAAAAGAACTGTTCGGCGCTGATTACGCCAACGTTCAGCCACACGCCGGTTCGCAAGCCAACAGCGCCGTTTACCTGGCTCTGCTGCAAGCGGGCGACACCATCCTGGGCATGAGCCTGGCGCACGGTGGTCACTTGACCCACGGTGCCAGCGTTTCCTCCTCCGGCAAGCTGTACAACGCCGTTCAGTACGGTATCGACGGCAACGGCCTGATCGACTACGACGAAGTCGAGCGCCTGGCGGTTGAGCACAAGCCGAAAATGATCGTGGCCGGTTTCTCTGCCTACTCGCAGATTCTGGACTTCCCGCGCTTCCGCGAAATCGCTGACAAGGTTGGCGCCTACCTGTTCGTCGACATGGCCCACGTGGCCGGTCTGGTCGCCGCTGGCGTCTACCCGAACCCGGTGCCTTTCGCTGACGTCGTGACCACCACCACGCACAAGACCCTGCGCGGTCCACGTGGCGGCCTGATCCTGGCTCGCGCCAACGCCGACATCGAGAAGAAGCTGAACTCCGCAGTTTTCCCGGGCGCCCAGGGCGGCCCGCTGGAGCACGTGATCGCTGCCAAGGCGATCTGCTTCAAGGAAGCGCTGCAGCCTGAGTTCAAGACTTACCAGCAACAAGTGGTGAAGAACGCCAAGGCCATGGCCGGCGTGTTCATCGAGCGCGGTTTCGACGTGGTTTCGGGCGGTACTGAAAACCACTTGTTCCTGCTGTCGCTGATCAAGCAGGAAATCTCCGGTAAAGACGCCGACGCCGCTCTGGGCAAAGCGTTCATCACCGTGAACAAGAACTCCGTGCCAAACGATCCACGCTCCCCGTTCGTCACCTCCGGTCTGCGTTTCGGTACTCCGGCTGTGACCACTCGCGGCTTCAAGGAAGCAGAGTGCAAAGAGCTGGCCGGCTGGATCTGCGACATCCTGGCGGACCTGAACAACGAAGCGGTGATCGACGCCGTTCGTGAGAAGGTCAAGGCCATCTGCAAGAAGCTGCCGGTATACGGCGCCTAATCAGCCCGCAGAACCGCAGCAATGAAAAAACCGGCCAGTGATGGCCGGTTTTTTTTCGCCTGCCATATAAGGCCATTGAGATCTTTTGATTTTCAACGGGATCAGCTCAACCGGTCAGACCGGTCATGCCAATTTTTCTATTTCCACTTGTAATCCTGAAAAAACCCAGCGTAGACTGCGCCTGCACTGGACATACCGGTAAGACCACAATAATTAAGTCCTGAATCTGATGCGCTTAAGCGTCGGCAGCCAGGACACCGACCAGGATTCCTCCCATGCTCAGATGGTGCTCGCGTTCAATCTTCCTCCAAGTGGTTCTCGGACTGGTGCTCGGCATCGTCTGCGGGCTGACCCTTCCTGAATACTCCGCCCAGCTCAAACCGCTCGGCGATGGCTTCATCAAACTGATCAAGATGCTCATCGGTCTGATCGTGTTCTGCGTGGTGGTCAGCGGCATCAGCGGTGCCGGCGACCTGAAGAAGGTCGGACGCATCGGCCTGAAATCGGTGATCTACTTCGAAGTCCTGACCACCATCGCCCTGGTGATTGGTCTGGTGTTCGCCTTCAGCACCGGCATCGGCAGCGGCGCGAACATACATCTGGATCAGCTCTCCGCTGCCGACATGGGCGACATCGCCCAGCGCGGTCAGCACATGCACACCACCACGCAGTTCCTGATGGACCTGATCCCGACCTCGGTGATCGGTGCCTTTGCCGACAACAACATCCTGCAAGTCCTGCTGTTTTCGGTGCTATTCGGCAGCGCCCTGAACCTGGTGGGTGAAGCGGCCTCCGGTATTTCCCGGTTGATCAACGAACTCAGCCACGTGATCTTCCGCATCATGGGCATGATCGTGCGCCTGGCGCCGATTGGTGTGTTCGGCGCGATTGCCTTCACCACCAGCAAATATGGCCTGGACTCGTTGCAACACCTGGGCAGCCTGGTCGGCCTGTTTTACCTGACCTGTTTCGCGTTTGTGTCATTGATTCTCGGCCTGGTGATGCGCCTGTCCGGCCTGCGGATGTGGCCATTGCTCAAGTACCTGCGCGAAGAACTGCTGATCGTAATGGGCACCGCATCTTCCGACGCAGTGCTGCCACAAATCATGCGCAAGCTTGAGCATCTGGGCATCGGCAGTTCGACGGTCGGGCTGGTCATTCCTACCGGTTACTCGTTCAACCTCGACGGTTTCTCGATCTACCTGACCCTCGCCATCGTGTTCATCGCCAATGCCACCGGCACGCCGCTGGCCATGACCGACTTGCTGACGATTCTGCTGGTGTCGCTGATCACCTCCAAAGGCGCTCACGGGATTCCCGGCTCGGCACTGGTGATTCTCGCGGCGACACTGACGGCGATCCCGGCGATTCCGGTGGTCGGCCTGGTGCTGGTATTGGCAGTGGACTGGTTCATGGGCATCGGCCGGGCGCTGACCAACCTGATCGGCAACTGTGTCGCCACCGTGGCCATCGCACGCTGGGAAAAGGACATCGATATCCAACGGGCGAACAAAGTACTTTCTGGTCAGGTGGGTTATACCTTCCAGCCGAGAAAGCCTGTCGGCCCGGCACATCAGCAGGAATTCTGAATAATCGCCGTGTCTGCCCACGGGCAGACACGGTCATCAAGCGTTTTGGATGCTCATGGAGCGAACAGTGATCACCACATCAACCGTCGTCAATTCAGTCGTAGAAAAACTCCGGGCCGCTTTGGCCCGTGGTCAGTGGCGCTCCGGCGAGATGCTGCCAGGACAGCGTGAGTTGGCCGAACAACTGGGCATCAGCCGCCCGAGCCTGCGTGAAGCCGTCATCGTGCTGGAAACCCTCGGGCTGGTGCGCTCCATGCCGGGTAAAGGCGTGGTGGTGCTGGAGGCCAATCTCAGCGACAGCCAAAGCCACGACAGCGCGGTCGCCGGTGCGAGCCTGGAAGACGTGCTGCAACTGCGCTACACCCTCGAGCCGTTCATTGTCGGCCTGGTGGCGCAGTCGATCAGCAGCAAGGAAGTCGGACAACTGCGCCTGACCCTGATGGACATGCGCGAAGCGCTGGAAGCCAACGACAGTGAAGCCGGCGTGAACGCCTACATCGCGTTCCACGAAGAGCTGTTCACGCTGACCTCGAATCCGATCTTCCAGAGTGTGGTGCAACAGACCAGCAACGCCCTCAAGCAAAGCGCCGACGTGCTGCGCAACTCCCCGGAGCATTTGGCTGAGCGCCTCGAGGAGAACGAAGCCGTGGTGCGCGCTATTCGCAGTAAAAACAGCGCCCAGGCCAGCGCCGAAATGCGTCGGCACATCCTTCGGGAAGGCCAGCGGATGGGCATCGAATTGAATATTCCGGACGACAACCTCGTCAGTTGAGTCCGCTTCGAACTGGAGACAAGCCATGAACAGCTTCGCCTCACCGCAAACCCTCACTGCCCTGCCCTTCCCCCGAACGAACACCGGGAAGCCATCGGCGGATGATCTCTACTCACGGGTATTCGATGCCATTCTCGAACAGCGCATTCATGCGGCCAGTCGCTTTACGGAAGAAAGCCTGGCGCAGATGTTCGGCGCCAGGCGCAGCGACATTCGTGGTGTGCTGACGCAACTGTCCCATCAGCAGATCATCGTCCTGCGGACCAGTCATCGGCCCCGCGTCGCCGCGCTCGACAGCGAGCAAACCCGGCAAATGTTGCATGCACGGCGATTGACCGAAATCACCTTGGTGCACCTGGTCTGCCAGCAATCCCGCACGCAAGACTTGAAACCACTGCGAGCCTTGATCGATAGCGAGCGTCAATGCACCGCCCGTGGTCCGGCGATTCGCTTATCGGGGGAGTTTCATTTGCAGTTGGCGGAAATGGCTGGGAATGCACCGTTGACGCATTTTCTTGGTAGCTTGGTGCCGTTGACTTCGCTGGCGATTGCGCAGTTTGAGGTAGGGTTGGAGGGTTATTGCGTTTGGCATATGCACCAGGCGATTCTGGAAGCCGTGGAACGCGGCGAAGCAGTGAAGGCTGAGAACTTGCTGGGCCAGCATCTGGATCATTTGGAAGCGATGTTACTCAACGCCGGACCGACACTCAGTCAGAATCGTGTTGTCGGTTAGGCCGCTATCGCGAGCAGGCTCGCTCCCACATTTGAAATACATTCCCCTGTGGGAGCGAGCCTGCTCGCGAAAGCGGCATCAAACTCGCTAAAAATGTCGGACTTTATTCCGCCGCTACCCGCGCAAACCCCTCACGGATTTTCTCTTCCGGCAAATCATCGGCAATGAACACGATCACGCTTTCGCGCGTTTCATCGTCGGCCCACTCGGTGTCCCAATCGAATCCGTATAACTTCAACACACCCTGAAACACCATGCGCCGCGGCTCGCCAAGGATGTTCAACACGCCTTTGTAGCGCAGCAATTGCTTGCCATGGTCCTCCAGCAGTTCGTTCATGAACTCACTGAGTTTGTCGATATCCAGCGGTTTATCAGTGCGCAGCACCAGGCTGGAAATGCGGTCGATGGACGGCGCTTTGCTCACCGGACGCAGGCTGACGCCGCCGCCAAGGTCGGCATTGAGATTGAAACCGCGCACGTCGAGCAATTCGGCCAGGTCAATTTTGCCGTGGTCGACCACGCGGATCGGTGCGCGACGGTTGATGCGGGTCAGGCGCTCGCTCAGCGCGGTAAAGGTCGCCTCGTCCACCAGATCGCGCTTGCTCACCAGTAAGCGGTCGGCGAAACCGATCTGCGCCTGGGCGATGGTTTGCGTCAGGTGAGTGTCGGCGTGCGCCGCATCGACCAGAGTAATGATGCCGTCGAGGATGTAGCGCTCGCGCAGCTCTTCATCGATGAAAAAGGTTTGGGCCACAGGTGCCGGGTCGGCCAGGCCGGTGCATTCGATCACCAGACGGTCGAAGGCGATTTCGCCGCTGTCCAGGCGCTCGAGCAACAAGTACAAGGCTTTGGTCAGATCGGTGTGGATGGTGCAGCAGACGCAGCCGTTGGACAGCGTCATCACTTGCACCGGTTCGTCGCCCAACAGCTGGGTGTCGATACCGGCGTCGCTGAATTCGTTCTCGATCACGGCGATTTTCAGGCCGTGTTCAGCTTTGAGCAGGTGGCGCAACAGCGTGGTTTTGCCCGCGCCGAGAAAGCCACTGAGGATCGTTACCGGGATGGGAGAGGACAAACGGGTTCTCCTGTTTCACAAAGTTAAAAAACAACACAAAACGAATGTGGGAGCGAGCCTGCTCGCGAAAGCGGTGTGTCAGTCAACATCAGTGTCGAATGACCGATTGCCTTCGCGAGCAGGCTCGCTCCCACAGTTTTTTGCTTCACATCATGATCTGACTCAGCAGATCAACAGCACTTCGGCCCACCCTTGCCACCGTAACGAGCCTCTTGGCGTTCCCGGAAGAACATTTCGTAGCTCATCACCGGTTTGTCCGGGTGTTTGGTTTGCATATGCTCGACGTAATTGTCGTAGTCGGGCATCCCGACCATCAGGCGCGCGGCCTGACCGAGGTATTTACCGAGGCGACTCAGGTCATTGAACATGCTGCAATCCTCGATTACGCATCCGGCAGAGCCTGGAATGGCGCTTCTTTATCCGTACGTTCTTTGCTGCCCCAGGCGGAAATACCGACCTTGAGCGCATAGAACAGGATACTGAATACCACGAACAGGAACAGCGCGGTCAGCGTTGCGTTGGTGTAGGCGTTGAAGATCACGTGCTGCATCTGCGTAATGTCCTTGGCCGGGGCGAGGATCTGACCGTTGGCCAGCGCATCGCTGTACTTCTTGGCCAGCGACAGGAAGCCGATCGCCGGGTTGGCGTCGAACAGCTTGATGAAGCCGGCGGTGGTGGTGCAGACCAGCAACCACACGGCGGGCAGCATGGTGACCCAGACGTAGCGCTGGCGTTTCATTTTGATCAGCACGACGGTGCCGAGCATCAGCGCGATACCGGCGAGCATCTGGTTGGAGATACCGAACAGCGGCCACAAGGTGTTGATGCCACCCAGCGGATCGATCACGCCCTGGTACAGCAACCATCCCCACATCGCCACGCAACCGGCGGTTGCGATCAGGTTGGCGGTCCAGGATTCGGTGCGTTTCAGCGCTGGCACGAAGGAACCGAGCAAGTCTTGCAGCATGAAACGGCCGGCACGGGTACCGGCGTCGACGGCGGTCAGGATGAACAGCGCTTCGAACAGAATCGCGAAGTGGTACCAGAACGCCATGGTGTTTTCACCCGGCAGGACACTGTGCAGAATCTGTGCGATACCGACCGCCAGGGTCGGCGCACCGCCGGCACGGGCCAGGACGGTGGTTTCACCGATGTCCTTGGCCACCGCTAGCAGGGCTTCTGGCGTAATCGCGAAACCCCAGCTGCTGACGGTTTGTGCCACGGCCACCACGTCACCGCCGACGACTGCCGCCGGGCTGTTCATGGCGAAATACACGCCTGGCTCGATCACTGACGCGGCAACCATGGCCATGATGGCGACGAAGGATTCCATCAGCATAGCGCCGTACCCGATGTAACGGGCGTTGACTTCGTTATCCAGCAGTTTCGGCGTGGTGCCGGAAGCAATCAGCGCGTGGAAACCGGAGACCGCGCCACAGGCGATGGTGATGAACAGGAACGGGAACAGACCGCCCTTCCACACAGGGCCAGTACCGTCGATGAACTGGGTCAGCGCCGGCATTTTCAGCTCAGGCATGGTGATCAGGATGCCGATCGCCAAGGCCACGATGGTGCCGATTTTCAGGAACGTCGACAGGTAATCACGCGGCGCCAGAATCAGCCAGACCGGTAACGAGGCGGCCACGAAACCGTAACCGACCAGCATCCACGTAATCTGCACGCCAGTGAAGCTGAACGCCTTGGCCCAGAACGGATCAGCGGCAATCTGCCCGCCGAGCCAGATCGAACCGAGCAGCAACAGCACGCCGACCACGGAGATTTCACCGATGCGGCCCGGGCGGATGTAGCGCATGTAAATGCCCATGAACATCGCGATCGGGATGGTCGCCATCACCGTGAAAATACCCCACGGGCTTTCGGCCAGGGCTTTTACAACGATCAGCGCCAGCACCGCCAGGATGATGATCATGATCAGGAAGCAGCCAAACAGCGCGATGGTCCCGGGGATGCGGCCCATTTCTTCACGGACCATGTCGCCCAGGGAACGGCCGTTGCGGCGGGTGGACATGAACAGGACCATGAAGTCCTGAACGGCACCGGCCAGCACCACGCCGGCAATCAGCCACAGCGTACCGGGCAGGTAGCCCATCTGCGCCGCCAGGACCGGACCGACCAGCGGCCCTGCGCCAGCGATGGCTGCAAAGTGGTGACCGAAGAGGATGTGTTTGTTGGTGGGGACGTAGTCCAGACCGTCATTGTTGAGCACGGCGGGGGTGGCCCGTCGCGGGTCGAGTTGCATCACATTGTTAGCGATGAACAGACTGTAGTAACGATACGCAACCAGATAGATGGCCACGGCGGCGACCACAATCCACAAGGCGTTGATCGCCTCGCCTCGGCGCAATGCCACTACACCTAGGGCGCACGCTCCCAGGATTGCCAGCAGCAGCCAGGGTAGGTGGCGTAGCAGGCTATTATTATTTTTCATTTTATGATTCCAGCCAGGGTGGACAAGAAAGACAGCCATCTCGAGTTTAGCGCTAACGGCCGCAAAGGCCATCCCCCCGACATGGGTTGAGCCATCACTGTGCTGGCAGCCTTTGACGATGCGGGTCTATAGTCAGCGAACATTTACGAGGATTGCGCCATGAGCGAGCAACCTGCCGATCGCCGCCGCTTCAAACGTATTGCGTTCGATGCCCGAACCGAGCTGAGTCAGGGGGAATTCATCTGGCCGGTGAAGTTGATCGACCTGTCACTGAAGGGACTGTTGATCGAAAAGCCCGAACCGTGGTTGGGGAATCGGGAGTGGCATTTCCTGGTCGATATTCATCTCAACGAGGACGTCGAGATCAAGATGGATGTGATGTTGACCCACGATGACCATGGCCAGCTCGGGTTCGTCTGCAAACACATCAGCCTGGAATCCATCGAACGCCTGCGGCGACTGGTTGAACTCAACCTTGGCGACTCGCAGGAGCTCGAACGGGAGTTGGGGGCGCTGATCGAAGTTTGAAGGCCAATCCCATACCCATGTGGGAGCGAGCCTGCTCGCGAATACGGTCTGACATTCAACATTTAAGTCGACTGACATACTGCTACCGCGAGCAGGCTCGCTCCCACAGGTTTTGTATCGACCTGAACGTTATTCGAAGAGGGCGTCCAACGCCTGTTCCAGACGCGTTACAGCAATAATCTGCAACCCCGGCGGCGCTTCTTTAGGCGCATTGCCCTTAGGCACGATGGCGCGTTTGAAGCCGTGTTTGGCCGCTTCTTTCAAGCGTTCCTGGCCGCTCGGCACCGGACGTACTTCGCCGGAAAGCCCGACCTCGCCGAACACCAGCAGATCGTGGGGCAGTGGCCGGTTGCGCAAACTGGACATGACCGCCGCCATCAGCGCCAGATCGGAGGCCGTTTCCAGCACCTTCACCCCGCCAACCACGTTGAGAAACACATCCTGATCATGGGTCGGAATGCCACCGTGACGGTGCAGCACCGCCAACAACATCGCCAGTCGATTCTGATCCAGCCCCAGCGTTACCCGACGTGGATTGGCCAGGTGACTGTCGTCCACCAGCGCCTGGACTTCCACCAGCATCGGCCGCGTCCCTTCCCACGTCGCCATGACCACACTGCCCGGCACTTCCTCCTGCGCACGGGTAAGAAAAATCGCCGAAGGATTGGAGACTTCTTTCAGCCCCTTGTCGGTCATACCGAACACGCCCAGTTCGTTGACGGCGCCGAAACGGTTCTTCACCGCCCGCAGCAAACGCAAGCGCCCATCGGATTCGCCTTCGAAATACAGCACCGTGTCGACCATGTGCTCCAACACTCGCGGCCCGGCCAATGCACCTTCTTTCGTCACGTGACCGACCAGGAAAATGGCGGTGCCGCTCTGCTTGGCATAGCGCACCAGCAACGCCGCGCTTTCCCTGACCTGGGACACGCCGCCCGGTGCCGATTGCAGTTGCTCGGTGAAGATCGTCTGGATCGAGTCGATCACCATCACCTTGGGTTTTTCCTGCCGGGCGGTGGCGATGATGGTCTCGATGCAGGTTTCGGTCATCACCCGCAGTTGATCCTGAGGCAAGCCGAGACGGCGGGCGCGCATGGCCACTTGCTGCTGGGATTCTTCGCCGGTGACGTACAGTGCCGGCATGACTTTGGCGAGGTTGCACAAGGTTTGCAGCAGAATGGTCGATTTGCCGATGCCCGGATCACCGCCGATCAGCACCACCGAACCATCTACCAGACCACCGCCCAGCACCCGATCGAGCTCGCTGGACGCTGTGGAAAACCGCGGGATTTCTTCGACGCTGACTTCGGCCAGGGTCTTGATCTGTGCCTGTTGACCGGTCCAGCCGGTGCGACCGCTGGGGGCTGCGGCACCACCGCTCTCCACCATGGTTTCGGTCAGGGTGTTCCAGGCCCCGCACTCACCGCACTGGCCAGCCCACTTGGGGAAGGTTGAGCCGCACTCGGTGCAGCCGTACATGCGCTTGGCCTTGGCCATCTGAACTCCCGGCAAAAAACCGCGATGATAGCTCAGCTGGAGCGGATCAGCGCGGCGCCACGGTGCGGATTTCACCGCTGGCCAGACGCGCGGCGCTATTGCCCATCGGATCCTCGGCGTAAAGGTCCGCCCCCTTGGCTTTGAGCGCGTCGAGCAACTCGACGCGCTTGAACAATCCGGCGTACATCGCTGCGGTCTGCCCGGCACCATTGCGTTGATCGGGGCTGCAATTGGTCGCCAGCAGGGTTCGAGCAATCTGTACTTCGCCCTTGAAAATCGCGCCCATCAGCGCCGTGTTGCCACGAGTGTCCTGAGCACAAGCGTCTGCCCCGGCAGCGAGCAATCGGTCCACCGCTGCACTCTGCCCGTGATAAGCAGCCAGAATCAGTGCGGTGTAGCCCTTGTTATCGCGAGTATCCAGGGAGTATCCAGCCTCGATGAAGGTCTCGAGCATCGGCACATCGCCGCGACGGGCAGCATCGAAGTAGTAGTCCTGCAATTGGGCTTTCAGTGCAGCAGGATCTTTCGTGACTTGCGTGGCCGGCCCGGCGAACACGCCGAACGGCAAACACGCCAGAAAAAAAAACAGATAAAAACGCATGACAAGGCTCCTTGGCCAGACGGGACCTCGCATGAGGCCCCGCTTCAGGCTGAAAAATCAGTCAACCAGTTTGGCGGCCAGAGCCTTGACCCGGCTCAGATCCCCCTTGGCAACCTCGGTCACCCCGGTCCCGTACTCCGGGTCGGCCTTATAGAGGAAGGACAGCATGATGTGTTTGCTCTCATCATCGGTGGTGACCAGCGAACCACCGAAGCTCTCGATCAGGTCCTTGCGTTCTTTCTTGCTGAAGGAGCGATAAAGATCACCGGCCTGCTTGAAGTTTTGTTCACGCTGAATCTTCGCCTGCTGCGTGCTGCCCGACAGCGCCGATTGGCTGTAGCCCGCGGTTTGCAGCTCTTCACGAGGCAGCAAACGGCTTGGTTGGTAATTCACCCCAGTGCTGCTGTGGCCGATATTCATTGCGCCGTCCTGATTGCCGTTGTTTACCGCAATCTTTGGAGCATTGATCGGCAACTGCATCGCATTGGCCCCCAGACGATACAGTTGCGTATCGGCATAAGAAAACACTCGCCCCTGCAACAATCGGTCTTCCGAAGGTTCGATACCGGGAACAAGATTGGCCGGCGCCATAGCAACTTGTTCCGTTTCCTGGAAGACATTCGCAGGATTACGATTCAAGACCATCTGTCCAACTTTTCGCTCTGGAACGCCGGGCCAAATCTTGGTTGCATCCAAAGGATCGAAATCAAACTTGTACAAGTCTTGAGGATTTAAAATTTGAACGTACAAGTCCCATTTCGGAAAATCGCCTTTATCAATATGTGTAACCAAGTCATTAGTCATATGACTGTAGTCTTTACCTTGAACTTTCGTCACGGCTTTCGGATCGAGATTGTTAATCCCTTGCAAACTTTTCCAGTGAAACTTCACGTAGTGAACTTCACCTTTGGCGTTAATTAACTTATAGGCGTGAACACCATTACCATCCATTTCCCGATAACTGGCAGGAGTACCAGAGTTAGAGTACAACTCGGTCAGGGTGCGAGTGGCTTCTGGAACATGAGAGAAGAAATCGAAACGACGGGCGTCATCGTCGAGGTTGGTACGCGGGTCAGGCTTGAAGGCATGGACCATGTCCGGAAACTTGATGGCGTCACGAATGAAGAAGGTCGGGAAATTGTTGCCGACCAGGTCCCAATTGCCGTCCGCGGTGTAGAACTTGGTGGCAAAACCGCGAGGGTCACGCAGGGTTTCCGGTGAATGGTTGCCGTGGACCACCGCCGAAAAGCGTACAAACACGGGAGTGTTCTGGCCAGCGGCGAATACCTTGGCCTTGGTCAGATCAGTCAGGTCGTCAGTCACGCTGAAGATGCCATGGGCACCCGCACCGCGGGCATGCACCACTCGCTCAGGAATGCGTTCACGGTCAAAGCGCTGGAGCTTCTGGATCAATTGCACGTCTTGCAGCAACACCGGGCCGGTCGCGCCGGCGGTTTGCGAGTTCTGGTTGTCGCCCACCGCGGCACCGTTATCGCGGGTCAGGGTTGCTGCGTTGACGGAGAAAGACAGCAGACTGGCGGTCAAAACGCCAAGGGTGCGCCGATGGGAAAAAGTCCCGAGGCCAATGGTCGAATTCATTTCAGGTTCCTCTGTTTTTTAAGGCGCAATCCAAGTGCGCTTATCAGAGGCTAGAGGTCGAAGTCGCAGAACATAAATAGAAAGAACGTAATGCGATGATTCAGAATTTTGTGTGGATAATCAGCTGGTTAACGTGTATTCCGCGCGCGAATGATGGCACTTTGCAAACTAATTACTGGCAAATGTGTCGATAACACCGAGCATTGTAAAGAGGTGTTTCGAGCAAGACCCGTTCTGCTGATTTACACTGCGGTCACCAACCTCATCTGTAACAAGGAAATAACCTATGGGCGTGATAAGTGAGTTCAAGGCCTTCGCGGTCAAAGGTAACGTGGTCGACATGGCCGTCGGTATCATCATCGGCGCCGCCTTCGGCAAAATCGTTTCATCGTTTGTCGGCGACGTGGTCATGCCCCCCATTGGCCTGCTGATCGGGGGGGTGGACTTCAGTGACCTGGCCGTCACGCTCAAAGCAGCCAACGGCGATATCCCGGCGGTGGTGCTGGCGTACGGCAAATTCATCCAGAGCCTGATTGACTTCATCATCGTCGCCTTCGCGATCTTCATGGGCGTCAAAGCCATCAACCGCCTGAAACGCGAAGAGGCCGTTGCGCCAACGCTACCGCCGGTTCCGACCAAGGAAGAAGAGCTGCTGGAAGAGATCCGCGATCTGCTCAAGGCTCAGAACAATCGGCCCTCAACAGATCAGTAAAACAAGCAACGGCGCCCTTGAGGCGCCGTTTTTTTACCAGTAGTTTTCCACTGCCACTTGCCCGGGTCGGCGACTGAGGCTCAAGTGCATGTGGCGCTGTTTGAGCAATTTGCGCGTGTCATCAATCATCTGCGGATTGCCGCAGAGCATGACCCTTGAGTGCTCGGCCGTCAGCGCCAGCCCTGCCGCCTGCTCCAGCTCGCCATTTTCGATAAGCGCCGTGATCCGGCCGCTCAGAGCGCCAGGATGCTGCTCCCGGGTGACGGTGGTGATGAATTGCAGCTTGTGCGCAAACTCCGCTAAATAGTCGCGCTGGGCCAACCCGCTGACGAGGTCCTGATAAGCCAGTTCCCGGGCCTCGCGCACACTGTAGACCAGGATGATCCGTTCGAATTTCTCCCAGACCTCGAAGTCCTGCAGGATCGACAGAAACGGCGCCAGGCCGGTGCCTGTGGATAAAAGCCAGAGATCACGGCCGTCGACAAAGCGATCCAGTGTCAAGTAACCAAAGGCCTGACGCTCGACCAGCAGCGTATCGCCGACTCCCAGCCGACTCAGCTCACTGGTGAACTCCCCCCCTGGCACCACAATGGAAAAGAATTCGAGGAACTCGTCATAGGGCGACGACACCATGGAATAGGCCCGCCATACGGTGCTGCCGTCAGCCTTGGTAACGCCCAGCCGGGCGAATTGCCCTGCACGAAAACGAAAACCCGGATCCCGGGTGGTCCGCAGGGTGAACAGACTGGGGGTCAGCGACTGGACGTCGAGCAAGGTCTGGCGAGTGAATTTTTCTGCACTGGCGGTCATGGGGTGCTCCATTCAACAGATAGCCCAGTGTCCCGCAAAGCGGAGGGCTTAAACACCGGTGATTTGTAATGGCTTTAGCCAGGGCCTCATTCGCATTAACTTCATAGCACGACTTAACACACCACTCGGTTAACACATACATCAAAGTCTGACGATAGTGAGCCGGCTTTCTTTGTCTACGCCCCCTAACGTTAGAACCAGATACTTGATTAAAAATCGCAAACAAAGCCAAAAAGTCTCACGCGAACATAGGAAACATCCTACACTCGGCTCGTGCCCGATCTTGGATCCAAAAGGCACCCCCAAGTAACGTCACACATGGAGAGTAACAATGGAGAGGTGGAAGGAGTCACAACTCAACCAGTTATCGCGGGCAACGGAGATTGATATTGCCTACCGGATTTCACTGGGTTTCGCGAAAAATATAGGTTTTAAATTTTTCGCCTTTTCAACAACATACCAAACAAAAACTGACCACTTTAATACAGTCCAGCTCAACAACTACCCTACGGACTGGAACATTGAATATGAACAAAAAAATTTCAGCGTAATAGATCCGGTAGTAGCTCATTGCAATCACTCCAGATTGCCTGTCCTTTGGAGCGAAGAACTTTTTTCCAAGACCCCGTGGTTGTGGGACGCGCTTGAGAAACAAGGATTGCAGCACGGCTGGTCGCAATCGGTCCATGATGAGGACAGTGGTGTTTGCAGTATTCTGAGCCTTGCCAGAAGCCATTGCCCGATCACTGCGTTTGAGCTGTATGAAAATCTCGGTTTTTCAGTGTTCATCGGGCGCCATCTGCATGCGCTGATCGCACAGTCACTGCCCAGGAAATCGACCAAGCCACCCGTGC
This sequence comes from Pseudomonas sp. TH39(2020), assembly GCF_016650715.1. Classification (NCBI taxonomy): domain Bacteria; kingdom Pseudomonadati; phylum Pseudomonadota; class Gammaproteobacteria; order Pseudomonadales; family Pseudomonadaceae; genus Pseudomonas; species Pseudomonas sp. TH39(2020). Next base: position 216,752 of record NZ_JAEKFF010000007.1, on the reverse strand, counting down.
CGCATTTGTCCCCCCGCGAGATCGATGTATTGAAACTGGCGGCTGATGGCAAGACGGCGTATGAGAGCGCCAGAATCCTCAATCTCAGCGCACGCACGGTCAATTTCCATGTGCAAAGCGCGATTCTGAAGCTCGGGGTCAATAACAAGATTTCGGCAGTCATCGCCGCGACCAAGGACGGTATTCTCAACAGCAGCGCGATACGCTGACCCAAAAAACCTGCAAGTAATCCAAAAGAAAAAAACGTACCATTTGCGGTCCTTCTTGAGTGATGACGTGGGAACCTTCGCGACGCAGTACACTCGGACGGTCTCGCCCGCTACAACGCCCCTGGGCCGCGGGACACCAGTTGATGACCCCTGTTGATTACCCAGAGCCCCGCCTCATGCCCTTGCTCGAAACACCCTTCGCCCGACTCGACCTGATCCGCCAACCCGAACAGCAGAACGAACCGCTGCAGGCGTTTGATGCCGCAGACGAATACCTGCTCACCCATCTGGCTGACCAACAGCCCTCGGCCGACACTCGGGTTTTGGTGCTCAACGACAGCTTTGGCGCATTGGCTGCCAGCCTGGCGGGCAAGGTTCAAGTGACCAGCAGCGGTGACTCGTTCCTTGCTTTTCAGGGACTGGAAAAAAATCTGATCCGTAATGGCCAGGCGTTTGATGTGGTGCCAAGCGTACCTGCCAGTGAAGCCTTTTCAGGCCCTTTCGACCGGGTACTGATCCGGGTCCCGAAAACCCTCGCCTTGCTGGAAGAACAATTGATTCGCCTGCAGGGTCAACTGGCGCCGGGGGCTCAGGTGATTGCTGCGGCGATGATCAAGCATTTGCCTCGCGCTGCGGGCGATCTGCTGGAACGCTACATTGGCCCGGTGCAAGCCTCGTTGGCGGTGAAGAAGGCTCGGCTATTGATCGCGACCGCGGAGGTCAAAGCACCCGTCGTGTCCCCCTACCCGACCCGCTATCGACTCGACGCCCCTGAGATCGAACTGCTGAATCACGCCAATGTGTTCTGCCGCGAAGGGCTGGATATCGGCACGCGAGCGTTTTTGCCGCACCTGCCAAAGAACCTCGGCTCAGCGCGGGTTGCCGACTTGGGATGTGGCAACGGGGTTTTGGCCATCGCCAGCGCCCTGCAAAACCCCGAGGCCCACTACACGCTCGTGGACGAGTCGTTCATGGCCGTGCAATCGGCAGCCGAAAACTGGCGCGCGGCGCTGGGTGACCGGGAAGTGGTCGTACGTGCCGGTGATGGTTTGGCGGGGCAGGAACCTCAGTCTCTGGACGTCGTATTGTGCAACCCTCCGTTTCACCAACAACAAGTCGTCGGCGACTTCCTGGCCTGGCGCATGTTCCAGCAGGCCCGAGAGGCTCTGGTGGTGGGCGGCGCGTTGTACATCGTCGGCAACCGTCATCTGGGGTATCACAGCAAGCTCGCGCGGTTGTTCCGCGGCGTCGAGCAAGTGGCGGCCACACCCAAGTTCGTGATCCTTAAAGCCCGAAAATAACGGGCAAAAAAACCCTCCGTCAGGAGGGTCGTAAATCCGTGCCGCAAGGCAACGGGATGGGATCGGGTGCAAAAAATCAGTGGGTCGTCAGGCCTGCGGCATTCATGAACATGCGCATCAGGCTGGCCACGATGAACAGCGCCACAACGCTGCCCGTCCAGATCATCGCCAGCCAGCCGAGTCGCTGCCAGAGCGGCTTTTTCTCTGCGGCTTCGATGTCCTGCAAGGAATGTTTACCGGCCTTCATCGCAATCTCCTCTGAAGAAATAGCGCAGGTATCAGCCCTGCGCCACTGTCGCGTGCTCTAGTGGTAGCCATCTTCGTGGGTGACCTTGCCGCGGAACACGTAGTAGCTCCAGAAGGTGTAACCCAGGATGAACGGGATGATGAACAGCGTACCGACCAGCATGAAGCCCTGACTTTGCGGCGGTGCGGCGGCGTCCCAAATCGAGATCGACGGCGGCACGATGTTCGGCCACAGGCTGATGCCCAAACCGCTATAGCCGAGGAAGATCAGCACCAGGGTCAGCAGAAATGGCGTGTAGTGCGCATTGCGAGCCACCGCACGGATCAGACCGTACATGGTCACCAGCACCAGAATCGGCACCGGCAGGAACCAGAACAGGTTCGGCAGGGTGAACCAGCGAGCGGCAATCTCGGCGTGGGCCAGCGGGGTCCAGATGCTGACGATCCCAATCACCGCCAGTACCACGAAAGCCAATGGCCGAGCCAGGTCATGCATCTGTTCCTGCAATTTGCCTTCGGTCTTCATGATCAGCCAGGTGCAACCGAGCAGCGCATAAGCCACTACCAGTGCCACGCCACAGAACAGGGTGAACGGCGTCAACCAGTCCAGTGAGCCACCGGCAAATTGGCGATTGACCACCGGCAACCCATCAATGAACGCACCCAACGCAACGCCCTGAAAAAAGGTGGCGGCGACCGAGCCACCGATGAACGCCTTGTCCCAGAGATGGCGCTTGTCGTCCTTGGCCTTGAAGCGGAACTCGAAGGCCACACCGCGGAAAATCAGCCCGATCAGCATAAAAATCAGCGGCAGGTACAGCGCCGAGAGCACCACCGAATAGGCCAGCGGGAAGGCACCGAACAACGCCGCGCCGCCCAGTACCAGCCAGGTTTCGTTGCCGTCCCAGACCGGCGCGACGGTGTTCATCATCACGTCACGATCGGTCTTGCCCGGAATGAACGGGAAGAGAATCCCGATCCCTAAATCGAAACCGTCCATGACCACGTACATCATGATGCCGAAGATGATGATCACGGCCCAGATCAGCGGAAGATCAATACCCATGAGTCAAATCTCCTTGGTCAGGCTGGGGCTGTGGTCGCCGTCACCGTTGTCATCGGCGGCGGACATCGGACGGGCCGGTGTGCGTTTCCGGCCGGGACCACCTTCATTGGTTTCCTTGCCTTCGTCGATCTTCGGCCCTTTGCGCACCAGGCGCATCATGTAGCCCAGACCGGCGCCGAACAGCGCGAAATAGACCACGACGAACATGATCAACGTGATGCTCATCTGCATGAAGCTGTGATTGGAGGACGCGTCTGCCGTGCGCATCAGGCCATAGACGACCCACGGCTGACGGCCGATCTCAGTGGTGAACCAACCGGCGAGGATCGCGATCAGGCCGGACGGCCCCATCCACAACGCCAGGTACAGGAACGGACGCGAGGTATAAAGCTTGTCGCGTTTACGCAGCCACAGGCTCCACAAACCGGTGAAGATCATCAGGAAACCCAGGCCGACCATGATCCGGAACGACCAGAACACGATGGTCGAATTCGGTCGGTCTTCCGGCGGGAATTCCTTGAGTGCAGGCACCTGTTTGTCCAGCGAGTGCGTGAGGATCAGGCTGCCCAGGTACGGAATCTCTACCGCGAATTTGGTCTTCTCGGCTTTCATGTCCGGCCAGCCGAACAGGATCAGCGGTGTCGGTTCATCACCGACGTTTTCCCAGTGGCCTTCAATCGCGGCGATTTTCGCCGGCTGATGTTCAAGCGTATTCAACCCGTGGAAGTCACCGATGACGGCCTGAATCGGCGCCACGATCAAGGCCATCCACATGGCCATCGAGAGCATGGTGCGGATTGCCGGGTTGTCCTTGCCGCGCAGTAAATGCCAGGCCGCCGAGGAGCCAACGAAGAAGGCGGTCGCGACGAACGCTGCCGTCGACATGTGTAACAGACGGTACGGGAAGGACGGGTTGAAGATCACCGCCAGCCAGTCCACCGGAATGACCTGGCCATTGACGATTTCGTAGCCTTGCGGGGTCTGCATCCAGCTGTTGGAAGCGAGAATCCAGAAGGTTGAGATCAGTGTGCCGATGGCGACCATGACCGTGGCGAAGAAGTGAAGATTGCGCCCGACCTTGTTCCAGCCGAACAGCATGACACCGAGGAAACCGGCTTCGAGGAAGAAAGCGGTGAGTACTTCGTACGTCAGTAGTGGCCCGGTCACGGAGCCGGCGAAGTCCGAGAAGCGGCTCCAGTTGGTGCCGAACTGATAGGCCATGACCAGCCCGGAGACCACGCCCATGCCGAAGTTGACCGCAAAGATCTTCGACCAGAAGTGGTACAGATCGCGGTACGTATCGTTATGGGTTTTCAGCCACAAGCCTTCGAGCACCGCCAGGTAACTCGCCAGGCCAATGGTGATGGCGGGAAATAGAATGTGAAACGAAATGGTGAACGCAAACTGCATCCGGGCGAGATCAAGTGCCTCCAAACCGAACATAAGTCTTCCTCTGTCAGGTAATACCGGCTGCGGGGTGGAGGCCCTGCACCCACTGCCCCCACGGATATGGAGTGTGGCGAATTCGAATTCGTTCTTTTTTTACAAACATCACAACGTAGGGAGTCTGGCCATCTGGCCGCCGGATCAATTCCACGAGCGGTCTTGATCTGGATCAAGCAACGTTAAAAGAGTAGTCCCATTTTTGACGATGGACGGTGTGGTCTTTTGCCGCGTGACAGGTTGCCTCACCGATGCGAGCCAGGCATATCGGTGTCTAGCTAACGAAATTTCCCAGCCCTGCAACTTTTGGTTACAGCTTGGTGATAATCTCGACCCTCCCCTCGCTCAAGACCGGCCCTCAGATGCCCAGCCAAGCGCCCTTGCTGTTACGTCATCACCGCCCATTTATCGCGTTTTGGCTGGCTCGGGTGTTTACCGCTAGCGGTTTCCAGATGCTCACGGTGGCCATTGGCTGGAACCTCTACCAACTGACCGGTAATGTGCTCGACCTGGGCCTGGTCGGTCTGGTGGAATTCGCCCCGCGAGTGCTGTTCATGCTGCACACCGGGCATGTCGCGGACCGTTATGACCGGCGCAAGGTCGCGGCAATTTGTCAGTCCCTGCAAGCGTTGATCGCCCTGTCGCTGGCCATCGGTAGCGCGACCGACAATGTCACCCGGGAGATGATCTTCATCCTCGCGTTCCTGCTCGGTGCCGCCCGCTCCTTCGAAATGCCGACCACTCAGGCCCTGTTACCGAGCATCGTGCCCAGCGCGCTGTTCCCCCGCGCGGTCGCCGCCGCACAATCAGCACAGCAATCGGCGACGATCGTTGCCCCGGCCCTCGGTGGGTTGCTTTACGCCTTCGGCAGCGTCTGGGTCTATGGCCCGACGGTGATCCTCTACATCATCGCCTGCATGCTGATGCTCAACCTGCCTGCACGGCAGACCCCGCTGAACAAGGGCAAGGCAACTCTGGATTCGCTGCTGGCGGGCATCCGCTTCATTCGCAGTCGGCCCGACATTCTCGGGGCGATTTCTCTGGATCTGTTTGCCGTCCTGCTCGGTGGCGCGACGGCGTTGCTGCCGGTGTTCGCCAAGGACATTCTGCTGACCGGCCCTTGGGGCTTGGGCCTGCTGCGTTCAGCGCCGGCAGTCGGTGCGCTGCTGATGTCGCTGTACCTGGCGAGATTCGCCGTGGAGCGCAAAGTCGGACGGGTCATGTTTACCGCAGTGGGTGTATTCGGCGTCGCGACCATTGCGTTCGGCCTGTCGACCTCGTTCTGGTTGTCCCTGGCGGTGTTGGTGGTGTTGGGCGCGGCGGACATGATCAGCATGGTGATCCGCGCTTCCTTCGTGCAACTGGAAACCCCGGATGAAATGCGCGGCCGTGTCAGTGCCGTGAACGGTTTGTTCATCGGCGCTTCGAACCAGTTGGGCGAGTTTGAATCCGGCCTGACCGCCCACTGGTTCGGCACCGTGCCAGCGGTGGTCATGGGCGGTGTTGGCACATTGGTGGTGACCGGGGCGTGGATCAAGCTGTTCCCGACCCTGGCTAGCCGCGACCGCATGCATGTGCCGGTGGAAGAAGTGAAGGTTTGAAGCAGTTTGTCCGGGGCACTCTCTAGACCACCAACTCCCCCGCAACCGCCGCTCGCCTGGCCTTACCGCAGAGTTGTTCCACCAGTGTCAGGGCGAATTGCAACGCCGCCCCTGAACCCTGCGCGGTGATGCAGTTGCCATCGACCACCACCGGTTGATCGACGAAGTTGCACCCCAACAGTTGATGGCTGGCCGATGGCAGGCAAGTCATGCGCCGCTGACGCAGTACGCCAAAGGCTTGCAGCGCCACCGCCGGGGCCTCGGCGATGCCGGCGAACAGACGCCCGGCCGCCGCCTGATCCTTGATCAATTGTTGCAGGGGCTGATGCGCCGCCAGATGTTGCGCCCCTACGGCACCGCCGGGCAGGACGATCAGATCGAACGGCTGTGCCAGCACGTCCACCAGCATCGCATCGGACGTCACTCGGGTGCCGCGTGCGCAGGTGAGCATGCGCCGCCCTTCGATGCTGGACACCACCACTTCAACCTTGGCACGGCGCAGCACATCGATCAGGGTCACTGATTGCAGGTCATCGATGCCCTCGGCGAGGGTAATCAGAGCTCTAAAGGTCATGGGCGCAGTCCACTGGATGATCTTTAAAGCGTAGTCAGCTTTCCTGCCCCTTGTTCGAGCCCGCCGTCACTTGATGTAAAGCTGCGTCGACAGCGTATTGCCTGGCGCGTTGATCGACGTGTTGCTGAAGGTGAACGTGCCTTCCTGTTTACCCGCCAGATCGAAGACGTACAGATAGCCGACGGTTTTTTTCCCGACGGTGCACTCAGTCAGGTTGCCATTATCAAAAGCACAGACCGGGGTCCGGGTGCCGTTCACTTCAAAACCGTCCAGCCCGACATGCGCGCTACGACCGTAACCGACTTCCAGCACGTAGACCTTGATGTTCGGTCCGCTGTGATTGCAGCGGGTTTGCTCTTGCCCCTGCGTAATGTCTTCAAAACCACAGCTCGGCGACTCGACCTTGAGTACCTTCACCTGACTCAACGGCGCCGCCGATGCAGCCGAGGCGGTGTGTGCCCCCAGGAACATGGCGATCGCCATTGCGAATACGGCCATCAGACGTTTATTCATGCGATCCATAAGTCCCCCCCCAAAATCAGCGCGCAGTATGGCGCACTTGGCTTTACCGCAAAACATCGACGACGATCGCAGCCATAAGCAGCCATAGCCCCACGCTGCTGGTATGATGCGCGGCTTTTTCCGACCCACAGAAAATTACCAGGCGCCAGCAGCGGTCTGTGCTTTGCTGTTGAGGTCGATACATTCACGGCGCCTGGCGCGCCACGGGGAGCAGACATGCTGGAAAGGCTGTTTCAACTCAAGGCACACAACACCAACGTGCGGACCGAGATTCTGGCGGGCGTCACGACCTTTTTGGCCATGGCCTACATTCTGTTCGTCAACCCGAGCATCCTCGGTGAGACCGGCATGGACAAGGGCGCGGTGTTCGTCGCCACGTGTCTGGCAGCCGCCATCGGCTCCACGGTGATGGGCCTGATCGCCAACTACCCGATCGCTCTCGCGCCGGGCATGGGCTTGAACGCCTTCTTTACCTACACCGTGGTCCTGCACATGGGCCACACCTGGCAAGTGGCGCTGGGGGCGGTGTTCATTTCGGCAGTGCTGTTCTTCCTGCTGTCGATCTTCCGCATCCGCGAATGGATCATCAACAGCATCCCGTTGCCGCTGCGTTCGGCGATTGCCGCCGGTATCGGCCTGTTCCTGGCCCTGATCGCCCTGCATAACGCGGGCATCGTGGTGAGCAACCCGGCAACCATGGTCGGCCTCGGCGATTTGAAACAACCGGCCCCGATCCTCGCGACCCTCGGCTTTGCCCTGATCGTGGCGCTTGAAGCACTGAAAGTGCGCGGTGCGGTACTGATCGGCATTCTGGCCGTGACCATCGTTTCGATCGTGATGGGTTTCACCCCGTTCGGCGGTGTGATGTCGATGCCGCCGTCCCTGGCCCCGACCTTCCTGCAACTGGACATCAAGGGCGCCCTGGACATCGGGTTGGTCAGCGTGATCTTCGCTTTCCTGTTCGTCGACCTGTTCGACAACTCCGGCACCCTGATCGGCGTCGCCAAACGCGCCGGCCTGATGGGCAAGGACGGCCACATGCCGAAAATGGGGCGCGCCCTGATCGCCGACAGCACCGCAGCCATGGCAGGTTCCTTGCTGGGCACCTCGACCACCACCAGCTACATCGAATCCGCAGCCGGCGTGAGTGCCGGTGGCCGCACTGGACTGACTGCCGTTGTCGTGGCGATTCTGTTCCTGTTGGCGCTGTTCTTCTCGCCATTGGCGGCCAGCATTCCAGCCTTTGCTACCGCGCCTGCACTGCTGTTCGTCGCGGTATTGATGACATCCGGCCTGGCCGAAATAGACTGGGACGACATCACCGTCGCCGCACCGGTCGTGGTCACTGCTCTGGCCATGCCGTTCACTTATTCCATCGCCAACGGCATCGCCTTCGGTTTCATCTCCTGGACCGCGATCAAGTTGCTGTCCGGCCGCGGCCGTGAGCTGAACCCGGCACTGGTGATTCTGTCGATTCTGTTCGTGATCAAGTTGGGTTGGTTCAACGCATGACTTTTGATTCCCAGGCTTACGCCGTTCAGCTCGAAGAGAAGGTCACGCGCCTGCGTGACCTGTTGGCCCCGTTCGGTGCACCAGAACCTGCGGTGTTCGACTCGCCGCTGAAAAACTTCCGCCTGCGCGCAGAATTCCGCCTGTGGCGCGAAGCCGGTGAGCGTCACTACGCGATGTTTTCCCAGGAAGACAAGCGCACACCGATCCTGATCGAAGAATTCCCGATCGCCAGCCTGCGCATCAACGAGTTGATGCCGCGGCTGAAGGCAGCGTGGCAAGCCAGTGCGGCCCTCAGCCACAAGCTGTTTCAGGTGGAGTTCCTGACCACCCTGGCCGGCGATGCGATGATCACGCTGTGCTATCACCGCCCGCTGGACGAGCACTGGCACGCGGCAGCGTCGAAACTGGCAGCTGACCTGAACGTCAGCATCATCGGCCGTTCCAAGGGCAAACGCGAAGTGATCGGTCACGATTACGTGATCGAGCAGATGGACGTCGGCGGCCGCACCTTCAGCTATCGTCAGCCGGAAGGCGCGTTCACCCAGCCCAACGGCACCGTGAACCAGAAGATGCTCAACTGGGCTTACGACTCACTCGGCGATCGCACCGACGATTTGCTGGAGCTGTATTGCGGCAACGGCAACTTCACCTTGCCGCTCGCGACCCGCGTGCGCAAAGTGCTGGCCACCGAAATCAGCAAGGCGTCGGTCAACGCCGCGTTGAGCAATCTCAGCGAAAACGCTGTGGATAACGTCACCTTGGTGCGCTTGTCCGCCGAGGAGCTGACCGAAGCCCTGAACGAAGTTCGTCCGTTCCGTCGTCTGCACGGTATCGATCTGAAGGGCTACGAGTTCGGTAGCGTCTTCGTCGACCCACCTCGCGCAGGCATGGATCCGGACACCTGCGAGCTGACCCGTCGCTTCGACAACATCCTCTACATCTCCTGCAACCCGGAAACCCTGGCGGCCAACATCGCCCAGTTGCACGACACCCATCGCATCACCCGATGCGCAATGTTCGACCAGTTCCCGTGGACCCATCACATGGAATCCGGGGTGTTGTTGACCCGCCGGTAATTGCTGGCGCCAGATACAAATCAGCCGTCATCACGACGGCTTTTTTGTGCGTGCTTAAAGGGTGGTATCTGTCTTGCGCGGACGCCCGCCCTTACGGCCATTCGCCCGCGCAGCCTCTGCTTTGGCGGCACTGCTTTGGCGACCATTACGCGAGGCAATGACCGACGCGGCCATATCCATCAGCGGCTTGCTGGCCGAAACCATCCCGGCGATGGAGACCTGCAGATCCTTGCCCTCGTGGCAAAGGGCTGTCCCGGAAAAGCCGACTTTCAGGTCTGCGAAATCCTCGACGTCGAAATCATCGAATTCCGGATAGTGCTGCACGGGCAACAGCACGCCACTGCCATCAATGAAACCGACCGCCAGGCACGGTTCCACAAAGGTCACCGAAGTCGCCTGCAGACCGCCTTTGTGGCGCACTTGCCCACGCTGGATGGCTTCATCCAGCACGGCTTCGGTTACGGGCCGATCCACCAACATTTTTGCTGTTATCGTTTTCATAGTTCGATCTCCACGCCCTCCGGAACGCCCATCAGCGCCAGTAGGGTCTTGTTCGTCTCGGGCTCATAGCAAGCCGAGCCAATCATGCAGGTCGTACTGGCGACCCTTTTTACCACCACCACTTCGCTGGTTTGCCAGTCCCATATCTGATGATCGAGGCAGACCGTGTGCAGTTTGTCCCACCAGAAACACCGAGCGCGGCGCAAATGAGCGGGTTGTCCGAGCGCGTGACGCAACCCTTCCAGCACCGCCACAGGTGGCCTGCGAGAATGAGGAACCACGTCCCACAGCTCGACACTGTTGTGCCAGAAGCTGAATTTGAAGCGCGCACTCCATGTTCCGGCATCCACATGTGCATGCGGCGGGCAGTGCTCATCGCGCAACATGATCACCATTGAAAACCCTTTGTAGCTGAATAATCTCATTCTAACCCATCCGTTAGGTTAATGAGCCCGAAGACCCGACATTCCCTGGAAAATCCGATAACTGGCGCCGTGTTGAATCATCACTGCGACTTTTGAGACTAGCGCCAAGGCTCGGCTCGGGCCGGTGGATAACACCGCAAAATGGTAAGTAATCCTTTCCTCGCGCCTACAAAAAAGCCGTCCCGAGGACGGCTGTCTTGGCTTGTCAGGAAATCAACCCGACTGGTTTTTTCGATACTCGGTGGTGGTGATGCCCGCATACCCCCAGTTATCCGTGTCGACTTCCTCAATCACAATGTGGGTCAGCTCCGGAGGCTTGCCAAGGACGCGCTTCAAGGTGTCGGTGATTTCGGCAATGACCTGGGCTTTCTGCTCCCGGGTCACACCATCGCGGGTAATACGTACGCTGACGAAAGGCATGCTGGTTCTCCTGCTTGCTGGTTAAGAAAGGCTTACTGCTTGCCGCTGCTCATCACGAACTCACTGTATCTGTGTGCAGGCATCTGATAAATACTGACTCACACACTTTATTTGATCCTCGGTGTAATCAATCATGCAGCGACAATTCGACGATCTTCAACTGGGCAGCATCGAGCTGTTTTGCCTGGCCGCCGAAGCCGGCAGTTTTACCGCCGCCGCGCTGGTGGCGGGCGTGACGCCGGCAGCCGTGAGCCGCTCGGTATCGCGCATGGAGGAACGTCTGGGCGTGCGGTTGTTCGCCCGCACCACCCGCAGCGTCAAACTGACCGACAGTGGTCGACGGTACTATGAGGAATGTCGCCAGGCGCTGGCGCAACTGGTCGAAGCCCAGCGTGAGGTCATGGGTCAGCAGCAACAGCCTTCCGGCACCTTGCGCATCAGCATTCCCACCACCTATGCCCATCACCGGATTCTGCCGTTGTTGCCGGCTTTTCGGGCACGCTTTCCAGCGGTGAAGGTCGAGTCGCACATCAGCAATCGCAACATCGATTTCGTCGGTGAAGGCTATGACATGGCGATCCGCGTGCGGGCGATTCCGGATTCCGGCCTGATCGCCCGACAGTTGGAAGACGCCGCGCTGGTGATGATTGCCAGTCCTGACTACCTCAAGCACGCGGGCATTCCACAAACGCTGGATGATCTTAAACAGCACGAGTGCATCCAGTACGAATTGCCCAGCAGCGGTCGGCGGATTGCCTGGCTGTTCAACGACAATGGCGTGCACCGGGAGATTCTGGCCGAGGGCAATCTCAGTTGTTCCGACGACGTACTGGGTGGGGTGACCCTGGCCAAACACGGGGCTGGATTGTTCCAGACCTATCGTTTCATCGTCGAAAACGAATTGGCCGATGGCTCGCTGGTGGAAGTGCTCAAGCCCTATGGCGGACGCTCGCGGCCGTTCACCCTGCTCTACCCGCAAACTCGCCATATGCCGTTGCGTTTAAGGGCGTTCATCGATTTTCTGGTTGAGCATCTGCCCCGCTGAAAAGCCGAAACCGTCCGATCACCGCACACATTAACCCTGCAAACCGCCTCTTCAATTGACCAAATTAACCAGCTAGTACAATTTATCTCCACAAGCTGAAACCCTCGGCCAATGCCAAAAATAATAAGTGGAGAGACCCCGATGCCCCCTATCGTTCTGGTGCTCAACGGCCCGAATCTGAACCTGCTCGGCACCCGTGAACCGGCGACTTACGGCCACGAAACACTGGCCGACATCTCAGCGATGTGCGGTCGTGCTGCCGAAGAGTTCGGCCTGGCGGTGGAGTTTCGCCAGACCAATCATGAAGGCGAACTGCTCGACTGGATTCACGCCGCGCGCGGCCGTTGCGCCGGGATCGTCATCAACCCGGCCGCCTGGACCCACACCTCGGTCGCGATCCGCGATGCCCTGGTCGCCAGCGAATTGCCGGTGATCGAAGTCCACCTGTCCAACGTTCATGCCCGCGAACCCTTCCGCCACCACTCTTTTGTGTCGGCCATTGCCACGGCGGTGATGGCCGGTTTCGGCAGCCATGGCTATCGCCTGGCGCTGGAGCATTTCAGCCAACGTTTGAAGGGGTGAAGGCAGTGACTCAGACCAACGCTGTACTGGCCGGACTGATCGGCGCCGGCATCCAGGCTTCTCGCACCCCGGCGCTGCACGAGCATGAAGGCGATGCCCAGGGTTTGCGTTACCTCTATCGCCTGATCGATCTGGACCCGTTGAAACTCGACAGCGGCGCCCTGCCCGACCTGCTGTTAGCCGCCGAGCGGATGAACTTCACCGGCCTGAACATCACCTTTCCGTGCAAGCAGACGATCATCCCGCTGCTCGACGAATTGTCTGCGGAAGCCCGCGGCATTGGGGCGGTGAACACGGTTGTGCTGAAGGACGGCAAACGCATCGGCCACAACACCGATTGCCTGGGCTTCGCCGAGGGTTTCCGTCGTGGCTTGAAGGGCGTTGCCCTTGAGCGCGTCGTGCAAATGGGTGCCGGTGGCGCTGGCGCGGCAGTGGCCCATGCACTCTTGAGTGAAGGCGTACAGCTGCTGACCATTTTCGACGTGGAGATCAGCCGTGCCCAGAGCCTGGCGGACAATCTCAATCAACATTTCGGCGTCGGTCGGGCTGTGGCGGGCCATGACTTGCCGAGCACCCTGGCCCAGGCTGACGGGCTGGTGAACACCACCCCCATGGGCATGAAAAAACTGCCGGGCATGCCAGTGCCGGTGGAGCTGCTTCGAGGTGAGTTATGGGTGGCGGAGATCGTTTACTTCCCGCTGGAAACCGAACTGCTGCGCAACGCCCGCGCGTTGGGTTGTCGCACGCTGGATGGCGGCAACATGGCCGTGTTTCAGGCGGTGAAGGCGTTTGAGTTGTTCAGTGGCGTGGTGCCGGATGCGCAGCGAATGCTCGAGCATTTTCAGAGCATGAATGGCTGAACGGAGGTGGCGAGGGGGCAATCCCCTCACCCCACATCAGGCCTGCAGATACCGCAAAACCGACTCGCAAATCATCTCTCGATGACGCTGCTTGATGCTTTCGTCCGGCAAGTCGATCTGAAAGATCTCACCAAAAGTATGGCGGTTCGACACGCGATAGAAGCAGAACGAGCTGATCAGCAGATGCACATCCAACGGCTCGAGCCCCGAGCGGAATACACCTTCCTCAGCACCGCGACGCAAAATCTCGCCCAGTGAATCGAGAATGGTGTTGTTCATCGCCTTGATCGCATCGGAGCGCTTCACGTATTCAGCGTTGTGAATGTTCTCGATGCTGACAATCCGCACAAAGTCGACGTTGCGATCATGGTGGTCGAAAGTGAATTCCACCAGCCGCCGAATCGCTTCCACCGGCGCCAGTTCGGCCAGGTGCAGACGGTTTTCGGTGCTGCGGATATCGCCGTAGAGTTTCTCCAGCACCTCGACGTAGAGCTGTTCCTTACTGCCGAAGTAGTAATAGATCATGCGTTTCGAGGTGTGGATGCGCTCGGCGATCGCGTCGACGCGAGCACCGGAAAGTCCCTGCTGGACGAACTCGACAATCGCCTCTTGAAGGATATTCTCGCGGGTCTTTTCCGGGTTGTTCTTGCGACTCTTGCGCGGCTCGACAATCGGCTCGTCGGGCACGGCGGGGAGTTCTGAAGTTATCGTCATTGCGGGCTCACGGCCATCACTGCACAGGTTGGCGATTATGGGCCGCGCCGCACAGTGAAGGAAGCCGCGCGGCAGCGGTTTGTACCCGTGTTTACGATTTTCCTACAACTTTGCCTGACGTACGGCTCCGCTTCGAGACTTGGCCATAGCCGCCAGTCGCACCGCGACGTTGGCTGCGCCGTAACCTGCGTAACCGTTCTTGCGCTGGATGATCTCGAAGAAGAAGCGACCTTCGAACGGTTCGGTATACACATGGAACAGCTCGCCACCTTGAGCATCGCGGTCGTAGAGCACGTTGTAATAAGCCAGTTCGCTGAGGAACTCATCGTCGAAATCGAACCGCGCAGCAAGGTCATCGTAGTAATTGAGCGGGATATCCAGCAGCGGTACGCCCGCCTCCTTGGCCCGGCTAACTTCGGCAAAAATGTCGTCGCAATCGAAGGCGATGTGATGCACACCGGAGCCGCGATAACTCGATAGCGCGTGTGAGATCGCGGTGTTGCGGTTCTCGGAAATGTTCAGCGGCAAGCGGATCGAACTGTCCCGGCTGCGCAGCGCCCGACTCTTTACCAGACCGTACGGGTCAGGCAGTACCACTTCATCGTCGGCTTCGAAATCCAGCAGGCTTTTATAGAAAAGCACCCAACTGTCGAGGCTGTCGGCCGGCAGCGCCATGGCCATGTGGTCGATGCGCTTGAGGCCGCCACTGGCCACGGCGGCGGGTTGCAGATTGAAGTCGGTGCCGTAGACATCGGCGTCCTGGTCCACCAGATAAATCAGGCTGCCATCCGGCGCGCGCACTGCGGCGAGTTCCAGTTCATTGGGGCCAACCAGCCCGCGATACGGCTGACCTTTGTAAGCCACGGCCCGAGCCAGCGCACTGGCACTGTCCTTGACCCGCACGGCGGTGGCGCACAGCGATGGGCCGTGAGCTTCGAAAAAACTGTGGGCGAAGGAGTAAGGCTCGGAGTTGAGGATCAGGTTGATATCACCCTGACGCAGCAGGCTCACGCTCTTGGAACGATGCTGGCCGGCTTTGACGAAACCCAGCCGTTCCAGCCAATGGGACAGCTTGGCGCCAAGGCTTTCGTCCACGGCGAATTCAAGAAACTCGATGCCGTTGTACTCGCTGGCCTTGGGCGTCTCGAACAGAATGTCGAGAGTGGCCGGTGGCGTGACTTCCTGCGCCAGGCGCTCGCGGGTTTTCTCCTCCAGGTACAGCAACGAGCGCAAACCATCGGCGGCATTGGCCCGTGGCGGCGCGGCGCGGAAGCCGTCATTGAAGATCTCCAGCGACAACGGCCCGGTGTAACCGCTCTTAATGATCGGTGCGAGGAAACCCGGCAGATCGAATTCACCCTGGCCCGGGAAGCAGCGGAAATGCCGGCTCCACTCCAGCACGTCCATGGCCAGGATCGGCGCGTCGGCCATTTGCACGAAGAAAATCTTGTCGCCGGGAATCTCGGCAATCGCGCTCGGATCGCCCTTGAGTGACAGCGTATGGAAGCTGTCCAGCAATACGCCGAGGTTTGGGTGATTGGCCTGACGGACGATGTTCCACACCTGTTGATAGGTGTTCACATGGCGGCCCCAGGCCAGCGCTTCATAGCCGATCCGCAAACCACGAGCACCGGCGTGTTCGGCCAGCAGGCGCAAGTCGTCGACTAAAATCTGTTCATCACCGAGGGCGTCGGCCGAGGCGTTGCTGCACACCAGCACCAGGTCAGTGCCCAATTCCTGCATCAGGTCGAACTTGCGCTCGGCCCGCTCCAGGTTGCGCGGCAGGCGGTCGCGGCGGCAGCCCTCGAAATCCCGGAAGGGTTGAAACAGCGTGATCGCGATCCCGAGATCGGCGCACATCTGTTTAATTTCCCGCGGACTGCCGTCGTAGTAGAGAAGGTCATTCTCGAAAATCTCCACCCCGTCGAAACCGGCAGCGGCGATGGCTTCAAGTTTTTCCGGCAGGGTACCGCTCAAGGACACGGTGGCAATGGAACGCTGCATATTTCGACTCCCGGTGGTGGAGACAATCTTGTTATCGACATCGCACGCTTTCGCTTTTACGGATCAGGGATCGCGTTTATCTGTGAGCGAATTATTGGCCGGGGGAATCTGCACAGCAATTCAAAGTGTACTACCCGGTTAGTTTTGTGTTCGATTATCGAACACAATGGCCCTCGGTGAATTGACGATTTTTCGTCCACTGCGCAACATCAACGCCACATTGGGTCCGGCCGTAAACAACAGGACCCGGTTACCAAAGACCCAGAACACCACATAAAAATAATCGGTGGCCTACATGACTCCTTCTCAAAGCTCTTCCGTGGAGCGTTCCTCCATGACTCCTGCCACTGGCGGCATCGGCGACAAGATCCGTGGCGCGATGGCGGTCGGCAAAACCCGTTGGGGCATGCTGGCGCTGGTGTTCTTCGCCACCACCCTGAACTACATTGACCGCGCCGCACTGGGCGTCATGCAGCCTATTCTCGCCAAGGAAATGAGCTGGACGGCGATGGACTACGCCAACATCAACTTCTGGTTCCAGGTCGGCTACGCCATCGGTTTCGTGCTGCAAGGCCGGTTGATCGATCGGGTCGGCGTCAAGCGCGTGTTCTTCTTCGCCGTGCTGCTCTGGAGCCTGGCGACCGGTGCCCATGGCCTGGCCACTTCGGCCGTTGGCTTCATGGTCTGCCGATTCATTCTGGGTCTGACGGAAGCCGCCAACTACCCGGCGTGCGTGAAGACCACCCGGTTGTGGTTCCCGGCCGGCGAACGCGCCGTGGCCACCGGCATCTTCAACGCCGGGACCAACGTCGGTGCGATGTTCACCCCCATGTTGTTGCCGCTGATCCTGCACGTGTGGGGCTGGCAGGCCGCGTTCCTGTGCATGTCGGCACTGGGCGGGATCTGGTTGCTGTTCTGGGGCTTGAAGTACTTCAACCCGGAAGATCACCCGAGCGTTAAACAATCGGAACTGGACTACATCCAGAAGGAAGTCGAACCGGAACAATCCCGCGTACCGTTCTCGAAAATCCTGCGCATGCGTGGCACCTGGGCCTTCGCCCTGGCTTACGCGATCACCGCGCCGGTGTTCTGGTTCTACCTCTACTGGCTGCCGCCGTTCCTCAATCAGCAATACAACCTGGGGATCAACGTGACCCAGATGGGTATCCCGCTGATCATCATCTACCTCACTGCCGATTTCGGCAGCGTCGGCGGCGGGATCCTGTCCTCGTTCCTGATCGGCCGCGGCGTCAACCCGATCAAGGCGCGGCTGATGTCCATGTTCCTGTTCGCCTGCTGCATCGTCGGCGTGATTATGGCGGCGGGTTCGAGCAGTCTGTGGGTCGCCGTGTTCGCCATCTCCCTGGCCATCGGTGCGCACCAGGCCTGGACCGCGAACATCTGGAGCCTGGTGATGGACTACACGCCTAAACACATGATGAGTACGGTGTTCGGCTTCGGTGGCATGTGCGCGGCCATCGGCGGGATGTTCATGACCCAGTTGGTCGGCCACATTCTGACGATCACCAACAACAACTACACCGTGCTGTTCACCATGATTCCGGCGATGTACTTCATCGCGCTGATCTGGATGTACTTCATGGCACCGCGCAAGATTCCGACCGTCACCCCGTAAAACCCCTCCCCCGGCAGGCCTGATTCCAGGCCTGCCCTGCTTCTCTCACCGACGACTCTGCTGCCAGGCTGCTGCCAACCCGCTGCAACAAATCACCGCGATTCCGACCACCGTGGTCAGGGTCGGCGTGTGAGAAAACAGCAACCAGCCCAGCAAACCGGCAAAGACAATCTGGCAATAACCAAACGGCGCCAACAACGCCGGGGCCGCGTGGCGGAAGGCTTGCGTCAGAAACAGGTGAGCCGTCATCCCGCAGGCGCCCAGCGCCACCATCATGAATCCATGGCCCAGGCTGGGGACTTGCCAGAAGAAAGGGACCAGCGCGCTCATCACCAGGGTGTTGCACAGCCCGGCGAAGAAGTTGCTGGTGGTCGGACTATCGATGTTGCTGAGCTTGCGGGTGAGCAACTGATAGAAGCAGAAAAACAGCGCCGAGCAGAGCGGCAGCAACACCGCCGGGGTAAAGAGTTCTCCACCGGGATGGACGATGATCAACACGCCGATGAAGCCGCAAATCACCGCAATCCACTGGCCACGCGTGACGTGCTCGCGCAGCAGTGGCACCGACAGCGCGGTCACCAGAACCGGCGCAAGAAAGTTGACCGCCGTGGCTTCGGCCAAAGGGATGTACTGCAAGCCGGTGGTGAAAAACAGACTGGTGCCCAGCAGGCACAACGCCCGCAACAGCTGAAGTAACGGCCGTTTGGTTCGTAGGACACCCAGCCCGGATTGCGGCAGGAAAATCCCGGCCATCAGTAAGGTGTGAACCAGATAACGGGCCCACACCACCATGACGATCGGGTAGAAGCCCGAGAGGTATTTCGAAAAGGCGTCGTGACTGGAAAACAGGAAAGTCGCAACGACGATCAGCAGAATCCCTTTGAAGGGTTGGTTTACGCCGGAGAGCGGAGTGCTGACGGTCATTCGGTATCCCTTGTGTTTTGCATCAACTATTTAAAAGCATCCCTTACAGGAAAGACGAACCCGAATAATTTAGAACCTTGTTCCAGATTCCTACACAAGTAAACCGAAAAAGTGTGCGAACAGCGCACGGCTTCTGTAGGGGAAGCGATCAGTTGAACAGCTCCGACGCCAGACTGGCCGCCGACAGCTCCTCGGTAAACTTCAACAACAACGGCGCCAACTCATGCAGTCGCGCCCCCGGCATCCGCGCACTGGGCCCGGCGATGCTCAGCACACCGATGACTCGACCATCACTCGGATGTCGCACCACCGCAGCAATCGCCGAGGTGCCCACCGCCGAACTCTCCTCGACCCAGGCATAACCCTGCTCCCGCGCCATACGCAGGCGTTCCAGCAATTCGATGTTGGAACGCGGAGCATTCGGCCCAAGGTCCTTCGGCCGCTCGCCACCCTGGCGCTCCACCAGCGACAAGGCTTCTGCATCGCTCATACATGCCAGCCACGCATGCCCCGACGCGGTGTAAAACAAAGGCGCATCGCGGCCCATGTCCGGGTCGTAGCGCAGGCCGGAACGGGCGCCCTGGGATTTGGCGATCCAGATCTGCCGCTCACCTTCAATCACCCCAAGACGCACCAGCTCGCCGGTTTCCTGGGCGAGGCGATCAAGCACCGGCTGCACAATATCGGCGCCGCTGCCCGAGAGGTAACGGAAACCCATGGCCACCAGTTTGGTCGACAGGTGATACCGCAGGTTCTCCGGATTCTGTCGCACGTAACCCAGCCGAATCAGCTCGGCGAGCAACCGGTGAGTCGCGCTTTTAGGAATATCCAGTTGCTCAGCCAGCGTCTGCATCGGCAAGCCGCGAGGGTCGCTGGTGAGGCTTTCAAGCACGCTGAAAACACGTTCGATCTGACTGCCGGCCATGGGAGGTTCCACACAAAATTTATCCGATTCTAGAAGACAACCGACCGAATGCGAAATCTGGAACCCACTGTCCGAGAACGAAGCAGGCGGTCGCCTGCTCGATAAAAACCCATCGCCTGAAGGAATTAGATGGGTTGTCCGTGTTCAATACGAGTCTGGAAGACTTCCGGCCACCCACCACAGGTTGCCGGGAAGGCTGCTGTGCGCGACAAAAGATGGACGACCGGACTGGCGCCGCTCCCACTCAGCAGCAACACTCATCCCACGGACAATCAGAGGGTTCCCACATGCTATGGAGAAAAGGCCGACGCAGCGACAACGTCGTCGATGCCCGTGGAGATGATGTCGGCGGCGGTGGTGGCGGGATGCGTTTTGGTGGCGCCAAGGGCCTGAGCCTGACGGCGATTATCTTGATCGTCGGGATCGGCTGGATCACCGGCCAGGACCCGATGCAAATCCTCGGGCAACTGACCGGGCAGATGAGCGAGCAATCGGCACCGGCCCCGACTCAAACCCGCAAGGCGCCACCGGCCACTGATGAAGGAGCCGAGTTCGTGCGCTCGATCCTCGGCGATACCGAAGACACCTGGGGTCAGATTTTCCAGCAGGCCGGTCGTCAATATAAGGACCCGACCCTGGTGCTGTTCAGCGGCCGCGTCAACTCGGCCTGCGGTCTGGCCAGTTCGGCGACCGGTCCGTTCTATTGCCCGGCGGACCAGAAGGTCTACCTGGACATGAGTTTCTTCCAGGAAATGTCCCAACGCTTTTCCGCCGCTGGCGACTTCGCTCAGGCCTACGTGATCGCTCACGAAATCGGACACCATGTGCAGACCTTGCTCGGTGTTTCAGCGAAGATTCAGACCGCCCGCCAACAGGGTCGGCAGATGGAAGGCGACGGTGGTTTGCTGGTACGCCAGGAACTGCAGGCCGATTGCCTGGCCGGAGTCTGGGCCAATAATGCGCAGAAACGGCTGAACTGGCTGGAACCCGGTGACATCGAAGAAGCCTTGAACGCCGCCAATGCCATCGGCGATGACCGTTTGCAGCAACAAGGTCAGGGGCGCGTGGTCCCGGATTCATTTACTCATGGTACGTCGGCGCAAAGGGTGCGCTGGTTCAAAACCGGATTCGCGCAAGGCCAGGTCGGCCAGTGCGATACCTTTGCAGCGAAAAACCTATAAATGAATAAGTGGCTGTTAGCTCTACTGATCACCTGCGCAAGCGCCCAGGCTGCCGAGCATGCGGTCAAAGAGGTCAGCTCCGGACGCCTGCTGCTGACTGCCGGTGAAATCTCGGTGGGCATCGGCCCGGCGCCGACGAAAATCGAACGTGTGCTGATCATCATCCATGGTCGATTGCGCAATGCCGATACCTATCGCCAGAGCGCCGTGCACGCGGCCGAACAGGCCGGGCAAACCGCGAGCACCTTGGTGCTCGCCCCGCAATTTCTCAATGAAACCGACGTCGCGGCCCATCCCGTGGCTGACAGCGTATTGCGCTGGCAGGGCAATGACTGGATGGCGGGCGGTTTATCCACCGCGCCGTTTTCCCTGAGCTCCTACGCGGCGCTCGACGAAATCATCGCCCGAATCGGCGACCGGAAACAGTTTCCGGACGTGAAGCAAATTGTCATCGCCGGTCACTCCGGCGGCGCTCAGGTGGTGCAGCGATATGCGTTGCTGGGCCACGATCAGCCAGCGCTCAAGGCGGCCGACATACAGGTGCGTTACGTCATTGCCAACCCGTCGTCTTATGCGTACTTCGATGAACGACGGCCGGTGGCGTTCAAACACGCCGGTTGCCCGAATTTCAATCGCTGGAAATATGGGCTGGCGGATTTACCCGCCTATGCCCAAGGGCTAACCGCCAAGCAGCTGGAGGAAAACTACGTCAAACGCGATGTCGTTTATCTACTCGGGCAGCAGGACAGCGACCCGAAGCAGCCGGCGCTGGATAAAAGCTGTGAGGCCCAAGCTCAGGGAGCCAATCGATTGGCTCGCGGGCGCAATTATTTTGCTTATCTGAAGCGGCTGCATCCTCAGGGTTTGAATCAGCAACTGATTGAAGTGCCCGGGGTCGGGCATGACGGGGATGGGATGTTTAACTCGCCGCAGGGGCAGAAGGCGTTGTTCGGTCAGTGAGTTTTTGTGGTGGCTGATCTGACGCCATCGCGAGCAGGCTCGCTCCCACTTATGACCGCATTCCAATGTGGGAGCGAGCCTGCTCGCGAAGGGGCCCTCAAGCCGACAACATTTCCCGCAACGCTACGCAATCGGCGGCATGCCAATCCGTCAATTCCGGCCAGGGATTATCCGGCAGGTTCACCAACACCGTTCGCGCCCCTGCCGCCCGACCGCAATCCAGATCAAAGCGGTAATCACCCACCATCACCATCTCACTGGCCGGGACATTCCAGGCCTGGGCCAACTTCAGCAAACCACCGGGATGCGGTTTTGGCGGTGCTTCATCACGGCCCAGTACATCCTCCACCGCAAAGCAGTCGGCCAAGCCGATCGCCTCTAGCGTGACATGTGCCAGTTCGCGCGCATTGCGCGTGAGAATGCCCAAGCGATAACCGCGCCCGGCCAGCTCGCGCACCAGTTCTACCGCACCCGGAGCCGCTTTCGAACCGAGCGCCAGGTCCCGTTCGTGTTCCAGCAACCACGCATGTTTGGCTGCAGCCTCATCGGCCGGCAGCGCGGCGAGGTGGGTCAGGATGTCGTCTTCGGCAGGAATCGCCAACGCCACGCGGATCGCCGCGAAGTCATGCACGGCCACCGTCAGGGTGCCGTCCATGTCGAACACCCAGTGCCGCACCTCGGCCAGGCTCATGCCCAATCCTTGCGGTGGCGAATCAGGCCTTCCTGAGTGACCGACGCCACCAGTTGCCCGGCGCGGTTGAACACGCTGCCACGGGAGAAACCGCGCGAGTTGCCGGCCCACGGGCTGTCCATCGCGTACAGCAACCAGTCATCGGCACGTAGATCCTGATGGAACCACAGCGCGTGATCGAGGCTGGCGACCTGCATGTCTTTCTGCCAAACCGATTTGCCATGGGGCTGCATCGAGGTGGTCAGCAGACCGAAGTCCGAGGCGTAGGCCAGCAAGTATTTATGCAGTGCCGGAGAATCGGCCAACGCTCCGTCGGCGCGAAACCAGACGTATTTGATCGGATCGGACGGCTGCGGGTTGTAGGGATCTTTCTCGGTGATCGGTCGGAACTCGATCGGTTTCGGGCACAGAAATTTTTCGCGCATGTGCTCGGGGATCAGGTGCGCGCGCTGCTGAGTGAGTTCCAGCTCCGACGGCAGGTTCTCCGGGCCAACCACGGTCGGCATCTCGGCCTGGTGCTCGAAGCCTTTTTCGTCGTACTGGAACGACGCACTGCAGGTGAAAATCGGGTTGCCCTTCTGGATCGCCGTCACCCGACGGGTGCTGAAACTGCCGCCGTCGCGTACCCGATCAACCTGATAAACCACAGGCAACGCGGAATCGCCCGGACGCAGGAAATAGCCGTGCATCGAATGCACATGGCGCGCTTCTTCGACCGTCTGACTGGCCGCCGACAGGGACTGACCGATCACCTGACCACCGAACAGCTGACGAAAACCCAGGTCCTGGCTGCGGCCACGGAACAGGTTTTCTTCAATCGGTTCCAGGGTCAGCAGGTCAACCAGATCATCCAACACTTGGCTCATTCAGACTCTCCTCACACAACGCATGCCGCGCAGTCTTGGCTGCGACGGTCGATTCAATTTCTGGCCAGGGCCCGTGGGAGCCATTGTAAACGTCCGTGACCGCTTATCCATGCAAGGTTTGCAGCCATTGTTCACGGGTGATGCGGTACAGCGCATGGTGACGCAGGGGATGATCGGCCGCGAGCATCGGGTGGTCGAAATCATCGGCTGAATCATGGTGCATGCCGATGGCCTGCATGACTTTCTGCGATGGCATGTTGGTTTCGGTGGTGAAGGACACCACTTCTTTCAGCGCCAACCGGTCAAACCCGCAGCGCAGAGCGGTCCACGCCGCTTCACTGGCGTAGCCAAGGCCCCAGTGTTCGCGGGCCAAGCGCCAGCCGATTTCGGTGGCCGGGGTAAAGCGCGCGTCGAAGCCGACCTCTGCGAGCCCGGTAAAACCGATAAATGCCCCGGTGTCCTTGCGCTCCAGCGCCCAGAGACCGAAGCCATGTTCGACAAAATGGCCACGAATCCGTCCGATCAGCGAGGCACTTTCCAGACGACTCAAAGGCGCCGGAAAATATCGCATGACCTGTGGATCGGCGCACATCGCCGCAAACTCCGGCAAATCCTCATCGCGCCACTGCCGCAACAGCAGTCGCGCGCTCTCGAGTTCCAGTATCGGTTCCATCGTGCTCCCCCGTTCCCATGCCGCAAGTCTACATCGCTGGTAGGATCCTTCACTCATTCCTACCTACCGTCCTGTATAAATCAGCCATGCCCCTGCCCCTGATCTACCACGAAGACTACAGTCCCGAGTTCCCGGCGGATCACCGCTTCCCCATGGACAAGTTTCGCCTGCTGCGCGATCACCTGGTGGACAGCGGACTGACCCGGGACGCTGACCTGTTGCGCCCCGAGCTCTGCCCGCCAGAGATTCTCGCGCTCGCTCATGACCCTGCGTATATCGAACGCTACATGGGCGGCGAGTTGTCCCGCGAAGACCAGCGGCGCCTCGGCCTGCCGTGGAGCGAAGCCCTGGCCCGGCGCACGGTGCGTGCGGTTGGCGGCTCGCTGCTGGCGGCCGAGCAGGCGCTGGAACATGGTTTGGCCTGTCACTTGGCCGGCGGCACCCACCACGCGCATTACGACCATCCTGCCGGGTTCTGCATCTTCAATGACCTGGCGGTGATCAGCCATTTCTTGCTGGAAAGCGGCCGTGTGAATCGGGTGCTGATCTTCGACTGCGATGTGCATCAGGGCGACGGGACTGCACGGATCCTGCACAACACCCCGGAAGCGGTGACCGTTTCCCTGCACTGCGAGAAGAACTTTCCTGCACGCAAAGCCGAAAGCGACTGGGACATTCCACTGCCCAAGGGCATGGGCGATGCCGATTACCTGAAGGTGGTGGACGATGCGCTCAATTATTTACTGCCGCTCTACCAACCTGACCTGGTGTTGTACGACGCCGGCGTCGATGTGCATAAAGATGACGCGCTCGGCTACCTGAAGCTGACAGACGAAGGCGTCGCCGCTCGCGATGAAAGTGTCATGCGCCATTGCCTGGGCCGGGATATCCCGGTGGTCGGGGTGATCGGCGGCGGCTACAGCAAGGACCGCAAGGCGTTGGCGCGCCGTCATGGAATCCTGCATCACAGTGCGCAACGAGTCTGGCAGTCATCAGGTTGTCATTGAGGTGTGGGTCTTTACCCACAATGCCTGTGGAACTGCCTGTGGATAACCTGAGTGAAAGGTCCTACAGACCAGACCGCATATAGGGTACAGAGAGGTGGTTGTTTTTTAACCAGCTTTCGAATCCACACACGACCCCTGTGGGAGCGAGCCTGCTCGCGAAGGCGATTTAACATTCACCATTGGTGTCGACTGACCCACCGCTTTCGCGAGCAGGCTCGCTCCCACATTGATCTGTGCTGATAGAATGCCCGGCTTCATTCCGCCATCCCGCAGCGCATCCCATGACCCAACCCTCGCCCTCCTCCTCTTCTCACGTTGCCATCATCGGCGGCGGCCCCGCCGGCTTGATGGCGGCTGAAGTGCTGAGCCAGGCCGGGATCAAGGTTGATCTGTACGACGGCATGCCTTCGGTGGGGCGAAAATTCCTGCTGGCCGGCGTGGGTGGCATGAACATCACCCATTCCGAAGCCTACCCGGCATTTCTCTCGCGCTACGCCGAACGCGCGCCGCAGATTGCGCCGCTGCTGCGTGGCTTCGGCGCCGATGCGCTGTGCCAATGGATTCATGACCTGGGCATCGAAACCTTTGTCGGCAGTTCCGGCCGAGTCTTTCCTACAGACATGAAAGCCGCCCCCCTGTTGCGTGCATGGCTCAAACGTCTGCGTGACAGCGGCGTTGTTATCCACACCCGTCACCGCTGGCTCGGCTGGGCTAACAGCGGAGGATTGCGCATCGACAGCCCCGAAGGCGAAAAAACCGTCCAACCTGACGCAACCTTGCTGGCCCTCGGCGGCGGCAGCTGGTCGCGGCTCGGCTCGGACGGCGCCTGGATGCTGCCACTGGAACAACACAGCGTAGGACTCGCGCCGCTGCAACCGAGTAATTGCGGCTTCGAGGTGCAGGCCTGGAGCGAGTTGATGGTCAGCAAATTCGCCGGCGCCCCGCTGAAAAACATCGCCATTGGCCTCAATGACGACGTGCCACGGCTCGGAGAATGTGTGATCACGGCGACCGGGATTGAAGGCAGTTTGATCTACGCCTTGTCGGCACCGATCCGCGAAGCCATCAATCAGCACGCCTCGGCAACCATTCACCTGGACCTGTTGCCGGGCAAGCCTGTGGATAAGGTTCAGGCTGCGCTGAGAAAACCACGCGGTTCACGCTCAATGTCGAAGCACCTGCACAGTCAGCTCGGGATCGATGGTGTGAAAGCGGCTCTGCTGCGCGAACTGACGCCGGCCGAAAGCTTCGCTGATCCGGCGCTGCTGGCCAAAGCGATCAAGGCGCTTCCACTGACACTGGTGAAAACCCGCCCACTGGACGAGGCCATCAGTAGCGCCGGTGGTGTGATGTTCGAGTCTATGGATGAACGTTTGATGCTCAAGCAACTGCCCGGCGTGTTCTGCGCGGGGGAAATGCTGGATTGGGAAGCGCCGACGGGGGGCTATCTGCTGACCGCGTGTTTCGCCAGTGGGCGAGCGGCAGGGTTGGGGATGGTGAAGTGGTTGAAGCACAAGGCTTGAAACCGAGTTGAACCCTTCGCGAGCAGGCTCGCTCCCACACTGGATCTGTGTCGTCCACAAATCCCCTGTGGGAGCGAGCCTGCTCGCGAAGGCGGCCTAACAGACGCCGCGTGTATTCAAGGCTTCTTCTTGCGCGGTCCTGTGTTAAACACCGGCACCTTGCGCACAGGTTTGATCGAAGGCTCCGGCGCCGACGCATCACCGCTCTCAACCCACTTACCCAGATTGCGTTTACCGCCACTGGAGGTCTTCGGCTTCTTCGGTTTTTTCGGCTTCTTGACGACCTGACCGCTGGCATCGGTATCCGGCACCCGGTGCTCAGGCTCGAAGTCATGTTCCATCTGGCGAGGCAATGTCTGACGGGTCAGCGTCTCGATGGCCGACAGCAGATTCACTTCATCAGCGCAGACCAGCGAAATCGCCTGCCCGGTTGCACCCGCGCGACCGGTACGGCCGATCCGGTGGATGTAGTCCTCAGCCACGATCGGCAGGTCGAAGTTGACCACCAATGGCAAATCTTCGATATCCAGACCACGGGCCGCAACGTCAGTGGCCACAAGAATCTGCACTTCACTGGCCTTGAAACGGTCCAGTGCACGCTGACGGGTTGCTTGAGGTTTGTCGCCGTGGATGCCGTCGGCATTGATGCCCAGGCCCTGGAGTTTTTCCACCAGCGCGTCCACACCATTGCGGGTCTTGGCGAACACCAGCACCTGCTTCCACTTGCCCTTGCGCATCAAGTGAACGAACAATTCAGGCTTGCGCTTCTTGTCCACCACCACCACCCATTGCTTGACGGTGCTGGCAGCGACGTTGCGCGGGCTGACTTCGATGCTCAGCGGATCGTTGAGCATTTGTCCGGCCAGCAAGCGGATCGCGTCGGAGAAGGTCGCGGAGAACAGCAGCGTCTGACGTTGCTTGGGCAGCACGCGGTAGATATTCCCCAGTTCCTCGGAGAAACCCAGATCGAGCATGCGATCGGCTTCGTCCAGAATCAGGGTTTGCAGCTGATTGAACTTGAGAGCCTTCTGGCGATACAGGTCGAGCAAACGACCCGGCGTCGCCACCAGCACGTCTACACCCTTGCGCAGCTTCATCATTTGCGGGTTGATGCTGACGCCGCCATACACCGCGTAAGTGCTCAACGGCAGATTCTCGGCGTACTGACGCACGGCTTCGTGAACCTGTTCGGCCAATTCGCGGGTCGGCACCAGGATCAGTGCGCGCACCGAGTTAGACGCCACTTTCGGCCCTTCCATGGCCAGCAATTGCAGGAGCGGCAGCGCGAAGCCGGCGGTCTTGCCAGTCCCGGTCTGGGCGGCGGCCATCAGGTCGCGACCGGCCAGCACCGCCGGAATGGCTTGCGCCTGAACCGGCGTCGGGGTCTGGTAGCCGAGCGTCTCGAGAGAGCGCAGCAAGGGTTCGATCAGGCCAAGGGAGGCGAAAGTCATGGGATTACCGTAGGAAAATTCAGCGCGGGTTTTTCAAAACAAGTGTGCAAAACAAGATGCAATGGCGCGCAGTTTACCCTAATTCACACGGGATTCTGTCTGCACCACGGCAGCAGGTCGTTCCGGCGCCCGGCGCCACTGCGGCAAACCGATCAACACCACGGCGCTGATGATCACCAACATGGCCAGCGCTTCTTCGATCCCGATGGTCTCGCCGACAAACACAATCCCCAGCAACACCGCCACCGCCGGGTTGACGTAGGCATAACTGGTGGCCGCCGCCGGCCGCACGTTTTTCAACAGATACATATAAGCGTTGAAAGCGATGATCGAACCGAAAAAGGTCAGGTAGGCCAAGGCCGCCCAGCCTTCGATCGGCGGCATGGCTTCCAGATGCTCACCACTCAGCGCACTGCCGATCAGCAGCGCTACACCGCCCACCAACATTTCCACGGCACTCGCCATCGCGCCTTGGGGCAGCGGCAAGTGTTTGCTCCACACCGAACCGAAGGCCCAGGAAGCTGCCGCGAATATCAGCAACGCGGCACCCAACGGGCTCGATTGCAGGTTCGAACCGAGGTTGAGCATGGCAATGCCGATCAGCCCGAGCGCAATCCCGGCCCATTCGAGACGGGTATTACGCGCGCCCCAGAAATATCCGCAGAGCAAGGTAAACAGCGGCACCGTCGCCACCGCCAATGCAGCCACACCCGAGGCGACGCCCATGTGTTCGGCCACGCTCACCCCGCCGTTACCGCACGCCAGCAGCAAAATCCCGATGATCCCGGCGGCTTTCCACTGCGCCCAGGTCGGTGCCGGCGCCCCGCGCCAACGCAGGAACGCGTACATCAACGTCCCGGCGATCACGAAGCGGATACCGGCGAGCAGCAGCGGCGGCCAGTACGCCACGCCGATGCGAATCACCAGGTAAGTCGAGCCCCAAATCACGTACAACGCGAAAAAGGCAGCGATCAACGGTAGGGGAAAACGACGTAAGCCGGGCATGGGGCAGCTCGTAGGCAAGACAAGTGAACAGCTATTCTAGAAAGGCCAGCGGCGTAAAATAAGTTACAAAACCTGTTTATAGCGCCAGTACACTTTTCAAAACACGGAGATCATCGCTATAAACCGTGTTTTCGAAAGTCAGTCATTTTTCAGGAGTCCGACGATGGACAAATACGACCGCATGCTCCTTAGCGCCCTGTTGGAAAACGGTCGTGCGTCCTACGCCGACCTGGCGCGCAAGGTCAACCTGTCCGCTCCGGCCGTGGCCGAGCGTGTCGCCAAACTGGAAGCCTGCGGGGTCATCACGGGTTACCAGGCGAAAGTCGACATGGCCAAGCTTGGCCTGCCGATCCAGTGCGTGATCGAACTGCGGCTGAACCAGCACGGCAACCAGAAGGCCTACGACGACCTGATCAAAATCCCGCAACTGACCGAATGCCACCGGGTGACGGGTGATCCGTGCGTGATCATGCAAGCGGCGGTGGGTTCGATGCCGGAGCTGGAAGAGTTGATCAACCGGATCGCCAAGTTCGGGTTCAGCAAGACGTCGATTGTGCTGTCGAGCGCGATAGAGAAGCGCGTGCCGTTGGGGCAGTTGGAAGGCAATGGCAGAATCTGAAACGGCGCAGCCCCTGTGGGAGCGAGCCTGCTCGCGAAAGCGGAGTGTCAGTCGACAGCAATGTTGAATGGTAAATCGCTTTCGCGAGCAGGCTCGCTCCCACAGGGGATTTACGGTGTGATCAGATTCCGCGAACACCGCTGTATCCCACGCCCAACAAACACGGCATATCTTTCAAACGAACCCAAGGCTCTGTCCGCCAATGCAGCAGGCTTAACGTTCCCCCCGCCCACTCCATCAAGCGCAAACTTGGCGTTTGATTCGAAGCAACCCCGCCACCGTCCCGCAGCATCGGCACCACGTGATGGGTGAGCCAACGTCGCAAATGCCGGTTCTCCGGGCAGTAGTGATAGACCAGCATCGCGTACACGCCGGATTCGCTCAGCATCAATGTTTCCTGGGGGGCGTCGCTTCCGGACAAACACACCATCCGACGCTGGTCCGCATCAAGCTTGAGCGCGTACCGGCCGTTTATATCCACGCCCATTAACCGGCCGATATCTCGGGCGCAAAACCACGCCTCGGCATGCAGTAACAGTGCTTTTAGCTGGATGTGATGACGGATGAATGTTTGGGGGACGAAGTGAGCTTCTCTCGAAGCTGGTTGCACTATTTCGGACTGATCTGAGTCAGCACTGCTATCAGGGATATTGAGGGTAGCTTTGACCATGGGCGAATCTCCGAACCAAATATGCCTCCAACGATTCGGGCTTGCAGTCCCGGTCGCTGCATTGGCAGCGACAGACAAAAGGTTATCGATGCCCCAGATGAGGGGCAAGACGGACAATCCCTAAAGTTCGGTAGGATCGATCGTCGAATTTGAGGCGTGATTAAACACAAGAAAAACATCAGACACCGACCCTGTGGGAGCGAGCCTGCTCGCGATGGCGGAGTGTCAGTCAACATCACTGTTGAAGATGAACCGCTATCGCGAGCAGGCTCGCTCCCACAGGGGAATGGCGTTGCGGCTAGAACCCACGATAGCGTTTGAGATGTTCGCCTACTTTCGCCGCCGGCACTTTCTGCAAGCTCACCAACAGATCATGGGACAGCTCGCGCAACCCGTGCTTCTGCCGCAACTCCTGGGCCAAATGCGCCGTCAGGTTGGCCGCCATCTCGGCATCGGCCATGGCCCGGTGAGCCTTGCCGGTGTGGGGCAGGTTGGCGAACGTGGTGAGCGTGCCAAGCTTGTGATTCGGCGCCGCCGGCATCAACCGACGAGCCAGCAGCAGCGAGCAGGCAAAGTTCTGCAAGCGTGTGCGTTTGATACGCCCCAGCTCAAAGTCCCAGAACTTCTGGTCGAACGCGGCGTTGTGCGCCAGCAGCGGGGTGATGCCGACGAATTCGTTGACTTCGTTCATCACCTGCTCCGCCGATGGCGCGGTGCGCAGCATGGCGTTGCTGATGCCGGTGAGTTGTTCGATGAAGGCCGGCACGCGCACGCCGGCATTCATCAGGCTTTGGTAACGCTCGACGATGCGCCCCTGTTCAAGGATCACCACGGCAATTTCCGTGGCCCGGCAGCTGCTGCTCGGGGAGATCCCGGTGGTTTCAAAGTCGATGACTGCTATGCGTTCCAAACCTGTTTCAACTCCGTAAAAATCAATTCTTGAGCAGCAACGCGCCTTCGATCGGCACGTAGCGGCTGGCGGCGCGGATCAGCGAGTTGGCCGTCAGGCCCGGCACGCCGTAGGCCACGGCTTGCACCCCGTGCTTGGTGATGATGCGCTCCAGCAGCATATCGAAATCACCGTCACCGGAGGCCAGCACCACTTCGTCGACATGATCGGCGGCGTCCATGATGTCGAGGGTGATGCCCACGTCCCAGTCGCCTTTGGCCGAACCATCGCTGCGCTGGATGTAGGGCTTGAGCTTCACGACGAAGCCGAGGTTGCGCAGGATCTGCTGGAATTGCTGTTGTTTGCTGTCGCCACGATCGATGGCGTAGGCATAGGCCTCGACGATCTCGCCCTGTTTGCTGATATCAGCCCACAGCGCCGCATAGTTGAAATGGCAACCATAGGCCTGACGCACGGTGTAATAGAGGTTCTGGACATCGGCGAACACTGCGATTTTTTCACCGGTCATCCTCGTTGGCGCGCCGCAGCGCAGGCAGGATCAGGCACCAGGCCCGAAAAGTTGCCCAGTATGCCAGCCTGAAGGATTGTTCCGCGAATAATCGGCCCGGAGCGCCATAGCGCTCCGGACGAATGGCGTATCAGACGAAGGAATCGTCGTCGTCGCCGCCGAAGAACGATGAGCTGTCATCGCTGTAATCGGCGTCGGTAAAGCCGCCCTGATCACTGGAGTTGTCAGCCACACGCTGATCATCGCCCGAGCCGTTGTCACCGCTCTGGTCGTTGACCTGAGCCGGTTCTTCCTTGATCACTTCAACCACTTCCGGCTGCTGATTGTTATGGAACAGGCTGCTGATGCCTTGCGCCAGCATCACGCCACCGGCCACACCGGCGGCGGTTTTCAGCGCACCACCGAGGAAACCGCTGCCGACAGGCTGTTGCGGGGCGTAGTTCTGCTGAGGCGGCGCCGCACCGAAGTTCTGTTGTGGCGACTGCGAATTGAACGACGGCCGCCCCGGTTCACGCCAGCCGCCACCACTCGAGGCGGGTGGGCTTTGGGTGGACGCTGGCTGCGGATCACGGGAACCGCCACCGAAAATGCTCGACAGGAAGCCACCGCTGCTCGGCGCCGGAGCAGCTGGCTGAGCCTTGGCCGATTGCAGTTCGGCCTGCAATTGCTGGACTTGCTGGGCGAGCTGTTTGTTTTGTTCGTCGAGGCTTTTGAGGGCGGCCTCTTGCACCAGAATCGCCTGGGTCATGAAATAGCCTGCCGCGGGCTGGCGAGTCAGGTGTTCCTTGATCCGCGCCTCGGCCTGGGCGTCGCGCGGGGCTGAGTCCGTTTCGGCCTGTTGCAGCCGGGAAAACAGTCCATCGATCAGGGTTTGTTCTTCGCTGTTCATGGCGACCTCGTAGATTGCCGGGAATATCTGCCCTATCCAGTGTGGACAAGGTACAACCCCGTAATGGAGGTTGATGCAGGATGTTTCAATGATCTTTACCGAACGTTTACGTTTGCGCCCCAAAGCGCTTCATCGGTTAAAGTGGGCCACTGCTTTCAACCTGCGATACCGACTGATGAATTCGTTCGATGTACTGCGTGACTCTCTGTATTTCTTCAAGCGCAATCTGGGCCAGATCGTGCGGCTGTGCCTGCCGCTGGTGATCCTCGAGGCGCTGCTGCAACAAGTGGTCGATCACTCCACCGAGCCGGACAGCTTTCCCGGTATCAGCGTGATAGTCGGCTTGCTGGTTTATCCGCTGTACACCGCCGCGCTGATCCTGTTTCTCGATGCCCGCAGTCGTGGCGAATCGCCGCGCAACCGTGACCTGCTGTCGAGGTCCGCCTACTTATGGCCGCGTTTTGCCGTGCTGACGGCGCTCAATACCCTGCTGATCCTGATCGGCCTGTCGCTGTATTTCCTGCCGGGCATCTGGCTGATGGTGACCCTCGCGTTTGGCGAGTATTTGCTGGTGCTGCGCGGCATGGCACCGCTGGCGGCGATGAAGGAAAGCCTGCGCCTGACCCGCGGCCACTTCCTGCGCATTCTGGTGTGCATTCTCTGTGTAATGGGCCCGTTGTGGGTGCTCAAGGGCGCGACCCTGGCGGTTTACCCGGAGCCGCAGAACCCGGTGATTTCCCTGCTGATCGACAGCGCTCACAGCTTCCTGCAACTGTTCGTCAGCGTGGTGCTGTTCCGCTTGTTCATGCTGATAGGCGACGTACCCGAGAAAATTGACGGGCCGCTCTGACCGCTCTACCCGTGGGCTTAAGCCCGTCTGTCGGTTATGCTCGGGGTCAACTTTTGTAACGCTATAAGCCGAGCCATGACCCGTCTACTGCGCTACACCCTGCTGGGCCTGTTGATCGTAACCGGCCTGATTGCCTTGCTGATCTACAACCTGACCTGGCGCCCCGAAGCCAAGGAAGCCTTGCCGGTCAGTTGCAACGCCCAGGCACCGACGCTGGTGCCCGGTCAGGCGCTGAAGGTGATGACCTGGAACGTCCAGTACCTGGCGGGAAAACGCTACGTGTTCTGGAATGACCTGGCGGCCGGCAATGACGAAAAACCCACGCCTGAAGACATGGCTTTCAGCCTCGATGAAGTGGCGCGGGTGATCCGCGACGAGCAACCGGACGTCGTGCTGTTGCAGGAGCTCGATGAAGGCGCCAAGGCCAGCGATTACCAAGACCAGTTCAAGCTGCTTCAGGAGCGAGTCGCGGACCTGTATCCGTGCAGCACTCACGCCTTCGACTGGAAAGCCGACTTCGTGCCTGAGCCGCACATTTTCGGCAGCGTCGGCCGGCAGCTGGCCACCCTCAGCCGCTACCAGATCGAACACGCCGAACGCCTGCAATTACCGATTGCGCCGGCTAACTTCATCACCCGCCAGTTCAAACCGAAAAACGCTTTGCTGGTCACCTATCTGCCGTTGAGCGACGGCGGTCAGATAGCGGTGCTCAACACCCATCTGGACCGCATCATCCCGCCCGACGAAACGCTGCAGTCTCAGGTGACGGCCACGGTCAAAGTCCTCGACAAGTTCGAAAGCCGCGGCACGCCGTGGTTGATCGGAGGGGACTTCAACCTGTTGCCGCTGGGGCAATTTCGACGCCTGCCTGCCGAGCAACGCACGCCCTACTCCGCCGACAGCGCGCTGCATATGCTGTGGGACAAATACCCGATGATCCCGACCAACAACGAAGCCAGCGGCATCGATCGGGCGCGGTGGTTGACCCATTACCCGAATGATCCGGGCTTGAACGGCCCGGACCGGACTGTCGACTACCTGTTCTACAGTCCGCGGATCAACCGGGTCGAGGCGACGGTGAGGCAGGACGACACCTTGCGGATCTCCGATCACCTGCCAGTGATCGCCCGTTTCCTCTTGCCAGCGGCGCCCTAACCTCCGCCCTATGCAAAACCTGTGGGAGCGAGCCTGCTCGCGAAAGCGGTGCGCCAGGCAACATCAACGTTGAAGGTACTGCCGCCTTCGCGAGCAGGCTCGCTCCCACAGGGATAGATAGCGCACGGTCAATGTTCCTCTTCAAGCTCATCATGTAGCAGCCCGAAGATCTTGCGCTTCATGTCGATAAACGAGCGCTCCATCACCATGTCCAGCGTCCGCGGGCGTTCGATCGGCACGTCCAGAATCTGTTTGATCCGCCCCGGCCGAGCGCCCATCACGTAGACCCGGTCGCCCAACAGAATCGCCTCATCGATATCGTGGGTCACGAACAACACGGTCTTCTTGCTGTTGCCCCAGACCCGCAACAACAGCTGCTGCATTTGCAGGCGCGTCTGGCTGTCGAGCGCGCCGAAGGGTTCGTCCATCAGCAGGATTTGCGGATCGTTGGCCAGCGCCCGAGCAATGGCGACGCGCTGCATCATGCCGCCGGACAGCTGCTTGGCGTAGTTGTCGGCAAACCCGGTCAGGCCGACTTCGTTGACGTAGTAGTCGACGATCTCCTTGCGCTGGGCGGCCGCCATACCGCGACGCTTGAGGCCGAACTCGACGTTCTGCCGCACGGTCAACCACGGGAACAGCGTATAGCTCTGGAACACCATGCCGCGATCCGCACCCGGCCCCTGCACTTGCTGGCCGCCGACGTAGATCTCGCCTTCCGTGGGCTCATTCAATCCGGCGGTGAGGTACAACAGACTCGACTTGCCGCAGCCCGAAGGCCCCACCAGTACGGCGAATTGCTGATCCGGCACTTCGAACGACACCTTGTCCAGCGCGGTGAACACGCCACCGCCGGGCTTTTGATAGCGAAGGCTGACCTTGTCCACTTGCAGCCGTGGTGCGGCGTGCACCGGGGCGGCCTGTGACGTGACGAAACGAGGGTTGACGGCGCTTACTGAGCCCATGCGGCGATCCTCAGACGGAGAAAACGGAACAGTTGATCGGTGACCAGGCCCAGCAGGCCGATGATCGCGATTGCCAGGAAAATCACATCCACCTGAAAGCCGCGCATGGCTTTAAGGCTCAAGTAGCCCAGACCGCTGGAGGCCGCGACCAGCTCAGCGACCACCAGGTAAGTCCAGGCCCAGCCCATGGTCACGCGCAAGGTGTCGAGCACACCCGGTAATGACGCCGGAGCGATCACATGCAGCACCGCATCGCGGCGGTTGGAACCCAAGGTGTAAGACGCGTTGATCAGGTCCTTGGAAATGCCTTTGGACACGTCTGCGATCATCACCAGTTGCTGGAAGAACACGCCGAAGATGATCACCGACACCCGCTGCTCCAGACCGATACCAATCCACAGAATGAACAACGGTACGAACGAAGTGACCGGCAGGTAGCGGATGAAATTGACCATCGGCTCAAGGAACGCCTGAACGATACGGAAGCTGCCCATCAGCAACCCCAGCGGCACCGCCACCAACGACGACACGATGAAGCCGACCATCACCACTTCGACGCTGGCCCACACATGCTGGCCGAGTGTGCCGTCGCGGCCCAGGCGCACGGCGGCCTCGACCACCGCGCCCGGTGTCGGCAGGAACATGCCCGGCACCACGCCGCCGTAAGACAACCCGGCCCACAGGCCGACCAACAACACCCAGGCCAGACCGCTCGCGCTCCAGATCACCGACACCGGCAGGCCGGTCTTGGGCGTGATGCAGCGGCTCAGCCATGAATTGCGCTTGAACATGCAAACCTCCTAGAGCGGGCTGACGAAGCGGTTGTCGATCAGGTCGTCATTGCTGACGTTGTAGGGTTTGCCCTGCAATTCACTGGCGGTCTCGTTGGCCAGTTTGATCAGCGGTTCGCTGTCGCCCGGCTTGCCCGGCGAGCCAAGGAGTTTTTCGCTCATGGCCTGATCGTAGAAGCGCACGCCCTGCGCGGCAGCGGCCAGTTCCTTCGGGTCGGCGAGGTAACCGCCGACACCTTTGGCCATGATTTTGTAAGCTTCCTGCGGATGGTCCTTGGTGTACTGCACCGCTTTGTACAGACCGGCCACCAACGCCTTGACGTCTTCCGGCTGCTTCTCGATGACCGTGCAGTTGAGCGCGACCACGTCGACAATCACCCCCGGCGTGCTGCTGCTGTCGATCAGCACCTTGCCTTGTTGCTTGCTGCGAACCATCGACAGGTGCGGTTCCCACGTCACGGCAGCTGGCACGCGACCGGCGATGAACGCGGTGGCGGCGTCGTCAGCCGTCATGTTCTGCACGGTGATGTCGCTCATGGTCATGCCGTGCTTTTTCAGCAGGTAAGACAACCAGAACTGCGAGGTCGAACCTTCGTTCACCGCCACGGCTTTGCCTTTCAGCTCCTGCAGACTCTTGACGTCCTTGCCCACGAGTACACCGTCGCCACCATGGCTGTCGTCCAGTGCGGCCACCGCTTTGAAGCAGAATTGCGGGCGGTACTTGAGCACCTCGTCGATGGTCGACGCCGAGCCCGACAATTCGCCCGAGGCCTGCGCGGCCATGTACATCGACGCTTCTTCGACGACGGGTAATTCAACGGTCAAACCGTTTTCCTTGAAGTAGCCCAGGTCCTGAGCCAGGTAGAGCGTGCCGTAGCCGACCCATGTGGTGTGGCCGATAGAGAGGGTGCCGGCCTGGGCGCTGGTGGCGACCGTCGCGGCGATGGCGGTGACCGCCAGTGGATGTGTGAAGCGGGTAAGCAAGGACTTGATCATGGAGCACTCCCAAAGCTGTTGATTTTTTGTCATGGGCAGTACGGCCAGCGGCCATGGAAATCGGCTGTCACCTGAGATCTCTGATGGACCTTTCGGTGGGCAGCGTTTGGCTGACTGGCGAAGTCGATGTTGGCCCAAGGCCGGGATTAGGAAAATTAGGAAATATGTCGAGGCGAGCGATGAAAAAACTGGGTAGCGTGCACTGGAAAAGGGCGGTGTGGGCGGGGATGCCCGAGGCGGGTGCAAAAGGTGAGAGGTGTGTTGAATGTGCCATAGCAATCGCGAGCAGGCTCACTCCCACAGGGGATCTGTGTCGAACACAATTCCACTGTGGGAGCGAGCCGGCTCCGGGCGGCGTTCCGACGAAAAGGTCCGAAGGACCTTCCGGCAATCTTAAAGCCGGTCGTATTCCTGTGCCGTACGATCAACGGCTTTCAGGGTTTTGCCCACCAGTTCATCAACCTCTTCCCGACTGGCAATCAACGCCGGCGCCATGATCATCCGCCCGAGCGTCGAGCGAATGATCACCCCCTCTTCAAAGCCAATCGTGCGGCAACGCCAGGCAATGTCATTCTCGTTGGCAAAGCGCTTGCGACTGGTTTTGTCCTCCGCCAATTGCAGCGCTGCCACCATGCCGACACCCTGAATATCGCCCACCAACGGGTGATTGCCGAACACCTCGCGCAAGCACTGTTGCAGGTACGGCCCGATGTCATCCTTGACCCGCGCCACCACCCCTTCATCGCGCAATGCCGTGAGGTTGGCGATGGCCACCGCCGCGGCCACCGGGTGCCCGGAGTAGGTCAAGCCGTGGGCAAACACCCCGCCCTGCTCCACCAGTACCTGAGCCATTTTCTTCGACAGAATCAGACCGCCCATGGGGATGTAACCGGAGGTCAACCCCTTGGCAATCGACAGCGTGTCCGGCTCGAAACCGAAGTGCTCGTGGGCGAACCATTCACCGGTACGACCGAAGCCACCGATCACTTCATCGGCGCACAACAGCACATCGTACTTGCGGCAAATCCGCTGAATTTCCGGCCAGTAACTCTCGGGTGGAAAGATCATCCCGCCAGCGCCCTGGAACGGTTCGGCGATAAACCCGGCGACCTTGTCCGCGCCGAGTTCGAGAATCTTCGCTTCCAGCTGCTGCGCCGCCCGCAGGCCAAATTCAGCTGGGGTCAGGTTGCCCTCGTGGGCGAAAAAGTACGGCTCGTCGATGTGTTCGATGTCGGGAATCATGCCGCCCATTTCGTGCATGAACTTCATGCCACCGAGCGCCGTCGCCGCCAGGGTGGAACCGTGGTAACCGTTCCAGCGACCGATCATGATTTTCTTCTCGGGCTTGCCGAGGATCGTCCAGTAACGCCGCACAGTGCGGATCAGCACCTCGTTGGCTTCGGAGCCGGAGTTGGTGTAGATCGCGTGGCTGTAGTGCCCCGGCAACAGGCTGAACAGCAACTCCGACAGCTCGATCACCTGCGGGTGGGTGGTGTGGAAAAACATGTTGTAGTACGGCAATTGCTCCAGCTGCCGGGTCGCGGCGGCGGCCAGGTCCTTGCGCCCGTAACCGAGGTTGGTGCACCACAGCCCGGACATGCCGTCGAGGTAACGCCGACCATCGTTGTCCCACAGGTGCAGACGCTCACCACGGACCATCACCCGAGGCCCTTCATCGTTGAGCGCTTTTTGATCGACGAATGCGTGGATGTGGTGCGCAGCATCGGCGGCCTGGTAGTCGCGGGTTTCACGTGGTGTGGTCATCGCCAGTTCTCCGTTTTGTTATGAGCGGCTGTTATGAGCGCAGCTGAAACCAGGTGGTCTTCAACTGGGTGTATTTATCGAATGAATGCAGCGACAGGTCGCGGCCGAAACCGGATTGTTTACCGCCACCGAAAGGCACAGTCACATCCAGCGCATCGACGCTGTTGACCGACACCGTGCCCGCCCGCAATAGCCGCGCCACGCGGTGGGCGCGGTTGAGGTCGTCGGTCCACAGCGACGCGGCCAAACCGTAGACGCTGTCGTTAGCCAGTTGCAAGGCGTGTGCTTCGTCATCGAACGCCGTGACCGCCAGCACCGGGCCGAACACTTCATCGCGAAACAGCGGCATATCCGGGCTCACGCCGGTGAAAATCGTCGGCTGAATGAAGTTGTCGGAGCCGTTGAATATCGACTGTCGACCGCCGCAGAGCTTCGTTGCGCCTTGGCGTTCGGCCTGCTGGATGAACTTCATGATGCGTGCCGTCTGGCGGCTGTCGACAATCGCCCCGGCG
This sequence comes from Pseudomonas sp. TH39(2020), assembly GCF_016650715.1. Lineage (NCBI taxonomy): Bacteria > Pseudomonadati > Pseudomonadota > Gammaproteobacteria > Pseudomonadales > Pseudomonadaceae > Pseudomonas > Pseudomonas sp. TH39(2020). The sequence goes on along the minus strand of NZ_JAEKFF010000007.1, from coordinate 177,180 downwards.
CGGCTCGACGGGTCCAGCGGATCACCCGGTTGCCAACGTTCGGCCTGCACTTTAAGGCGCTCGACGAACTCGTCATGAATCGACCGTTCCACCAGCAACCGCGAGTTGGCCGAGCAGACTTCGCCCTGATTGAAGAAGATCCCGAACGCAGCTTTCTCTGCAGCGAGGTCGAGGTCCTGACAATCAGCAAACACCAGATTGGCGCTCTTGCCGCCGCACTCCAGCCACACCTGTTTGAGGTTCGATTGCGCGGAGTACTGCATGAAATATTTGCCGACTTCGGTGGAGCCGGTGAACACCAGGCAATCGACGTCCGGATGCAGACCGAGGGCTTTGCCGGTCTGCTCGCCCAGCCCCGGCAACACGTTCAACACGCCTGCCGGCAGCCCGGCTTCCAGCGCCAGCTCGGCCAGACGCAGGGCGGAAAACGGTGACTGCTCGGCGGGTTTGAGGATCACCGAATTGCCCGCTGCCAACGCCGGTGCGAGTTTCCACGCGGCCATGTCCAGCGGGAAATTCCAGGGCACCACGGCAGCAACCACGCCCAGCGCTTCGCGGGTAATGGTCGCCAGCACGTTCTGTGCGCTAGGGGCGATCTGGTCATAGAGTTTGTCGAGGCTTTCGGCGTACCAGCGAAACACCCCGGCGGCGCCCGGCACGTCGATGTTGTAGGCGTCCATCACCGGTTTGCCCATGTTCAGCGAATCGAGCAGCGCCAGTTCTTCGCGGTGGGTCATGATCAGATCGGCCAGGCGCAACAGCACTTGCTTGCGCTCATTCGGCGAACGCGCCGACCAGGTTCCGGCCTCGAACACTTGCCGCGCATTGCGCACCGCGGCGTCCACGTCTTCATCGCCGCACGCGGCCACGTTGGCCAGGCACTGGCCGGTGGCGGGATTGATCGCGGCGAAGGTCTGCCCCGACTGCGCCGCACAGGGTCTGCCGTCGATTACGGCCTGATCGGGAAACCGCAGCGCAGCGGCTTTGTTTTGCCAGAATGTAAGCTCGAACACGTTCAGATGCTCCATGGGCTTTCTTGTGGATTGGATGGTGGCCCAGGCCTGTGTCGAGGAAAAATAGTAAAAATGTCTTCGCAGACCATGAAAAAACTGGGCAGCCGATCTCCCCGGTGGCGCGGTATGTGGTTATTGTTCAGGCACAACAACACCGTCGTCAGAACGGATGCAGTCGGCGCGAAAATTGCCTGGATGTCGACATCATCCACCCCGAGGTTTGCCGTGGCTGCCTATAACCTGCGTCAATTGAAGTACTTCATCACCACCGTCGAATGCGGCAGCGTCGCCGAGGCGTCGCGCAAGCTATACATCGCCCAACCGGCGATTTCCACGGCGATCAAAGGCCTGGAAGACAGCTTCGGCGTGCAACTGCTGATCCGGCATCACGCCCAAGGCGTGTCCTTGACCCCCAGCGGCGCACGCTTCTACCGCAAGGCCCAGGAACTGCTGCGCATGGCCAAGGAGTTCGAACAGAACGCCCTCGCCGACAACGACGTGGTGGCCGGGCAAATCGATATCGGTTGCTTCGAAACGGTCGCGCCGCTGTACCTGCCGCAGTTGATTGCCGGGTTCTCGGCGCTGTATCCGGGGGTGAAAATCCGTATCCGCGACGGCGAACAGCAAGAGCTGGTGCAAGGCCTGACCTCGGGCACCTTCGACCTGGCGATCCTGTATGAACACGACCTCGACGCCACCATCCAGACCGAACCCCTGATGCCGGCGCAGCGGCCTTATGCGTTGCTGCCGGCGGATCATCGCTTTGCTCAGCTCAAGCAAGTGTCGCTGCGTGATCTGTGCCTGGAGCCAATGATTTTGCTGGACGTGCAACCGAGCCGGACCTACTTCGTCAGCCTGTTCGAAGAGTTGGGGCTGACGCCGAATATTGCCTTCAGCTCACCGTCGATCGAGATGGTCCGGGGCATGGTCGGGCAAGGGTTCGGCTTCTCGATCCTGGTCACCCGGCCGCACTCGGAATGCACCTATGACGGCCAGAAAGTGGTGTGCGTGGACATCGTCGAAGACGTCACCGGCTCAGGGCTGGTGGCGGCGTGGTTGAAGCGCGGGCAGTTGACCAAACCGGCGCAGCTGTTTGCCGATTACTGTCGGGAGCAGCTCACCGCCAAGGCCGGGACCAGAACCTAGCGCTTATGATCGTTCCCACGCAGAGCGTGGGAACGATCAGCGCTTCAGCTTTTACGGGGTTTGATCCGCGCGGTTGCCTCGGCCACCAGCGGATCATCCGGCCAGTAGTGCTTCGGATACCGCCCTTTCAAATCCTTCTTCACCTCGGCATACGTGCTACGCCAGAAGTTCGCCAAATCCTGTGTCACCTGCACCGGCCGCCGCGCGGGCGACAGCAAATGCAGTTTGACCACCTGCCGGCCGCCGGCAATCCGCGGGGTCTCGGCCAGGCCGAACAACTCCTGCAACCGCACCGCCAGAATCGGTGGCTGCTCGCTGTAGTCCAGACGAATCGACGAACCGGACGGCACGCTCAAATGATGCGGCGCCAGCTCATCGAGCCGCTGCGGCAGCGGCCACGGCAACAGGTTATGGACGATGCTCGACAGGTCCAGATTGGCGAAGTGACTGAGCCGCGAGACTTTGCCCAGATACGGCATCAGCCAATGTTCGAGGCTTTTTAGCAGGGCGGCGTCGCTGACATCTGGCCATTCGCTCTCACCCTTGCTACCGAGATCCAACTGCCGCAACAACGCCACCCGCGCCTGCCATTGACGCAGCTCCGGGGTCCACGGCAGCAGCTCCAGACCCTTGCGTCGCACCAGATTGACCAGCGCCTGAGTCCGGGCGCTTTCATCAAGGCCGGTCAAGGGTTCGCGGCTGAGGATCAACTCACCGACCTTGCGCTGCCGCTCGGCGCGCAACACGCCTTCGCGCTCGTCCCAATCCAGTTGATCGACGCAGCGCACCTGTTCGGCCAGCACTGAATCGAACAGCGCCGGATCGAAATCAGCCGCCAGATAAATGCGTTCTTCACGCTGGCCCTGACGGCTGCCGAGATCGGCGATCACCAGCCACGGTTGCTTCATCAAACTGTCGGCCTCGGCAAACAACGCCGCACGGCCATTGGCCAAACGATACTCCGCGCCACCGGCCCGGCGCTGCTGGGCAACGCGGTCGGGATAGGCCAACGCCAACAGCGCGCCGAGCCAGCGCGGATGATCCGGATCGCTGACCGGTTCCGACGCTTTACCCCGCAGGTAACCGCGATACTGCCGCGCCAATTGCCGGGCACGTTGCACGCCGCCCTGAGCGCCGCGTGTGGCGCGTTCTTCGCCGGACAACAGCACCAATCGGCTGTGCAGATCCGCCCCGGCGCCCCGCAAAATATCTCGCTCGCCGAGCAAGGCCGCGACGTCGCAGGCCATGTTGGCCAAGCCGAGCGCCTGACCGCGCAACAGCAAATGCGCGATACGTGGATGCGCCGGCAGTTCGGCCATGGCCTGACCGTGACGGGTCAGCGCTTCGCCGTCCAATGCGCCCAGGCGATCAAGCAGGTCCTGAGCCTGTGCATAAGCGGCCGCGGGCGGTACGTCGAGCCACACCAATTGCCCCGGTGTCACGCCCCAGCGGCCGAGCTGTAACGCTAATCCGGCAAGATCCGCCGAGAGGATTTCCGCGCTGGCGTAGGCCGCCAATTGTTCATGCTGATCCTGCGACCACAACCGATAACACACACCCGGTTCCAACCGCCCTGCCCGGCCCGCGCGCTGAGTGGCACTGGCTTTGGAAATACGCTGAGTATCGAGGCGGGCCATGCCGCTGCCGGGGTCGAAACGTGGCACCCGCGCCAGCCCGGCATCGATTACCACGCGCACGCCATTAATGGTCAGGCTGGTCTCGGCGATGTTGGTCGCCAACACCACTTTGCGTTTGCCGGCGGGGGCCGGATCGATCGCTGCGCGTTGGGCGGCGAGGTCCAGTTCACCGTGCAACGGGCAGAGCAAAACCTGTGTGCTATCGCCCAGTGCATCGGCGAGTTGCTGATGCACGCGACGGATTTCCGCTTGCCCCGGCAGGAACACCAACACGCTGCCGGTTTCATCGTTCAAGGCTTCGAGAATGGTCTGCACCAGACGCGGCTCGATGAATTCACCGGGCTGGAACGGTCGGCCCCAGCGCATCGCCACCGGGTACATGCGGCCTTCGCTGCGCAGGATCGGCGCGTCATCGAGCAACCCGGCCAGGCGTTCGCCTTCCAGGGTTGCCGACATCAACAGGATTTTCAGCGGTTGATCGTCACGAAACAGCTCGCGACCATTCAGGCTCAGGGCCAACGCCAGATCGGCGTCGAGGCTGCGCTCGTGGAATTCGTCGAAGATCAGCAGGCCAACGCCTTCGAGCGCCGGGTCGTCCTGCAAGCGTCGAGTCAGAATCCCTTCGGTGACCACTTCGATGCGGGTGTTGGGGCCGACTTTGCTGTCGAGACGAATGCGATAGCCGACGGTTTCGCCGACTTTCTCGCCCAGCTCACTGGCCAGACGCTCCGCCGCCGCCCGCGCAGCCAAACGGCGCGGTTCAAGCATCAGAATGGTCTGCCCGGCCAACCAGGGCTCGTTGAGCAAGGCCAGTGGCACGCGCGTGGTTTTACCGGCGCCGGGCGGTGCTTCGAGCACGGCTTCGTGGCGTGTAGCCAAGGCTTCACGCAGGGCGGGTAAAACTTCATCAATCGGCAAAGAAATCATGCTGGCTCCAAAACAGAGCGGCGAGTATAACGGCGAACTGCTCGGCGTTAATGACGGTCCTAATTCATACAGGCGTCCTTTCGTTTTGAAATTACCCAGGAGATTTCATATGCGTGTTCCCTTTCGCTTGATTGGCGGTGTACTGGTCGCGACGTTGCTGACCCAGGTGACCGCTTGCGGATCGATTTTCTATCCTGACCGTCGTGGTCAGATTGACGGCAAGATCGACCCGGCCATCGCCGCGCTCGATGCCGTGGGCCTGCTGTTCTACATCATCCCTGGCCTGATCGCGTTTGCCGTGGACTTCGCCACTGGCGCGATTTACTACGCGCCGGGCGAGACCGCTCAGGTGGCCCCGGAAAAACTCAAGGAAGCCATCGGCGCCGACGGCAAGGTCGATAACCACAAGTTGCAGACTATTCTCGAAACCGAACTGGGCCGCAGTTTCCCACTGGATGACCCGCGCTTGATCCAGCACAAGGGAAGTGCGCAGCAACTGGCCATGTTCGGCCTGCAACCTGCCGCGTAATCCATGCACTTAAAGGAATAGCCGCACTTATGATCTCCAGCTCCGAACATGCCCGCCTGCTGCGGCTGGCGACCCGTGCCTCGGTGGCAGTGGCGTGCACGCTGATCGTCGCCAAAGCGATCGCCTGGTGGTTGAGCGGTTCGGTGAGCATGCTCGCCGGGTTGACCGACTCCGCGCTCGACGGCATCACCTCGCTGCTCAACCTGCTCGCGGTGCATTACGCCTTGCGTCCGGCCGACGATGATCACCGTTACGGGCACGGCAAGGCCGAGTCGCTGGCGGGCATGGCTCAGGCGCTGTTCATTGGCGGCAGTGCAGTGCTGATTGCCTTGCAGGCGATTGATCGACTGAAACACCCGGAACCGGTGGGGGCGCCGTGGATCAGTATCGGGGTGATTGTGTTTTCCCTGGTGCTGACCGTCGCCCTGCTGATGTTGCAACATCGGGTCGTCAAGGCCACCGGTTCCAACGCGGTGCGCGCCGACTCCCTGCATTACCGCTCGGACCTGCTGCTCAACGGCAGCATTCTGGTGGCGCTGATACTCGCCGGGTTTGGCTGGCATCAGGTCGACCCTTGGTTCGGATTGGGGATCGCCGCCTACATTCTCTGGAGCGCGATTCAGATCGCCCGGGAAGGTTTTACGGTGCTGATGGATGAAGAGCTGCCGTCGGACGTCAGCCAGCACATGCTCGAACTGGCCTGCAGCGTACCGGGAGTGTTGGGGGCGCACGACCTGCGTACGCGGGTTTCCGGCAACCAGTGGTTCGTGCAGTTGCACCTGGAATTGCCGGGGAATTTGACCCTGTCAGTCGCTCACGGCATCAGCGACCAAGCCGCCGATGCGATTCACGCGGCTTATCCGCGAGCCGAAGTGCTGGTGCACGCCGACCCGCAGGAAGTGGTGCTGGCAGACAGGACTCAGTAAGAAACCTGATAACCGCGACTGCTCAGGCAGTTGCCCTGGGCCTGACGGTAGGCTTGCACCACCGACGGGTCCGGCTGGTAGGTGGCCGTGCGCGGATCGAAGCCACTCTGCTGCACCGCGTATTGATAGCACTCGTAACCGTCCTGGCTGACCTGCTCCGGCGACTGACCGTTGGCCGGATACGCCACCACGTCATAACCATTGCTGACCGGTTGCGGCTGCGGTTGTACGGGCGGCTCGACCACGACGTAATCCTGAGTGCTTTCCTGATAGGCGTAATAAGCACCGGCCGCCAGGAACAACAGCGCACCACCGATCCACACTTCACGCGCGTAATCGGGCAAGTAGCTGACGCGAATCCCGCGTGGTGGCTCAACCACCACGTAGCGCGGGCCTTGTGGGCGATACCAGTAGCCGCCGGAGTAGAAGTAATCCTGACCACGGTACGGCACACGGTAGTCACGGTCGGGGAAGCGATCGATTACATGACCGGGACGGTACTGCGGGCCAGGTCCCCAGCCATTACCATGCCCATCCGGGCGACCGGCCCAGCGATGGTCATCGGGACGCGGACCGTTGTTCTGCCAATGCGGGTTGTTATCGTTGCGTCGCGGCACGTCCTGATAGTAGCCACGCTGCGGCTGCTGGGTCTGGCGCACGGTGTCGGGCCGGCCCTGAATCGGCAGGTCATTGGCCGGTAGTTGCGGCGGTGGCGGCGGTGGTCGAACCGGATTGTTGTAGTCGTGCTGCGCACGGTTCTGCCGTTGTCCGTCGTTCTGATTCTGGCCGTTGTGCTCGAACTGGCGACTGTTGTCGCCACGAATGATGTCGTTATTCTGCGCACGCGGCTGGTTCTGCTGCGGATTGTTCTGCGGGCGCGGCTGGTTATTGCCGCCGTGGCCCTGATTGTTTCCCTGATGGCCATCCGAGCCGCGTTGCCCGCCATCGGGGCCACGGTTTTGCGGCTCATCTGCCAGCGATTGCGCAGTGACACTTACACACAGCAAACCAACACCGGCCAAACGCCAGATGCGCGACTTCATGCTTTTCCTCACTGCGGGTTAGGGCCTGTACGTAAGACTGGGAAAGCACAGGCCGGTTCTGCAACAGGTTATCAGTCGCGCAACTTATTTATTGAGGGACACTTTCCAAAGGCATGAAAAATCGCGGGCAAAAGAAAAGGGAGACCCGTCGGCCTCCCTTTGAGAACTTCGTCCGTGCTCGACGCTTTTGACGTCGGCTCACCTCACGCCGTCTTCTGGACAGTGTGTAGCTCGGGGGCCGGCTCATCCCCGGTGGGGGTGGCGACCGCAGCTGGCCTGATTGGGCGAGCCGCACTGGACTGTTTGTCCGAGCAGTGATTCTGGTGATAAGAATAGGCTCGCGGCGCCGGCAGAGGATTGCGAAGATTGCTCAAATAAACATCACTTGCGCAATTTTTAACCCTGGATAGATAATCCACCGCAATAGTTATGACAAAGGCCTGATTGATGAGCAAACTCGACCGATACGACCTGAGCATTTTGGCGGAATTGCAGCGTGACGCGCGCATCTCCAACCAGGAGCTGGCCGAACGCATCGGCCTGTCCCCTTCGCCATGCTCGCGGCGGGTCAAGCAGCTGGAAGATGACGGTTATATCTCCCGCCAGGTGGCTCTGCTGGACCGCAAGATGCTCGGCTTGAGCCTGACGGCTTACGTGTTGATCGGCATGGACCGCCATACCCCGGAGCGTTTCGAAAACTTCGAAGCGGCGATTCGTACGTTGCCGCAGGTGCTGGAATGCAGTTTGGTGACCGGGATGGATGCCGACTATCAGCTCAAGGTCGTTGTGCCGGACATGGACCATTATCAAAAATTGCTGCTGGGACACCTCACCCGGATTGAAGGGGTGACGAGTGTGCGGTCGAGTTTTGTGTTGAACCAGGTATTGAACAGTACTGAGCTGCCACTGACTCATTTGCGTAGCTGAGGACGCCTTCGCGAGCAGGCTCGCTCCCACAGTGATCTCACAGGCACTGAAGATCCCTTGTGGGAGCGAGCCTGCTCGCGAAGGGGCCAGCCCAGGCGACGAATGACTGCGACACACCGACGCAGGTCAATACTCCGCCAATTCCCCGTGGCGTATACTCCAGCGCCTTTTAGCCCCGCCCGCGCTGGAGATGTTCGATGGATCCTGCCGTATTCGAAGAGTGGATGATGACCGGACTGGTCAGCATTCTGATCATTTTCATGGGTTTCATCGTCTGGGATCTGGCGAAGAAGTCCAACGCCGGCCGCTTTGGCTCGTTCATCCTGTTCTTTGTACTCGGTCTGGGCGTGGCCGCGTTCGTGATCAAAAGCGTGGTCATCGGCCTGATCGAATCCGGCACGTTATAAACGCGCAGGCACTTCCTTCCACTGGCCCTGATCGAGCCCTTCGATCGTCCAGTCGCCGATTCTGACCCGCACCAGACGCAACGTCGGCAAGCCAACCGCCGCGGTCATGCGCCGCACCTGACGGTTTCGCCCTTCGCGAATCACCAATTCCAGCCAACTGGTCGGCACGCTTTTGCGAAAACGCACCGGCGGATTGCGCGGCCACAACTGCGGCTCATCCAGTTGCCGCGCCTCGGCGGGCAAGGTCATGCCATCGTTCAGCTCCACGCCATCGCGCAAACGCTGCAATTGCTCGGCACTCGGCTCGCCTTCCACCTGCACCCAATAGGTCTTCGCCAGTTTGTGTTTCGGGTCGGCGATCCGCGCCTGAAGCTGGCCATCGTTGGTCAGCAGCAGCAAACCTTCACTGTCGCGGTCCAGCCGTCCTGCCGGATAAATCCCGGGAATCTCGATGTAATCCTTGAGCGTCGCCCGCCCTTCGCCATCGCTGAATTGCGTCAGCACATCGAACGGCTTGTTGAACAGAATCAGCTTTGGCTCGGCCGGCGGCGGTTTGGCGACACGGCGCGGGGCTGAGGACGATGGCGCAGGTTTCACGCCAGGGCGGCGGGAAACGGGACGTTGAGGACGAGACATGGGAAAAGGAACATCTAACGGTCAGGGCTGCTAATGCTAGTGCCCTGACCGCTAAATGACCATGACAACTATTACCGGAACGGCGGCTCGTCGAAGCTGCGCAGTTTGCGCGAGTGCAACGAGTTGAGTTCGGTGCGCAACAGATCCACCGCCTCGATACCGATCTTCAAATGCTGGCTGACCGCACGCTCATAGAAGGCGTTGGCCGAACCCGGCAGTTTGATTTCGCTGTGCAACGGTTTGTCCGACACACAAAGCAACGTGCCGTACGGAACCCGCAAGCGATAACCTTGCGCCGCGATAGTGCCGCTTTCCATGTCCACCGCCACGGCGCGAGACAGGTTGATCAGCGGACGCTCCTGAGCCCAGCGCAATTCCCAGTTACGGTCGTCGTAGGTCAGTACGGTGCCGGTGCGCAGGCGTTTTTTCAGTTCGTCGCCCTTCTCACCGGTGATATTGGCCGCCGCTTGCTGCAACGCCATTTGCACTTCGGCCAGGGCCGGAATTGGAATATTCGGCGGCACAACCCGATCGAGAATCCCGTCGCGGCGCATGTAGGCGTGCGCCAGCACGTAATCGCCAATCGTCTGCGACTGACGCAAGCCGCCACAGTGGCCGATCATCAGCCAGCAATGCGGACGCAGCACCGCCAGGTGGTCGGTGATGTTCTTGGCGTTGGACGGGCCGACGCCGATGTTCACCAGGGTCACGCCGTGGCCGTCGGTGGCGATCAGGTGATAGGCCGGCATTTGATAGCGGTGCCAAACCACACCGGCGGCAATCGCCGAGGCTTCGCCGTGGTCCATGCTCTTTTCGATGATCACGTTGCCCGGCAAGACCATGCGCACGAAACGCGGATCGCTACGCAACTGTTCCAGGCCATGGACGATGAACTGATCAACGTAGCGGTGGTAGTTGGTCAGCAGAATCCATGGCTGCACATGACGCCAGTCGCTGCCGGTGTAATGCACCAGACGACGCAGGGAGAAATCCACCCGGGCCGCGTCGAACAACGCCAGCGGCAACGGATCGGTGTTTTCCCAGTCATACAAACCATCGGCGATCCCGTCGGTGGCAGCGGACAGGTCGGTGCTCGGGAACACCCGCGCCAGCGTGGCAGCGGTGACGCCGGAACCGGCCAGCTCATCGCCCTGCTCGACCACGTACGGATAAGGAATGTTTTGCTGGCTGATGCCGACTTCCACCGTGACGGTGAAGTCGTGCATCAACGGCACCAGTTGTTCCAGCAAGTATTTACGGAAGGCCGCCGGATGAGTGACGGTGACGCTGTAGGTCCCTGGCAACTGAACCTTGGCGTAGGCGCGAGTAGTCTGTGGGACTTCGCCCTGGCAGAGGTAGGTCAGACGCAGTTCGGGATAACGAAACATCGCACGCTGTTCGGCGTCCGGTTCGACTCGATCCTTGAGGTAACGCTTGAGCGCCTGGTTCAGCGCGGTGGTTGCACGATTGTGCAAGAGCGCAAGCCGGTCCACGGCTTGCTCGGCGGTTTGAACGACAATAAAAGCTTCGGTCACGATCAGCATCCTGTGTTCTGACTTGCAGGCCTTCATCTTGCCTGTATCGTCGCTTCACGGGAACAGCGGTTGCTACACAAATGCCAAGTCCACCCTAGATCCAATGTGGGAGCGAGCCTGCTCGCGATAGCGGTATGACAGTCGACATAACTGTTGAATGTTGAACAGTCATCGCGAGCAAGCTCCCACAGTGGATCGGTGTCGATCATAGAAGTGGCGTAGACCTCGCAACAATCGCCTCCACCTCCAGCCCACGTGGCAACGCGCCATACACCCGACCAGCGGAACCGAGGCGGCTGGCGATGAAAGCATCACTGACGGCCGCGTTGCCCGCCTCCAGCAACAGCTTGGCCTGAAGGCCCAAGGCGATGTCTTCGGTGAGCTGGCGGGCGCGGTATTGAATGTCGCTGGTATCTTTAAAGGCCGCCTGCAATTGAGTGATGTGTGCGGCCAAGCGCTTGTCGCCATGACCATCGCCCAATTCACTGAACAGTACGTCGAGCACACCCGGCTCCTTCGACAACGCTCGCAACACGTCGAGGCATTGCACGTTGCCGGAACCTTCCCACGTCGAATTGACCGGTGCCTCACGGTACAACCGCGGCAGGATGCTGTCTTCAACATAACCGGCGCCGCCCATGCATTCGGCGGCCTCGTTGATCATCCCGGGCGCGCGTTTGCAGATCCAGTACTTGCCTACCGCCGTGACCAGCCGCGCGAATTTGGCTTCATGGACGTCATCCAGATGATCCAGCGCCTGGCCCATGCGCAGGCTCAAGGCCAGGGCGGCTTCGCTTTCCAGGGCCAGGTCGGCCAGTACGTTCTGCATCAAGGGTTGTTCGCTGAGCAATTTGCCGCCGACCTTGCGGTGAGCGCAGTGATGGCTGGCCTGGGTCAAGGCCTGGCGCATCAGCGAACTGGAGCCGACCATGCAATCGAAGCGGGTCATGGCGACCATTTCGATGATGGTCGGAACGCCCCGTCCCTCCTCGCCGACCATCCACGCCAGCGCACCACGGAACTCCACTTCGCTGGACGCGTTGGAGCAATTGCCGAGTTTGTTCTTCAGGCGCTGTATGTAGAACTGATTGCGCGTGTCGTCCGGGCGATGGCGCGGCAGCAGGAAACAGGTCAACCCCTTGTCAGTCTGGGCCAGGGTCAGGAACGCATCACACATCGGCGCGGAACAGAACCACTTGTGGCCCACCAGTTCATACGCCTGGCCCGGACCACTGGCGCCGACCGGATAAGCCTTGGTGGTGTTGGCCCGCACGTCGGTGCCGCCCTGTTTCTCGGTCATGGCCATACCGATGGTGACCCCGGCCTTGTGGGCCATGCCGACGTTGCGCGGGTCGTATTCGGTAGAGAGGATTTTCGGCAGCCACTGCTCCGCCAGATCCGCTTGCAGGCGCATCGCCGGGACGCTGGCGAAGGTCATGGTCAGCGGGCAACCACTACCGGCCTCGGCCTGGCTGTGCAGGTAGGTCATGGAAGCGCGGGCGACGTGGGCGCCGGGCTGCGGATGCGCCCAAGGCAATGAGGTCAGGCCGTGCTCGACCGCCGTGCGCATCAGTTCGTGATAAGCCGGGTGAAACTCCACCAGGTCGATGCGATGGCCGTAACGGTCATGGCTGCTGAAAACCGGCTTGTTCTGATTGGCCAGGAACCCCGCTTCCATCAGCGGCCCGCCGGCCAGTGCGCCGTAAGCGTCGATCCGCGACTCGGCCCACCCGGCCCCGAAACGCCGCGACCACTCCTGCAACGGCAGGTCGATGCGATACAGGTTGGCGCCGTCCAGCGACGGTGGCTGGTTGGTGACTTCGTGGGTTTCGGCGAACTGATGCAGGTTCATGACGGGGCTCCTTTGGTCAGCCAAGGAACTTCAGTTAAGCACCGCCCCCCGGCCGAACAAAGTGTCATATCCGCCTAACTGTCGGCGCTTTCGCCTTGCCTTGGGCACAGCACCCGGCGATAGAGCGCTGCCTGCAGGTCCTCGAATTTCACCGGTTTGTTCAGATAATCGATCAAGGCACCGGTCGGGCAGCGTTCCCGATCAATGCTCAAGGCAATCACGAATACCGGTAGTTCGGCGCAGCCCGGCAACGCGCGGATCTGGCAACAGAGGGACGTGCCATCCAGCGATGGAAGCTGCCAGTCGAGCAATACCGCATCGAAGGTTTCGCGCTGCAAGTGATCGAGCGCGGTAGCCCCGTTGTCGACGGAACGCACCCGGAACCCCAGCTTGAGCAACATGCCGCGCATCACCAACTGATTGATGCTGTTGTCATCAACCAGCAGTACGGTGCAGTCCTGAGGCAGTCGCAGGCGAGGAAACTCCCGGTTCATCAGGGGCACTGGCGGCCGCTCCACCACGGGCAGTTCGAACTCGACGTCGAGCTGGAAGCGGCTGCCACGACCCGGCTCGGAGCGGTGGGTCAGTTTTCCACCGAGCAGTTCGACCAGTTGCCGACAGATCGCCAGGCCGACGCCCAGACCGCCGTATTCACGGGTCATCGAGCCATCGAGCTGGAAGAACCGCTGATACAGTGTCGCCTCCCCCAGATCGGTGAAGCCGATGCCGGTGTCGATCACCGCAAAGGACAGCGCCAGTCGGTCGGGCGCCACGGGTTTACCCGTCACCCGCAGCGCCAGTCCCCCAATCCGAGTGAACTTGATCGCGTTATCCAGCAGGCATTCCAGGCATTGCGCCAACTTGGCGCTGTCGCCGTGCAAGCGATCCGCCAGTCCCGGCGTGACCTCGACTTTGAAGTCCAGCGACTTGCTCAACGCGTTGCCCTCGAACTGCAGGCGCAAAGCCTCGACCACGCCGCGCAAACTGAAAACGGCCGGATAGGTCTTGAGCTTGCCGGCCTGCAACTCCGTCAGGGTGAGGATGCCGTTGACCATGCGCATCATGTCTCGCGCGGAACCGGCGGCCGTTTGCTGATATTGCTCCAGCTCCGGGTCCATCTCGACGGTCTGCATCAGCTCAAGCGAACCGATCACTCCGTTCATGGGCGTACGCAGTTCGTGGGTCAGGGTGGCGAGGAATTCGTCCTTGAGCTTGTTACTGCGAGCCAGTTGCTGGTTCAGCACTTCAAGCGTTTGACCGGCATCGAACAGGGTCTGTGCCTGTTGCTCGCGCATGGCGTTAATGCGATCGGCCAGTGCCAGGGACAGCAGCGCCACTTCAATCGCCGAACCGATCTGGCTGGAATACATGGTCAGGAACACGTTTGGCAGGTAACCCAGCACCATCAGGGTGTTGACGATGCCGCCGAGTAAAAACGCCGACCAGGCAATAATGAAATAACGCGCCACTCGCAAGCCACGCAGCCAGGCGAAAATCCCTGCGGCAAAAATCACTACGGTGAAGATCAGTGCCAGCGCCGTCGCCAGGCGCAGGGCCAGAGCGTAACTGGTCATCAACGACAACCCGACAACCACTGCGCTAAACGCAATCAACGCCAGCAGCAAGCGGTCGAGCCAACGACTGTGGGTCGCCGTCTGCAAGAAGCTGCGCGCGAACTGGCTGCCGAACAGGCCTGCGCAACCGATGAAAAACGGTGTCGCGGCGTTGGCCCACCAGGGATTGTTCGGCCAGAAATACTCCACGGCCGCGCCGTTCACTGACAACTGATACAAGCCGAACGAAGCGATATAGAAGATGTAATAGAGGTAGCTGGTATCGCGCACGCTGAGATAGATGAACAGGTTGTACACCAGCATTCCCAGCAATACGCCGTAGATCAGCCCCAGCACATACAGTCGGGCTGGCTGATCTTCCAGGTAGGCAGTGCTCGACCACAAGGTGACCGGCGCCTGGATCGACCCTTCACTCTGCAGGCGCAGGTACAGGGTTTGCGCTTGATCAGGGGTGAAGTTCAGATCGAACAAATAGTTGTTTTGGCGGATTTCGCGACTGTCGAACGGCAAGGCATCGCCGGTCTGGCGTGCCAGTTGATAGCCACCGGCCGCATCGGGCAAATAGAGATCAATGTGATCAAGGGGCGGATAGGCCAGTTCCAGTAACCAGGTGCGTTGCACCGCGGGGTTGTTCGGGCGGTAACGCAGGTCGATTTTTAGCCAGAACACTGAACGCGAGTAACCGGCGTTGAGGGTGGCTTTGTCGTGGGGTTTGAAGTTTCCGGCCGCGGCCTGTGCACGGACATCGGCAATGGTCGCCTGACCGCCCACGTCTTCGAACACTTGCAAGGTTCGGCCCAGGGGAAGGCTTTGAGTGAATTCGTCGAATTCGACTGCACTCGCCATGAGGGGCAAGCACAACAGCAACATCAGCAAATAGCGCATTTAAGCCCCAGCGTGGCCTGTCCGGTTATCTCAGGAAGCCCCTCATTCCTTTTGAGTAGACGTAAAACCGGTATTACCTGTTATTGGTTTGGATCCACTCTAGCATAGCCGTTGGTGGCCATTGAACACCATTGAAATTTTTCCTACAAAGGCTCTAGCACGGGCGTTCCAGCTCCACGCTTTGGGCTAGAGCTGTTTACCCAGTCAAATTGTGACAACGCCCTATTCCCTGTAGCAGCTGGCGAAGCCTGCGTTCGGCTGCGTAGCAGTCGTGAAGTCAGTCGCTGTGGTGTATCAGGCAGACCGAGTGTTCAGTTTTTACGACTGCTGCGCAGCCGAACGCAGCCTTCGGCAGCTGCTACATGGGCCCGCGTCATGACTCGCTGGGGGCACCCGAAAAACGATGTTTGGTGGTAAGCTCGCGCACCATGAATATCTACAGCTCTCGCCCCGTTGTCCTCTGTCTCTCCGGCCACGACCCAAGTGGTGGCGCCGGCTTGCAGGCAGATATCGAAGCCCTGC
Source organism: Pseudomonas sp. TH39(2020) (assembly GCF_016650715.1). NCBI lineage: Bacteria > Pseudomonadati > Pseudomonadota > Gammaproteobacteria > Pseudomonadales > Pseudomonadaceae > Pseudomonas > Pseudomonas sp. TH39(2020). Next base: position 161,621 of record NZ_JAEKFF010000007.1, on the reverse strand, counting down.
TCGCTCAGGGTTGTCATGCGGCCCCGGCCGTCACCGCCCTGACCGTGCAAGACACGGTCAACGTCACTGACTTCCGCGTCCTCGACCGTGAGTGGGTGTTGGCTCAGGCCAATGCCGTGCTCAACGACTCGACGGTCGCGGCGGTGAAACTGGGCATGCTCGGTTCCCTGGAAATGGTCGATACCGTGGTCGAACTGTTGTCGGCGCACCCGCATTTGCCGGTGGTCTGCGACCCGGTGCTGCGCGCCGGTGGTGGCGGACGCCTGGGCAAGGACGAAGTCGGCTACGCCATGCGCGAGCGCCTGCTGCCTCTGTCGATCATCGCCACCCCAAACCTTCCCGAAGCCCGCATCCTCGCCGAACTGCCCGAAGGCACCGCGGACGAGTGCGCTGAAAAACTCCTGCCATTCGTCAAACACCTGCTGATCACCGGCGGCCATGGCGATGAACACGAAATCCACAATCGCCTGTACAGCCGCGACGGTCACCGCGAAACCTTCACCTGCCAGCGCTTGCCCGGCAGTTATCACGGCTCGGGTTGCACGCTGGCCAGTGCCCTCGCCGGTCGTCTGGCCCTCGGCGAAAATCTCGCCAGTGCCGTGCAGACCGCGCTTAACTACACGTGGCGCACCCTGCGTGATGCGGAGCAGTTGGGCAAAGGCCAGTTCGTGCCGCGCCGCCTGCCGCTGGATTTCTGTTCGTAACTGTCCATGCGTAAAGCAAAAAGGATTGCCCGATGAAGCTACGTGGCCTGTACGCCATCACCGATAGCCAGCTGCTGGCAGGTAAATTTCTTTCGTACGTGGAGGCGGCGCTGGAAGGCGGCGTCACCCTGCTGCAATACCGCGACAAGAGCAGCGACGAGGCCCGCCGTTTGCGCGAGGCCGAAGCCTTGCGCGATCTGTGTGAACGCTACAAGACCCAGTTGATCATCAACGACGATGCCGAACTCGCTGCACGCCTGAACGTCGGCGTGCACCTGGGCCAGACCGATGGCCCGCTGATGCCGGTTCGGGCACTGCTCGGTCGCCAGGCGATCATCGGCTCGACCTGCCACGCGCAACTCGAACTTGCCGAGCAAGCGGCCAAGGAAGGCGCCAGTTACGTCGCTTTCGGTCGTTTCTTCAACTCCAACACCAAACCCGGCGCACCGACTTGCAGCCTCGAACTGCTCGACCAGGCCCGCAGCAAACTGCACCTGCCGATCTGCGCGATTGGCGGCATCACCCTGGAAAACGCTGCGCCACTGGTGGCCCACGGGGTCGATCTGCTGGCGGTGGTCCATGGCCTGTTTGGCGCCGAGAGCACGGCTGAAGTGACACGCCGCGCCCGCGCATTCAACGAATTACTAAAAATCTGATTTGAGAGCCCGATCATGTCTCGTTCCGAAACGCTGTTTGCCAATGCCCAGAAACACATTCCCGGTGGCGTGAACTCTCCTGTTCGCGCATTCAAAAGCGTGGGCGGCACGCCGTTGTTCTTCAAACACGCTGAAGGCGCCTACGTCACGGACGAAGACAACAAGCGTTATGTGGATTACGTCGGTTCCTGGGGGCCGATGATTCTCGGCCACAGCCACCCGGACGTGCTGGACGCCGTGCGCAAACAGCTTGAGCACGGATTGTCCTACGGCGCGCCGACCGAGATGGAAACCCAGATGGCTGATCTGGTCTGCTCGATCGTGCCGTCGATGGAAATGGTGCGCATGGTCAGCTCCGGCACCGAAGCAACCATGAGTGCTATCCGTCTGGCCCGTGGTTTCACCGGCCGCGACAGCATCATCAAGTTCGAAGGCTGCTACCACGGCCACTCCGACAGTCTGCTGGTCAAGGCCGGCTCCGGCGCACTGACCCAAGGCGTGCCGAGCTCGGCCGGTGTGCCGGCGGCCTTCGCCAAGCACACCCTGACCCTGCCGTTCAACGACATCGACGCCGTAGCAACCATGCTCGCCGAAGTCGGCCAGGACGTGGCGTGCATCATCGTCGAGCCAGTGGCCGGCAACATGAACTGCGTACCGCCAGCGCCAGGTTTCCTCGAAGGCCTGCGCACTCTGTGCGACAAGCATGGCGTGGTGCTGATTTTCGACGAAGTGATGACCGGTTTCCGTGTCGCCCTTGGCGGTGCACAAGCCCACTACGGCGTGACGCCAGACCTGACCACCTTCGGCAAAATCATCGGTGGCGGCATGCCGGTTGGCTGCTTCGGCGGTAAACGCAAGATCATGGAGTGCATCGCGCCATTGGGCCCGGTCTATCAGGCGGGTACCTTGTCGGGTAACCCGTTGGCCATGGCGGCCGGCCTGACGACCCTGCGCCTGATCAGCCGCCCGGGCTTCCACGCAGAGTTGACTGACTACACCAGTCGCCTGCTCGATGGCCTGCAACAACGCGCAGATGCCGCTGGCATTCCGTTCGTGACCACACAGGCCGGCGGCATGTTCGGTCTGTACTTCAGCGGTGCCGACGACATCGTGACCTTCGATGACGTAATGGCCAGCGACGCCGCCCTGTTCGGGCGCTTCTTCCACCTGATGCTCGAAGGCGGCGTGTACCTGGCGCCGAGCGCCTTCGAAGCCGGCTTCACCTCGATCGCCCACGGCGAAACCGAACTGAAACTGACGCTGGATGCCGCCGAGCGCGCATTTGCTGCATTGAAATAACACTGTGCCGCTGACGTTGGCGGTTGCCAGCGTCAGCTTTTACCTGCATTCCAGCCCTTATTCCTGCGCTTCTGCTCAAAATCCCCAGCAAAGTGGGCGATATATTCCCCGCGCAGCAGAAAAACGAGTAAAGACTTTGTAAGGTTGGCCCTGCTTATTTCATAATGCGCGCTTATTGGATCCCTCGATGGGTCCGCGCGCCCTTCAGAGGTAAGTCGATTCCCATGAACCGCACCGGCCGCGCCCTTGCCTTGGGCTGCCTGTTGCTCCTTCAGCCCCTGCTCGCGCTCGCACAAGCAGGCGGCAACTCGTTGTTAATCCCAGCGATGGGTCGTTGCACCCTCAATACTCAGCCGCAAGACCTGGCACAGGCTCTCGCCGCCTGCCAGAAAGCGTCGGATGAAGGGGATGCGCAAGCGCAATACGAGTTGGGTGAGTTCTACTACGACGGCAAAAATACGCCGCGCGACCTCAAAAAAGCCTTGGCCTACTTCGAAAAGGCCTCGCTGCAAGGCCACGCCCAGGCGCAGTTCAAACTCGGCACCATGTTCTTCCACGGCGAAGGCGTACCGGCCAATAACGTTCAGGCGTATATCGTGCTGAAAATGGCTGCGGTCAACGGCGCTGAAGAAGCATTGGACACCGCCGACGAAGTCGCCGAGAAAATGCCCCGCGAAGAACTGGAAGTAGCTACCCAGGTGTTGGGGCAAATCTTCCGTAAATATCTGATGGAATTGCAGAGCGCCGATGGGCGTACGCCGTTCTCGCCCCTGCCCTGAATCCTGCGTCAATCTGACTGGCCCCTTCGCGAGCAGGCTCGCTCCCACATTGATCTTGTGAACACAATATTTGTGAACGCCAGAGATTCACTGTGGGAGCGAGCCTGCTCGCGAAGGGGGCGACTCGGTCTTGAGGCTTACTTCTCAGGCATCGGCATCGGAAACGGCATGACATTGCCGACCGCGCCGCGGGCTTCGCTGATTTTCGGCGTACCAAGGCGCTCGACCTCGTCGATCCGCACGATCGAATGCATCGGCACAAAGCTGCGCACAACGCCTTCGAACTGAGCCTTGAGCTTCTCTTCGCTCGGATCGACGACCACTTGCGTGCGCTCGCCAAAGACGAACTCTTCCACTTCCAGGAAGCCCCACAGATCACTTTGATAGATCTGCTTGGCATACATTTCGTACACCTGGCCCTGGTTGAGGAAAATCACCTTGTAGATTGGAGCTTCACGTTTGGTCATGGTGGGCGAGCAACACATCGGGGATAAAAATGAGGGCGCGAACTATAGCATAGCCACCGGACGCACAGCGGTAGGAACCTTGGGTCATGTTCCCTATAATGCGCGGTTCTTTGAATCACGTGATGACTCTGTCCATGGCCAAGAAGCTTTACATCGAAACCCACGGTTGCCAGATGAACGAGTACGACAGCTCGCGCATGGTTGATCTGCTGGGTGAACATCAAGCCCTGGAAGTCACCGCTCGCGCTGAAGATGCCGACGTGATCCTGCTCAATACCTGTTCGATCCGCGAACGCGCCCAGGACCGTGTGTACTCCCAACTGGGCCGCTGGCGCGAACTGAAACTGGCCAACCCGGACATGGTCATCGCCGTCGGCGGTTGCGTGGCCAGCCAGGAAGGCGCTGCCATTCGCGACCGCGCCCCTTACGTGGACGTGGTCTTCGGTCCGCAGACCCTGCACCGCCTGCCGGAAATGATCGACGCCGCCCGCGCTACCAAGCTGCCGCAAGTCGACGTCTCGTTTCCGGAAATCGAAAAATTCGACCACTTGCCCGAGCCGCGCATCGATGGCCCAAGCGCCTACGTGTCGGTCATGGAAGGCTGCAGCAAGTACTGCACCTTCTGCGTGGTGCCTTACACCCGTGGCGAAGAAGTCAGCCGACCCTTCGATGACGTGATCGCCGAGATCATGCACCTGGCCGAAAACGGCGTGCGCGAAGTGACCCTGCTGGGGCAGAACGTCAATGGCTATCGCGGGACCACTCATGATGGTCGTTTGGCTGACCTGGCAGAGCTGATCCGGGTGGTGGCCGCCGTCGATGGCATCGACCGCATCCGTTACACCACCTCACACCCACTGGAGTTCTCCGACAGCCTGATCCAGGCCCACGCCGACGTGCCGGAACTGGTCAAACACCTGCACTTGCCGGTGCAGTCGGGCTCGGACCGAATCCTGGCGGCGATGAAGCGCAACCACACCGCGCTGGAATACAAATCCAAACTGCGCAAGCTGCGTGCCGCCGTGCCGGGGATCTGCATCAGTTCGGACTTCATCGTCGGCTTCCCGGGCGAGACCGAAAAAGACTTTGAACAGACCATGAAGCTGATCGAAGACGTCGGTTTCGACTTCTCCTACTCGTTCGTCTATAGCCAGCGCCCGGGCACTCCAGCCGCCGATCTGGCCGACGAAACGCCGGAAGCGCTGAAAAAAGAACGCCTGAACGCCCTGCAACATCGCCTGAATCAGCAAGGTTTCGAGATCAGCCGACAAATGGTAGGTTCGATCCAGCGGATCCTGGTGACCGATTATTCGAAAAAAGACCCTGGCGAACTGCAAGGCCGGACCGAGAATAACCGCATCGTCAATTTCCGCTGCGACAATCCGACGTTGATTGGTCAGTTCGCCGATGTGCATATCGACGCCGCACAACCGCACTCGCTGCGGGGCTCGCTCATTACGCAATACTAAATATCCCCCTGTGGGAGCGAGCCTGCTCGCGAAGGCGGCGTGTCAGCTGCATTAATGTCGACTGACATGCCCTCTTCGCGAGCAGGCTCGCTCCCACAAGGGACGGTGTTTGGTGCTGGATTATTTAAGACCTTTCGCACCCAGGCCACTGGCGTTATCCTTGATTTCATCTTAATTACCCCAGGGCGGCTAAATACGACCTTGAACGCACCCATAGAACCACATCGTTTTATCCTCGAGCCCTTTGAAGCTCGCCGCTTCGCCAATCTGTGCGGGCAATTTGACGAGCATCTGCGCTTGATCGAACAGCGCCTGACCATCGAGATCCGCAACCGCGGAAACCAGTTCGAACTGATCGGCGAGCCCAAGCACACCACCTCCGCGGAAAACCTCCTGCGCCGCCTGTACCGGGAAACCAAGGGTACCGAGCTGTCGCCGGACATGGTTCACCTGTTCCTGCAGGAATCGGCCGTCGAAGAGCTGGACAACGTCTCCCCCTCCGAACCCTCCGTCGCCCTGCGCACCAAAAAAGGCATGATTCGCCCTCGCGGCTTGAATCAGTTGCGCTACGTGAAGGAAATCCTGGGTAACGACATCAACTTCGGCATCGGCCCGGCCGGTACCGGCAAGACCTATCTGGCCGTTGCCTGCGCGGTAGACGCGCTGGAACGCGAGCAGATTCGCCGCATCCTGCTGGTGCGTCCGGCGGTTGAAGCGGGCGAAAAGCTCGGCTTCCTGCCCGGTGACTTGTCGCAGAAGATCGACCCGTACCTGCGCCCGCTCTACGACGCACTCTACGAAATGCTCGGCTTCGAACACGTCGCCAAGCTGATCGAGCGTCAGGTGATCGAAGTTGCGCCGTTGGCCTACATGCGCGGTCGCACCTTGAACAACAGTTTCATCATCCTCGACGAAAGCCAGAACACCACCGTCGAGCAGATGAAGATGTTCCTGACCCGGATCGGCTTCGGTTCTACTGCAGTCATCACTGGTGACATCACCCAGGTCGACCTGCCGAAAGGCACCAAGTCCGGGCTGCACCATGTGATCGAAGTGCTCAAAGACGTGCCAGGCATCAGCTTCACCCACTTCAAGCCCAAGGACGTCGTGCGCCATCCGCTGGTGCAACGTATCGTCGAAGCCTACGAGCGCTTCGAAAACCGGGTCGCCGACGAAGCGCCAAAGGACAAACGCCACGATGCTTGAGCTTGATCTGCAACTGGCTACCAAAACGCCTGCCCCAAGCGAAGCCGAGTTCCGCCAATGGTGCGAACTGGCGCTGCGCCAGCGCACAGCCGACTCTGAAATGACCATCCGTTTGGTCGATGAAGAGGAAGGTCGCGAGCTGAACCACACCTGGCGGCAAAAGGATTACGCCACTAACGTCTTGTCGTTTCCTGCCGATGTGCCCGACGAGTTTCTCGACATCCCGCTGCTGGGCGATCTGGTGATCTGCGTGGCGGTGGTCGAGCGCGAAGCCGCCGAACAAGGCAAAACTCTTAATGCCCATTGGGCGCATCTGGTCATTCACGGCTGCTTGCATCTGCTTGGTTACGACCATATAGATGACGATGAAGCCGAAGAAATGGAAGCACTGGAACGAACGTTGCTTGCAGAGTTGGGCTATCCCGACCCTTACGCGGACGACGAAACCGAAACATCCCCTATCGTTACAACAAAGGATTCAGAGTAATCGCTATGAGCGAAGATCGATCGAGCAACGGGCAAAAGTCATGGCTGGGTAAGCTCACCCAGGCTTTTGCCCACGAGCCGAAGAACCGCCAGGAGCTGCTGGAGCTGCTGCGCGATGCGCACCAAAACAAGTTGCTGGACAGCGAAGCACTGGCCATCGTCGAAGGCGCCATCCAGGTTGCTGACCTGCAAGTACGGGACATCATGGTCCCGCGCTCGCAGATGATCAGCATCAAGGCGACCCAGACACCCCGCGAGTTCCTGCCTGCCGTGGTCGACTCGGCCCACTCCCGCTACCCGGTGATCGGCGAAAGCCACGATGACGTGATGGGCGTGTTGCTGGCCAAGGACTTGCTGCCGTTGATCCTCAAGGAGAACGGCGACAGCTTCAACATCAAGGACTTGCTGCGCCCGGCCACCTTCGTTCCCGAGTCCAAGCGCCTGAATGTGCTGCTGCGCGAGTTTCGCGCCAACCACAACCACATGGCCATCGTCATTGACGAATACGGCGGTGTGGCGGGCCTGGTGACCATCGAAGACGTGCTGGAACAGATCGTCGGCGACATCGAAGACGAGCATGACGTCGAAGAAGACAGCTACATCAAGCCGCTGCCCAGCGGTGACTTCCTGATCAAGGCCCTGACGCCGATCGAGAACTTCAACGAATTCTTCGACAGCCAATTCTCCGATGACGAATTCGACACTGTCGGCGGTCTGGTGATGAGCGCGTTCGGGCACCTGCCAAAACGCAACGAAATCACTGAAATCGGCCCTTATCGCTTCCGCATTTTGAACGCTGACAGCCGTCGGATTCACCTGCTGCGCCTGACACCCATTGCCCGGTAATTCTAAGGATTGGGGTGTGTCATCAGCTATTTCCTGTATCGCGTTGCGCCTGAAAGCGGGCCAGGCAAGGCGCAGTCCGTAGGGAATGGCATTCCCTTTCCAAGGACTGCAACGCAGAATGGCCCGCTTTCAGGCGCAACCCGAAGGGCCGGGCCTGCTGTTACGCAGGGCTGCGTTACTCGTCGCTCATTTGAAAAACCAAACCACACTCCTCGCGCCTTGCCCTGCGTAACAGCAGACCCGGCGCGATACAGGAAATAGCTGATGACACACCCCTTGCATCGTCTGACCCGCCCCGGCTGGCCCGGTAACCTGCTGGCCGTGGTGGCCGGTGCAATCACCACCCTGGCGTTGGCGCCGTACGATATCTGGCCATTGGCACTGCTGGCGGTCGGTTTCTTCTATGCCGGCTTACGCGAGCTGAACCCCCGTCAGGCCCTGGGCCGTGGCTGGTGTTTCGGTTTCGGCCTGTTTGGCGCTGGCACCAGCTGGATCTACTACAGCATTCACCACTTCGGCGGCGCTTCGGTGCTGCTGGCCGGTTTCCTGATGCTGATCTTCACGGCGGCAATTGCCTGGTTCTTCGCCCTGCCCGCCTGGATCTGGGCGCGCTGGCTGCGCCGTAACGAAGCGCCGCTGGCCGACGCCCTGGCGTTTGCGGCGTTGTGGGTCGGGCAGGAAGCCTTTCGCGGCTGGTTCCTGACTGGTTTTCCCTGGCTTTATTCCGGCTACAGTCAGCTCGACGGCCCGTTGGCCGGGCTCGCACCGCTCGGCGGGATGTGGCTGATTTCCTTCACTCTGGCCCTGACGGCCGCGCTGATCTACAACGCGTTGCGTCTGGTGCGCACCGGCCGCAAAGGTTTCATCGTCGCGGGTGTGTTGCTGCTGGTCGGCCCTTGGGTGGCCGGCATGGCGCTCAAGGAACACGCCTGGACAACCCCGGCGGGTGCGCCGCTGAGTGTCGCGGCGATTCAGGGCAACATCGAACAGAGCATGAAGTGGGACCCGGCGCAGCTCAACGCGCAATTGGCGCTGTACCGCGACATGAGTTTCAACTCGAAACGGGTCGACTTGCTGATCTGGCCGGAAACGGCCATCCCGGTGCTCAAGGAGTCCGCCGAGGGCTACCTGAACATGATGGGAAGCTTCGCAGCAGAGCGTAAGTCCGCACTGATTACCGGTGTACCGATTCGCGAGGAAGTCCATCACCAGAAGCGTTTCTACAACGGCATCACCGTCGTGGGCGAAGGCGATGGCACTTACCTCAAACAGAAGCTGGTGCCGTTTGGCGAATATGTTCCGTTGCAGGACGTGCTGCGCGGGCTGATCGCCTTCTTCGACCTGCCGATGTCGGACTTTGCCCGTGGCCCGGCTGATCAGCCGATGCTGCAGGCCAAGGGTTATCAAATTGCGCCGTTCATCTGCTACGAAGTGGTTTACCCGGAATTCGCCGCCAGCCTTGCGGCGCGTAGCGATCTGCTGCTGACCATCAGCAATGACACCTGGTTCGGCACGTCCATCGGCCCGCTGCAACACTTGCAAATGGCGCAGATGCGCGCGCTGGAGGCTGGTCGCTGGATGATCCGAGCCACCAACAACGGCGTGACCGGTTTGATCAACCCGTTCGGTCAGATCACCGTACAGATCCCTCAGTTTGAACGTGGCATTTTGTACGGTGAAGTGGTGCCCATGCACAACCTGACGCCTTATCTGCAATGGCGTTCGTGGCCGCTGATCATTGTTTGCGTGCTGTTGTTTGGCTGGGCGTTGGTGGCTAGCCGGATGGCCAAGACCGTTTAGGTATTGCGGCGCCAGTAAAAAGATCGCAGCCTCGTTTCACTCGACAGCTCCTACACAGCTCCTACAGAGTACGCAATCCCCTGTAGGAGCTGTCGAGTGAAACGAGGCTGCGATTTTTTGATCTTCAGCGGTAAAACATCGAATACCCGATCTGCCCCACCGCCTCATTCAACAACTGCCCGCTCTGCCAGATTGACTTGAATTCCGGCATCCAGCCGCCCAGTGGCCGGGCGTTGTCCACGCCTAAAAACCCCACCGGTGCTGACACCACTTCAAATCCTGCCTTTTTGAAACTCCAGACCGCTCGCGGCATGTGCCAGGCCTGAGTCACGACGACCACGCGTTTGATCCCTTCCGGCAACAATACCTCGGCGCTGAACTGCGCGTTCTCCCAGGTCGTGCGGCTGCGCCCTTCTTGCCAGCGCACTGCCATGCCGAAATCATCGCGCAACGAGTCCGCCATCAACTTCGCTTCGGTCGGCGGGGTGCCGTAATGCAGGCCTCCGCTGGTCAGAATCGGCAAACCGGAGGCCTTGGCCAGGCGCGCCGCATAGCGCTCGCGTTCCAGGCCTACGCCCGTTGGCTGGTCAGCACCCCATGCCAGATCGCCCCGCTCACGCCCCGAACCGAGCACCACGATCGCATCGGCGCGCTGACTCAGCGTTGCCCAATCGTCGCGGGCCAGCGGCGTTTCACGCTCCAGCGCCTTGGCGCCCCACTGCACCACCACCGGCAGGCTCATCAGCCAGAAGCCGCCCACGCCCAGCGCAAAGCACAGCCCGGCAAGACGCGGTCTTGAGCGACGCAACCACCAGGCAAGCACCAACAGCAGCAAAAGAATGCCGGGCGGCAACAGGAGTTGTTTAACAAAATATCGAAAAGGCATCGAGCATCTCCAAAAAGATGCCCGAAGCCTAAGTGCGTTGACGCAATGCGACAACAAATACGAAAGGACTATGCTTCACAAATACATCAGACATTACTTCCAGTGTCCTTACTTGAATTGCAAAGACCGGACCTTTACCGCGTCCTTGCCGGGAACCTTGTCCTTGAGCCAGATGATCTTGGCCGAACGTGGTGCGTCGAGTTGCTTCACTGCTTCTGACAAGCATCCGTGTGTCTCACGTTCACTGCGATCGAGATACGCCTTGACCAGTGCAAACTCTGCGGGGCTCAAGCCACGCAATTCCAGTTCCAGTGGACGTTCATCGCGTAACCGGTCAGCAGTTTTTGCCGCGTCCAGGGCCATTCCCAGACGATCGATCAGTCTTTCGTACAGCTCCGGTTTTGTAACTTTTCGCCGTGACTCAACCATCCATCACCTCATTGAAGATAAGACTCACTCCCCATTTAGAGCTTAGCTTCCATGAACAAACCGGCTGAGTGCTGCGACCAACGGCCCTCGCAGCGGGTTTTGGGCGACCCGCAGCAGTAATCAGGGTTTCCCTCGGTAGAGTGCGGTCATGTATGCTACGGCGCTTCCTGTAACTCCACTTCCAGCTCGCCTGGGCACCGAAACGCCGATTTGGCGTGATCACCGTCCAGCGTTGCATTGAAGAGGATTAGGCCACCCCTATTCAGTTCAAAAGTAGCCATGCACGAACAATATCAGCCCCGTGAAATCGAAGCCGCCGCCCAGTCGTTCTGGGACGAGCAAAAGTCCTTTGAAGTCAGTGAACAGCCAGGCAAGGAGACTTTCTACTGCCTGTCGATGTTCCCTTACCCCAGCGGCAAGCTACACATGGGGCACGTGCGCAACTACACCATCGGCGACGTGATCTCCCGCTACCAGCGCATGCAAGGCAAGAACGTCCTGCAACCCATGGGTTGGGACGCCTTCGGCATGCCGGCGGAAAACGCCGCGATGAAGAACAACGTAGCGCCCGCCAAGTGGACCTACGAAAACATCGCTTACATGAAAACCCAGCTGCGCAGCCTGGGCCTCGCCGTGGACTGGTCCCGCGAAGTCACCACCTGCAAGCCTGATTACTACCGCTGGGAACAATGGCTGTTCACTCGCCTGTTCGAAAAAGGCGTGATTTACAAAAAAAGCGGCACCGTGAACTGGGACCCGGTCGATCAGACCGTTCTGGCCAACGAACAGGTGATCGACGGTCGCGGCTGGCGTTCCGGCGCGCTGATCGAAAAGCGCGAAATTCCGATGTACTACTTCAAGATCACCGCTTACGCGGATGAGTTGCTGTCGAGCCTCGACGATCTGCCGGGCTGGCCTGAACAGGTCAAGACCATGCAGCGCAACTGGATCGGCAAGTCCCGCGGCATGGAAGTCCAGTTCCCGTACAACGTCGATTCCATCGGCGAAACTGGCGCGCTGAAAGTCTTCACCACCCGTCCAGACACGCTGATGGGCGCGACCTACGTTGCCGTAGCCGCCGAACACCATTTGGCCGCACTGGCCGCGCAGAACAACCCCGAGCTGCAAGCGTTCATCGCTGAATGCAAGGGCGGCAGCGTCGCCGAAGCCGACGTCGCCACCCAAGAGAAAAAAGGCCTGCCGACCTCGCTGTTCGTCGAGCACCCGCTGACCGGTGAAAAACTCCCGGTATGGGTCGCCAACTACGTGCTGATGCACTACGGCGACGGCGCGGTCATGGCTGTACCGGCTCACGACGAACGCGATTTCGAGTTCGCCACCAAGTACAACCTGCCGATCAAGTCCGTGGTGCGCACCAGTTCCGGTGACACCAACCCGGCTCCATGGCAGGACGCTTACGGCGAACACGGCACGCTGATCAACTCCGGAGAATTCGACGGCCTCGACTTCGAAGGCGCTTTCGACGCCATTGAAGTCGCGCTGATCAAGAAAAATCTCGGTGCCTCGCGCACTCAGTTCCGTCTGCGCGACTGGGGCATCAGCCGTCAGCGCTACTGGGGCTGCCCGATCCCGATCATCCACTGCAACACCTGCGGTGATGTGCCGGTCCCGGAAGATCAGTTGCCAGTCGTGCTGCCGGAAGATGTCGTACCGGACGGCGCTGGTTCGCCACTGGCACGCATGCCTGAGTTCTACGAGTGCAGCTGCCCGAAATGCGGCGCACCGGCCAAGCGTGAAACCGACACCATGGACACCTTCGTCGAGTCCTCGTGGTACTACGCCCGTTACGCCTCCCCGCACTATGAAGGCGGTCTGGTGGAAAAAGCGGCGGCCGACCATTGGTTGCCGGTTGATCAGTACATCGGCGGTATCGAACACGCGATTCTTCACCTGCTCTACGCGCGTTTCTTCCACAAGCTGATGCGCGACGAAGGCCTGGTGAGCTCCAACGAGCCGTTCAAGAACCTGCTGACCCAGGGCATGGTGATCGCCGAGACTTACTATCGTCGCGAAGCCAATGGTGCTTACACCTGGTTCAACCCGGCGGACGTCGAACTCGAGCGCGACAGCAAGGCCAAGGTAGTTAGCGCCAAGTTGATCGCAGACGGCCTGCCGGTGGAAATCGGTGGCACCGAGAAGATGGCCAAGTCGAAGAACAACGGCGTTGACCCACAGTCGATGATTGACCAGTTCGGCGCAGACACCTGCCGCCTGTTCATGATGTTCGCCTCGCCACCCGACATGAGCGCGGAATGGTCCGACTCCGGAGTAGAAGGTTCGCACCGCTTCCTCAAGCGCGTCTGGCGCCTGGCTCAAGCCCACGTCACTCAGGGCCTGCCGGGCAAACTGGACGTCGCCGGCCTGAATGACGAGCAGAAAGCCATTCGCCGTTCGATCCACCAGGCCATCAAGCAGGCCAGCCACGACGTCGGCCAGAACCACAAATTCAACACCGCCATCGCCCAGGTGATGACGCTGATGAACGTGCTGGAAAAAGCCGCGCAAGGCACCGAACAGGATCGCGCACTGATTCACGAAGGCCTGGAAACCGTGGTTCTGCTTCTGGCGCCGATCACTCCGCACATCAGCCATGAACTGTGGCATCGCCTGGGTCACGCCGATCCGGTGATCGACGCCGCTTGGCCGGTGCTGGACGAGAACGCTCTGGTGCAAGACAGCCTGCAATTGGTGATTCAGGTCAACGGCAAGCTGCGCGGCCACATCGAAATGCCCGCCAGCGCCAGCCGCGAAGAAGTCGAAGCCGCCGCACGGGCCAACGAGAACGTGCTGCGCTTTGTCGACGGTCTGACCATTCGTAAAGTGATCGTAGTGCCCGGGAAACTGGTCAATATCGTCGCCAGCTAATTGGATCAGGCGCCAGGTCATGCCTGGCGCCGAGTAAAACCTTTCGGGCCGCAAGATCGGCCCACATGGTTTCAAGGGGAGCAACAAGATGATCAAACGCAATTTGCTGGTGATGGGCCTTGCGGTCCTGTTGAGCGCCTGCGGTTTCCAGCTGCGCGGCACCGGCACCAATGAACTGGCGATCAAGGAACTCGACCTGAGTGCCCGCAACGCCTACGGCGAAGTCGTGACGCAACTGCGTCAGGTGCTGGAAAGCAGCGGCGTCAAGGTCTACAGCGGTGCACCTTACAAGCTGGTGCTGACCGATGAGCAGGAAAGCCAGCGCATCCTCAGCTACGCAGGTGCCGGTCGTACTGGCGAGTATCAGGTGACTACGGTGCTGAACTACGATATCCGTGGTGCGCGCGACCTGTCGCTGCTGAGTGACAAGCTCGAAGTGCAGAAGGTCTTCATGCACGACGGCAACAACCTGGTGGGTTCCGACCAGGAAGGCAACGACGCCCGTAAGGAAACCCGTCGTGAACTGGTTCAACGGATGATGCTGCGCCTGCAACAGCTCACGCCGGCTCAGCTGGATCAGCTGCAACAAACCGCCGAAGCCAGAGCCAAGGCTGAGGCCGATGCACTGGAAGCGGCGCAGAAGGCTGAAGCGCAAACTCCGCGCCAGTCGCCAATCGAACTGCCGCAGCAGTAAGACTTACGGGGCGCTCAGGCGCCCCGTTCGACCTCTTCTATGAAACTCGCCCCCGCCCAACTCGCCAAACACCTGCAAGGTGCCCTCGCGCCGGTCTATATCATCAGTGGCGATGACCCACTGCTGTGTCAGGAAGCCGCCGACGCCATTCGTGCCGCCGCCCGCCAACAGGGATTCGACGAACGCCAGGTCTTCGCCGCCGACGCCAGTTTCGACTGGGGAACGTTGCTGCAAGCCGGCGCGAGCATGTCGCTGTTCGCCGAAAAGCGCCTGCTGGAACTGCGTCTGCCGTCCGGCAAACCCGGTGACAAAGGCGCTGCCGCGTTTATCGAATACTGTTCACGGCCCGCCGAAGACACGGTGTTGCTGATCAGCCTGCCGAAACTTGATGGCAGTGCGCAGAAAACCAAGTGGGGCAAGGCGCTGGTCGAAGGTCAGCAGACCCAGTTCGTGCAAATCTGGCCGATAGAGGCCAACCAGTTGCCGAGCTGGATCCGTCAACGGTTGTCCCAGGCCGGGCTTTCCGCCAGTCAGGACGCCGTCGAACTGATCGCCGCACGGGTCGAGGGCAACCTGCTGGCGGCAGCCCAGGAAATCGAAAAGCTCAAACTGATGGCCGAAAGTGGTCAGATCACTGTCGAAACCGTGCAAGCGGCCGTCGCTGACAGTGCGCGCTTCGATGTCTTTGGCCTGACCGATGCGATTCTCAACGGCGAAGCGGCTCATGCCCTGCGCATGCTCGAAGGGCTGCGCGGCGAAGGCGTCGAACCGCCAGTGATTCTCTGGGCGCTGGCCCGGGAGCTGCGGCTGTTGGCCAACCTGTCGCTGCAGTACAGCCAGGGCGTGCCACTGGACAAAGCCTTCAGCTCTGCCCGACCGCCGGTCTGGGACAAACGCAAACCACTGATGAGCAAAGCCCTGCAACGCTACTCGGCGCAACGCTGGGCGCAGCTATTGCTGGAAGCACAGCGCATCGACGCACAGATCAAAGGCCAGGCCGCCGGATCTCCGTGGATGAGTTTGAGTCGGTTGTCGTTGTTGATGGCCGGCCAACGCCTGACCTTGCCTGCCGAGTAAACACGCCCTCTGTAGCAGCTGGCGAAGCCTGCGTTCGGTTCGGGCCGCGTTCGGACGAAGCAGTCGTAAAATCAGACAGCACGGTGTGTCAGGATGATCCGGAAATCAGGGTTTACGACTGCTGCGCAGTCGGACGCAGGCTTCGCCAGCTGCTACAGAGGTTTCCTACACTACTCACATCCATTTGTCCTATAGACAGAACCCCGACTTCGGCCGATGATTTGTCCCGCAAAACCCACTCACTTGCGAGAAATCATCATGAGCAAAAAGCCATCGAAACATGGCCCCAACAAGGCCAAATCCATCATCGCCCAGCCTCTGTTCCGCAGCCGTCAGGAACCAGCCGGCAAGGGCAAAGGCAGCTACCGCCGCGAAGCCTTCCAGTCTAATAGCTGGGAGGCTTCTTACTTTCTGGCGGCCTGAAAGGCAAGCGTTCACGCAACATGTTAAGGTCTGCACCTGATTCGTACTCCCTGGACCCGTGCATGCCCCTTTGTATTTCCCGTCGTTGGCCCCTGCGCCAACTGATCGCTGCCTCCAGCCTCATTTTGCTTGTTGCCTGCGCGGAAAAACCCACCGCAGCCGACGCCAAGCCGCTTCAGACCCTCCCCGTCGCGACAGCCCCTGCGGTCATTCCGCCCGTGGTTCCGACCGGTGAAAACCTCGACATCCAGCCCACCCAGACCTTCGCCGAATGGCAGGCGGGTTTCCGCAAGGACGCTCTGGCCGCCGGTATCCGCGCCGACCTGTTCGACCGCGCCTTCGCCAATGTCAGCCTCGACACCAGCGTGATCCGCGCCGACCGCAGCCAGCCGGAATTCTCCCGCCCGGTGTGGGAATACCTCGACGGCGCCCTTTCGCCGCTGCGGGTACGCAATGGTCAGGCACTGGTCAACCAGTACGCCGACATCCTGCAAAGCATCGAACAGCGCTACGGCGTCGATCGTCAGGCACTGGTCTCGGTGTGGGGCATGGAAAGTAACTTCGGGCAGTTTCAGGGCAACAAGTCAGTGATTAATTCCCTGGCGACCCTGGCCTATGAAGGTCGGCGTCCCGGATTTGCCCACGCACAACTGATCGCCGCCCTGCAGATCCTGCAACAGGGTGATATCGAGCCTGAGAAAATGCTTGGCTCCTGGGCCGGCGCCATGGGCCAGACCCAGTTCATCCCAACCACCTACAACACCCATGCTGTGGACTTCGATGGCGATGGTCGCCGCGATATCTGGGGCAGCCCGGCCGACGCGCTGGCCTCGACGGCGCACTACCTGCAAAGCTCGGGCTGGCAGAAAGGCCAGCCGTGGGGCTTTGAAGTACAGCTACCGGGCAGTTTCAATTACATCCTGGCCGATGGCACGATTCGCAAGAGCGTCGCTGAATGGCTGCAACTGGGCGTCACCCTGCCCAATGGCGGCCAGGTTCCGCCAGGCTCCGAACAGCTGTCAGCCGCCCTGCTGCTGCCGGCCGGTTACCGTGGCCCGGCGTTCCTGGTCCTCGACAACTTCCGCGCGATCCTCAAGTACAACAACTCGTCGTCTTACGCCTTGGCCGTTAGCCTGTTGTCCGAGCGTTTTAACGGTGCCGGCCTGATCAACGGCATGTGGCCCAAAGATGATTTGCCGCTGAGCCGTACCGAGCGGATCGAACTGCAAAGCCTGTTGAGTGCTCAGAACTACGACGCGGGCACCGCCGATGGCATTATCGGCGCCAACACCCGCAAGGCGATCCGCAGCGCCCAGCAGTCGTTTGGCTGGCCGGCGGATGGGTATCCGACGCACAAGTTGCTGGAAGGCCTTCGTAACCGCTGAAAAAGCTTTCGCGAGCAGGCTCGCTCCCGCAGGAGATTTGTGAACAACACAGATCAAATGTGGGAGCGAGCCTGCTCGCGAAGACTGACTATCAGACGACCAAGCTCTACGACTTGATCACCACATCCTGCTCCAACACCAACTCCTTGTTCCCCGCATCCAGCCTCACCAGCGCGCCCATCGGCAACGTCAGGTTCGGATCGCAATGCCCGCTGCGCCAACCGGACAACACCGGTATCCGCAACGGCTCGAAGGTCTGCTTGAGTAAGCGCTCCAACGCAACCGAATCAACCCCCGCCACATCCCCCACCAAAACCCCGCGCAGCTTGTGCAGCGTACCGGCAAGACGTAGATGGGTCAGCAGCCGGTCGATTCGATACAACGGCTCGTTGATGTCCTCGATGAACAGGATGACACCCTCGGCATCTATCTCATACGGCGTACCCATCGTCGCGGCGATCATCGACAGATTGCCCCCCAGCAAGCGCCCGTGAGCGACACCCGGCTCAATCGTCGTCAACGGGTAGGCGACCGGGTGCGGCAGCACGCTGCCCGCCTTCACCTGTCCTCTGAGCATGTTGAAGAATGAAGACTCAGTAGGTTTTTGCTTGTCACCTAGCAGGTCGGCGTTGAGCATCGGGCCATGGAAGGTCACGAAGCCCGCATAACGGCTGATCGCCGAGTGCAGCGCGGTGATGTCGCTGTAGCCGATGAACGGCTTGGCATTGTTGCGCAGCAGTTCAAAGTCGATGCGATCGAGCAACCGTGGCGTACCGTACCCCCCACGCAAGCAAATGACGGCGTCGACCTCACTGTCGGCGAACGCTGCGTGCAGATCATTGAGGCGTACATCATCACTGCCGGCCAGGTAATCGGCTTTCTCATGCACGCCGGGGAAAATCCGCAGTGAATATCCGCGAGCGCGCATCCAGCCGATGGCTTTATCGGTGTCCAGCGCTGCGGGACCGGCGGGCGCAATAACGCCGATCAACCCTTGCGAGGGCAAGGCCGGAACGGGTGCATGAGGACAAAGGGTGTGAGTCGGTCGAACGGTCATCCATGAATCTCCCTGCGTGAATGCGTCAAGCACACAGTAGTCAGGAACGGGGACAAACAGAAGAGGGTCAGTCGCCCCGCAGGTTGCAGGAAAAGACTGTAGTGGCCGTAGACACGGCCAACAAAAACGCCCGCAAGGCTGAAAAGCCTTGCGGGCACTTTGTTACAAGGACGACATCAATTCAGCTTTAACCAGTTTCGCCTGCTCGTCGGCGTGGTACGAGGAACGTACCAGCGGGCCGGAAGCGACGTTCTTGAAGCCCATTTTGTAACCTTCCTCGGCGAACCAGGCGAAGGTATCCGGATGCACAAAACGCTCCACCGGCAAGTGACTGCGCGACGGTTGCAGGTACTGGCCCAGGGTCAGCATGTCGATGTCGTGCTCGCGCATGCGCTTCATGACTTCGATGACTTCTTCGTCGGTCTCGCCCAGGCCCAGCATCAAGCCGGACTTGGTCGGGATGTGCGGCATCATCTGCTTGAAGCGTTGCAGCAGGGTCAGCGACCACTGGTAATCCGACCCTGGACGCGCGGCCTTGTACAGGCGCGGCACGGTTTCCAGGTTGTGGTTGAACACATCCGGCGGCTCGGCAGCGGTGATTTCCAGCGCGACGTCCATGCGGCCACGGTAGTCCGGGACCAGGGTTTCGAGCTGCACGTTCGGCGACAGCTTGCGGATCTCGCGGATGCAGTCGGCAAAGTGCTGGGCACCGCCATCACGCAGGTCGTCGCGGTCAACCGAGGTGATCACCACGTACTTGAGTTTCAGGTCAGCGATGGCGATGGCCAGGCTTTCCGGCTCGTTGACGTCCAGTGGCTTCGGACGACCGTGACCAACGTCGCAGAACGGGCAGCGACGGGTGCAGATGTCACCCATGATCATGAAGGTCGCGGTGCCGCCGGAGAAACATTCGCCCAGGTTCGGGCAGGACGCCTCTTCGCAGACACTGTGCAGCTTGTGTTTGCGCAGCAGGGCCTTGATGCGGTCGACTTCCGGGGAAACCGGGATACGCACGCGAATCCAGTCAGGTTTCTTCGGCAGTTCGGTGGTCGGAATGATCTTCACCGGGATACGTGCAACCTTCTCGGCGCCGCGCAGCTTCACGCCGGCTTCAACCTTGGCACGCGGGGCCGGACGCTCGGTGACATCCAGCGTCGGGATCATGGTTTGCACTGCATCAGTAGTCATATCAGTCGATTCCGCCCGTTAGGGTCGTCTGCTCAGCATAGTCGAGGTGTTTGACGAGCTGCGCGCGCAGCCGGGCACTTACCTCGGCAAATTCAATCGATCCTGCGTGATCGCTCAGCTGGGTCATCGCCAGCCCGGCGTAGCCGCAGGGATTAATCCGTCGAAACGGTTCCAGGTTCATGTCCACATTCAGGGCCAGGCCATGAAAGGAGCAACCGTGGCGGATCCGCAGACCCAGAGAAGCGATTTTCGCCCCATTGACGTAGACACCCGGCGCATCGGGCTTGGCCACGGCAGTAACGCCGTAGCTGGCCAGCAACTCGATCAGGCATTGTTCCATGCGGCTGACCAGGTCACGCACGCCGAAACCCAGCTTGCGCACATCGAGCAACAGGTAGGCCACCAACTGGCCGGGACCGTGATAAGTCACTTGACCACCGCGATCAACCTTTACTACCGGAATATCTCCCGGGAGTAACACGTGCTCAGCCTTGCCGGCCTGCCCCTGGGTGAACACCGGTGGGTGCTCCACCAACCAGATCTCGTCCGCTGCATCGCTGCCGCGTTCGTTGGTGAAGCGTTGCATGGCATGCCAGACCGGCTCGTAAGCCATCTGGCCGAGCTCGCGAAAGCCCACCGTGCCAGACATCACAGCACCATGTGCACGAAACCGGTAGCCCGCAACTCGCTGTTGATGTCGTACAGCTGTTCTTGACCGGTGGCGATGATGTGCAGCTGGATGGTCGTGTACTTGCCGTTGGTGCTCTGACGCTCGGCCAGGGTCTTGTGATCAACGGTCGCGTGTTTCTCAAGGATCGCGATGATCTTGTCCTTGAAGCCCACGCCGGTATCGCCGATCACCTTGATAGGGTAATCCGCGCAGGGGAATTCGATTTTTGGCGCCTTTACATCGTTGTCTGTCATGGCGTAACGGCCTCGTAAGCCGTGGCAACGGACATGGCCCCGTTCCGGATTGGAACAGGGCCATGCAAGTCCACACTAATTCAGTTGAACAAGCCGTAGAAGAATAGACGGATGCTATCCCACATGCGGCGGAAGATACCACCCTCGTCGACCGCGTCCAGAGCGATCAGATCAGCGCTATGCACGACTTTGTCGTCCAGCTTCACGTCGACTTTACCGATTACGTCGCCCTTGGCGATTGGCGCAACCAGTTGCGGGTTCATGGTCATGCTGGCGGCGAGCTTTTTCAGCTGGCCTTTTGGCAGGGTCATGGTCAGGTCTTCAGCCAGGCCGGCCTTGACTTGATTGGTGGTGCCTTTCCAGACAGGAGCCTGAGCCAGTTCGGCGCCTTTCTGATAGAACGTCTGGGTTTCGAAGAAGCGGAAACCGTAGGTCAACAGCTTCTGGGTTTCGGAGGCGCGAGCCACTTCACTGTTGGTGCCGAACACCACAGCGATCAGGCGCATGCCATCACGTACTGCCGAAGACACCATGCAGTAGCCGGCTTCGTCGGTGTGGCCGGTTTTCAGGCCATCGACCGTCTTGTCGCGCCACAGCAGCAGGTTACGGTTAGGTTGCTTGATGCCGTTCCAGAAAAACTCTTTCTGCGAGTAGATCGCGTAGTGAGCCGGGTCTTCGTGGATGATCGCGCGAGCCAGCACCGCCATGTCGTGAGCCGACGAGTAGTGCTCAGGGTTCGGCAGACCGGTCGGGTTCATGAAGTGGCTGTTGGTCATGCCCAGATCGGCCACGGTTTTGTTCATCATGTCAGCGAAGGCATCTTCGCTGCCGGCGATGTGCTCGGAGAGCGCAACGCTGGCGTCGTTACCCGACTGAATGATGATGCCGTGCAGCAGATCGCTGACAGTGACTTGCGAGCCGACCTTGATGAACATCCGCGAACCGCCGGTACGCCAGGCGTTTTCGCTGACGGTCACCGGGTCGTTTTCGCCGATCTGGCCACGACGGATTTCCAGGGTCGCGATGTACGCGGTCATCAGCTTGGTCAGGCTGGCCGGAGGCAGACGCTGG
This sequence comes from Pseudomonas sp. TH39(2020), assembly GCF_016650715.1. Taxonomy (NCBI): domain Bacteria; kingdom Pseudomonadati; phylum Pseudomonadota; class Gammaproteobacteria; order Pseudomonadales; family Pseudomonadaceae; genus Pseudomonas; species Pseudomonas sp. TH39(2020). The sequence continues at coordinate 139,889 of NZ_JAEKFF010000007.1, read as the reverse complement.
TCACCGTTGTTCTCCACCAGCACGTTGCCGCTGCTGGCGTCCATGAGGACATAGGCTTTGGCGGCCAGTTGCGGTGGCGACGGCATCATCTCGACCGCGAAAGCGGCAGGCGAGAGGAGCAGCGGGACTAGCAGACACAGGCGTTTGGCAAAGGTGGTGATGTTCATCCGTCTCTCGAAATCGCTAATGGAAACTGCCCTAAGGGGCAAAACTAATCAGACAGCTTTCTAACGAGCTGTCGCGTGTTCAGCTGTTCACTCAGAACCCTTGCCGGGCTTTTGTTCTTTAACGAGCCAACAACCAGGTCCACCCCCCAAACCGCAAGCGAACCGTCAATCAAGTACTACGTATTACTCGGCAGTGACCAGGCTCGGCGAACCGAGATTGGCCAGGCGCACACTGTTCTGCACTTGCTGGATTTCACCCGGCGAGCCGATCGGCCCCAGGCGCACCCGATGCAGCGTCTGTTGATTGCGCACGATCGAACTGATGAACACCGGAGCGCTCACCATCCCGCTGAGCTTCGATCTCAGGAGTTCTGCAGCGTCCGGGTTGGCGAACGCGCCCACCTGCAGATACTGGCCAGAGGCTGGTACAGAAGCGTTTTTTTTTGCACTGATCGGCACAGGCACGGTGTCCGAAGCGTGTTGCTGCGGCGGTGGCGTCCATTGCTCGACCGTCCCCGCCGAAGCGGTAATCGTCGGCGCGGCATTTTGCGCTACTTGAGGCTCATTGAGCATCAAAGGCGCCGGACGGCCTTTCGCGGCCCACCACTGTTGTGGATCGATACCTTCAACCTTGACCCGCGCGGTGCCGATTTCGGCGTAGCCCAGTTTCTTGGCGGCGGCATAGGACAAGTCGATGATGCGGTCCGAGTAGAACGGCCCACGGTCGTTGACTCGCAAAACCACGCTCTTGTTGTTGTCCAGGTTGGTCACCCGAACGTAACTTGGCAGCGGTAAGGTCTTATGCGCGGCACTCATGCCGTACAGGTCATAGACTTCGCCGTTGGCGGTGTTCTGGCCGTGGAACTTGGTGCCGTACCAAGACGCCGTGCCCGAGGCGACGTAGGTCTTGGAGTCTTGCAGCGGGAAGTAGGTCTTGCCCAGCACGGTGTACGGGTTGGCTTTATAAGGACCGCTGTGCAGGGTCGGCGTGGCATCCGGGATACGCGAAACATCCACGTCCCACCACGGCGCGCCATCTTTGTGCGCGCGATTGATGTCCAGGCCTGGCGTTGCGCGCACGGCGGTAGAAGACTTTGGGGTCGGCGAACGGCTGGTCGAACAACTGGCGAGCAGCACCGCCAACGCGGCGAATGCCATCAGCTTCAGGGGTTTATTCATAGGCAATGCCCGCATTACTTGACGCCCCGTGCTTGGACCAGCTGTTCAGACAGTTGATGTACGGCCATGGCGTACATCACGCTGCGGTTATAACGCGTGATCGCGTAAAAATTGTTCAGGCCCATCCAGTATTCGGGGCCATTGTCACCTTCCAGGCGGAAAGCCGTGACCGGCATATCATCGCGCAGCGCATCATGACTTGACCACCCCAGCGCCCGCAACTCCCCGACGGTTTTAGTCGGTTCGATGCCCGTGGTCAAACCTTCGTCCACCTGATCGCCACGCACATCGGCGCGGCTGACCACCGGTTCGCCGGCTACCCAGCCGTGACGCTTGAAATAACTGGCGACGCTGCCAATGGCATCGTCCGGATTGGTCCAGATATTAATGTGGCCGTCACCGTCGAAGTCCACCGCATAGGCGCGAAAACTGCTCGGCATGAACTGCGGCAAGCCCATGGCCCCGGCATACGAGCCCTTGAGGGTCAACGGATCGACCTGCTCTTCCCGGGCCAGCAACAGGAACTCACGCAATTCCTTGCGGAAAAATTCGGCACGGGGAGGATAGTCGAAACCCAGGGTCGACAAGGCGTCGATTACCCGAAAATTGCCGGTATTACGACCAAAAAAGGTCTCAACGCCGATGATCGAAACAATAACCTGCGCCGGCACACCGTATTCCTGCTCGGCACGGGCCAGTACCGCCTCGTGCTGACGCCAGAAGTCCACACCACGGGCGATGCGCGCGTCGGTGATGAACATCGGGCGATACTCGCTCCACTGCTTGACCCGTTCGGCCGGTTTCGAGATCGCGTCCAGAATCGACTGCTTGCGCTCGGCTTCGCGGAACACGCCCATTAGCTGTTCACCGGCAAAACCGTAGTCGCGGGTCATTTCACCGACGAATTCGGCCACCTGGGGTGAACCTTCGTAATCGCCGGCCAACGCTTCCTGCGCTGTGCCAAGGATGCTTACCAGGCCGACCCATGGCGCATATCGAGTCGCCCAGCCACGCATTACTTGCATTGAAATCTTCACCTTATTCAAACCTGAGCGATCCACTTACGATGGGTATGGATCGACATCAAAACCCCAAACGCTGACAGCAGCGTCACCAGCGAAGTTCCTCCGTAGCTAATGAACGGCAACGGCACCCCCACAACCGGCAACAGGCCACTGACCATACCGATGTTGACGAAAACGTAAACAAAAAACGTCATGGTCAGGCTGCCCGCGAGCAATTTGCCGAACAATGTCTGGGCCTGAGCGGTAATCACCAGTCCGCGGCCGATCAACAGCAGGTAAATCAGCAGCAGTGCGCAGATACCCACCAGGCCGAATTCTTCGCCCATGACCGCAATAATGAAGTCGGTGTGGCTTTCCGGCAGGAAGTCCAGGTGCGACTGGGTGCCGAGCAACCAGCCCTTGCCGAACACACCGCCGGAACCGATGGCGGCTTTCGATTGAATGATGTTCCAGCCAGTGCCCAACGGATCGCTTTCGGGATCGAGGAAGGTCAGGATTCGCTGCTTCTGGTAGTCGTGCATGATGAAGTACCACATGCCGACCGCCACCGGCACAGCCGCGGCTATCACGCTGAGAATCCAGCGCCAGCGCAGGCCGCCCATGAACAGAACGAACGCGCCACCGGCGAGGATCAGCAGCGAAGTGCCGAGGTCAGGCTGGCGCACGATCAGGATAAACGGCAAGCCGATCAGAAACAGACTGACGCCCACATGCTTGAGTTGCGGCGGCAAGGTGCGCTTGGACAAGTACCAGGCGATGGTCGCGGGCATCAGAATCTTCATGAATTCCGAGGGCTGGAAGCGGATCACCCCGGGAATGTTGATCCAGCGCGTGGCGCCCATGGCGTTGTGGCCCATGACGTCCACCACCACCAGCAACAGCACACCGATCACATAGCCGACTGGCACCCAACGGGCCATGAACCGCGGTTCGAACTGCGCAATGACGATCATCGATACCAGGCCGATGCCGAACGAAGTGGCTTGCTTGGCCAGCAGATCCCAGCTTTTGCCGCTGGCCGAATACAGCACGAACAGGCTGCCGGCAGCGAGGGTCAGCAGCAGGATCAGCAACGGGCCATCAATGTGCATGCGTTGCAACAGCGTTGCGCGGCGACGCATCACATCCTCGCTGGAGAGGATGCGATCAAAATTACTCTTCACGGGCCGTAGCCTCCGCACTGATAGGGCTGGCGTATTCGGCCTTCAACCGACCGTCCTGGTCCAGAAGCCAGGCGTCCATGATTTGACGCACCACGGGCGCTGCAACGCCGGAACCGGACTCGCCGTTCTCGACCATCACCGACACCACGATTTGCGGGTTGTCGGCGGGTGCGAAGCCGACGAACAAGGCGTGGTCGCGATGGCGCTCCTGAACCTTGGAGCGGTCGTACTTCTCACCCTGCTTGATCGCGACTACCTGAGCCGTACCACTTTTGCCCGCGATGCGGTATTGCGAACCGATCGCCGCTTTGCGTGCCGTACCCCGGGCACCGTGCATCACCTGTTGCATGCCGTGGTTGACCTTGGTCCAGTCGGACGGGTCACGCAGGATGATGTCCGGCATCGGGTTTTCATCCTTCGGCCGCTCGCCTTCGACAGTCTTGGCCAGGTGCGGACGGTTCCAGACACCCTTGTTCGCGACCAGCGCGGTGGCCTGGGCCAGTTGCAAGGGCGTTGATTGCATGTAGCCCTGACCAATCCCGAGAATCAGCGTTTCGCCCGGGAACCAGGCCTGACGCCGGGTTGCACGTTTCCATTCACGTGTAGGCATCAGCCCCGGCGACTCTTCGAACATGTCCAGCGAAACCTTCTGGCCGATGCCGAACTTGCTCATGTACGCCGACAAGCGATCGATTCCCAGTTTGTGGGCCAGGTCGTAGAAGTAGGTGTCGTTGGACCGCATGATCGCCGTGTCCAGATCGACGTAGCCGTCACCGGTACGGTTCCAGTTACGGTATTTGTGATCGTAGTTGGGCAACTGGTAATAGCCGGGGTCATACACCCGACTCGACGCGTTCACAACGCCAGAATCCAGGCCGGCAATTGCCACGGCAGGTTTGATGGTCGAGCCCGGCGGGTACAGGCCGCGCAGCACGCGGTTGAACAGTGGCCGGTCGATGGAATCGCGCAGCTCGGAATAGGCCTTGAAACTGATGCCGGTGACGAACAGGTTCGGGTCAAAACTCGGCTGACTGACCATCGCCAGGACTTCGCCGGTTTTCGGGTCCAGCGCCACCACGGCGCCACGGCGACCGCCGAGTGCAGCTTCGGCGGCTTCCTGCAGTTTGATGTCCAGGCTCAGGACGATGTCCTTGCCGGAAATCGGTTCGGTACGTTTGAGCACCCGCAGTACGCGGCCACGGGCGTTGGTCTCGACTTCTTCGTAACCGACCTGACCGTGCAATTCCGGCTCGTAGAAGCGCTCGATGCCGGTTTTGCCAATTTGATGGGTGCCGCTATAACTCACCGGGTCCAGAGACTTGAGCTCTTTCTCGTTGATCCGCCCCATGTAGCCCACCGAGTGCGCAAAGTGCGCGCCCTGCGGATAGTGACGAACCAGCTGCGCGACCACTTCCACGCCCGGCAGACGGAACTGGTTCACCGCGATGCGGGCGATCTGTTCTTCGGTCAGCTCAAACAGGATCGGCACCGGCTCAAACGGCCGACGCCCCTGACGCATGCGTTTCTCGAAGATCACCCGATCCTCGGGCGTCAGCTCCAGCACTTCGACAATGACGTCGAGCACTTGCTGCCAGTCGCCGGAGCGTTCGCGGGTCATGCTCAGGCTGAAGCTGGGCCGGTTATCCGCCACCACCACGCCATTGCGATCGAAGATCAAGCCCCGAGTCGGCGGAATCGGCTGAACATGGACGCGGTTGTTTTCCGACAGGGTCGAGTGGTACTCGTACTGGATCACCTGAAGGAAATACAGCCGCGCGATCAGCACACCGATCAGCGTCACGACCGCAATTGCCCCGAACACGACGCGGCCACGCACCAGACGGGCGTCTTTTTCGTGGTCCTTGATGCGGATCGGCTGGGGCATGAGGGCAGAACTACTTGTGGTAAGGGTGGCCGGACAAGACTGTCCAGGCACGATACAGCTGTTCGCCGATCAGGATTCGCACCAGCGGGTGCGGCAACGTCAATGGCGAGAGCGACCAGCGCTGATCGGCTCGGGCACAGACTTCCGGCGCCAGCCCTTCGGGGCCGCCGACCATGAAATTCACCGTGCGCGAGTCCAGCCGCCAGCGATCGAGCTCGACCGCCAGTTGCTCGGTGCTCCAAGGCTTGCCGTGGACTTCGAGGGTCACAACGCGCTCGTTCGGCCCGACCTTGGCCAGCATGGCTTCGCCTTCCTGACGGATGAAGCGCGCCACGTCGGCGTTCTTGCCACGGGTGTTGAGCGGTATTTCCACCAGTTCCAGCGCCAGCTCGGACGGAAGACGCTTGGCATATTCATGCCAGCCTTCTTCCACCCACTTGGGCATGCGTGAACCGACGGCGATCAGTCGCAGTCGCACAGCGGTCCCTTATTGCTGGTCTTTGTTGAGCTTGACGAAGTGCTCATGGGTGTTTTCCGGGCTGTGGTGAGCCGCGTTCAGAGCACGGCTCTGTTCCGCACCGGACCACAGGCGCTCCAGGTCGTAAAACTGACGAGCCGAAGCGGTCATCATGTGCACGATGACATCATCCATATCCAGCAGGACCCAGTCGCTGTCGCCCTTGCCTTCTTCACCCAGCGGCTTGACGCCCTGGGCTTTGACCGCCTCGCGGACCTTATCCAGCATCGCGCCGATCTGGCGGTTGGACGTACCGGTAGCGATGATCATGAAGTCAGTGATGCTCTGCTTTTCACGAACGTCGATCACCTGAATGTCCTGGCCCTTGACGTCTTCCAGGGCCGCTACGGCAACCTTGACCAGCTCTTCGCCGCGCAGCTCAGGGCCGGTTGGAACTTCTACTGGCAGCGGGGCGCTCTTGAACGTGCCTTTGCGCTTTACTTTAGTTACGTCTTTGTCAGTCATATAAAACTCGTTTTGCTCGTATGTTCGGGCGCTTCGGTACACGCGTTCACGTGTTTTGAAGCGCTCCCTTTTTCAGTTCGACGCACGGTAGAGACCGTGCGCATCGATGTAGGCCAGGACCGCGTCGGGCACCAGGAAACGTACCGACTTACCGCTGGCCAGCAGTTGACGGATCTGGGTGGCGGATACCGCGAGCGGTGTCTGCCAGACGAATGCAATCTGTCCGCTCGGCCCTATGAGGGCCAGCGGGTCACTCACCGAGCGTGCCGCCAACAGATTGCGCAAGGCATCCGGCGGTTCGCTGTCGGCATCCGGGCGTTGCAGCACCAGGATGTGGCAATGCTGGAGCAACTCTTCCCAGCGGTGCCAAGTGGGCAGGCCGCAAAATGCGTCCCAGCCCAAAAGTAGAAAAACCTGGTCTTCAGCGGCCAGTTCGGCACGCATCAGTTCCAGGGTGTCAATGGTGTAGGACGGTTTGTCCCGCTGCAATTCGCGGGCGTCCACCACCAGCGGCGCCACACCGGCCACCGCGCACTCGACCATCGCCAGACGGTCTTTCGCCGATACCTGCGGCGTACCGCGATGAGGCGGTCTGGCACTGGGTGTCAGACGCAGCTCATCGAGCGCCAGCGATTCGGCGACTTCCAGCGCACTGCGCAAATGGCCGATGTGCACCGGGTCGAAGGTTCCGCCCAGCATGCCAATGCGTCGAGGCGCTGGCTCGCTGGCGGTTACCGGGGCTGACAGGTCGAGGTCGCCCAAGTCAGACCGACGCCTGGCCGCGCAACTGGCCATCACCGACCACGATGTACTTCTCGCAGGTCAGACCTTCGAGGCCCACCGGGCCGCGGGCGTGCAGCTTATCAGTAGAAATGCCAATCTCGGCACCCAATCCGTATTCGAAGCCATCGGCGAAGCACGTCGGGGTGTTGATCATTACCGACGATGAATCGACTTCCGCGACGAAACGCCGGGTGTCAGCAAGGTTTTCGCTGACAATCGAATCGGTGTGATGGGAGCCGTACTTATTAATGTGTTCGATGGCCTGGTCCAGCCCGTCGACCACGCGGATCGAAAGAATCGGCGCCAGGTACTCGGTGTTCCAGTCTTCTTCGCTGGCGGCAACAGCCTCGATGATCGCCCGGGTGCGTTCGCAGCCGCGCAGCTCGACGCCTTTTTCGCGGAACTGTGCAGCCATCGACGGCAGGAAATCCTTGGCGACCGATTGGTCCACCAGCAGGGTTTCCATGGCGCCGCAGATACCATAGCGGTAAGTCTTGGCGTTGAACGCGATGCGCTGGGCTTTCGGCAGGTCGGCGTGAGCACTCACGTAAACGTGACAGATGCCATCCAGATGCTTGATGACCGGCACGCGGGCGTCACGACTCACGCGCTCGATCAGGCCACGACCGCCACGGGGCACGATAACGTCGACGTATTCAGGCATGGTGATCAGTGCGCCAACGGCGGCACGGTCAGTGGTTTCGACCACTTGCACCACGGCGGCAGGCAAATCGGCTTCGGCCAGACCGCGCTGGATGCAGGCGGCAATGGCACGATTGGAATGAATCGCTTCGGAGCCGCCACGCAGGATGGTTGCGTTGCCAGACTTCAGGCACAGGCTGGCGGCATCGATGGTCACGTTCGGCCGGGATTCGTAGATGATCCCGATCACGCCCAACGGCACGCGCATCTTGCCGACCTGAATGCCTGACGGCCGAAAGCTCATGTCGCGGATCGCGCCGACCGGGTCCGGTAGAGCCGCCACCTGACGCAAACCGACGATCATGCCGTCGATGCGTTCCGGGGTCAGCGCCAGACGCTCAAGCAATGCAGGCTCAAGACCATTGGCGCGGCCAGCGGCCAAATCCAGTTCATTGGCAGCCGTCAGCTCGGCGCGTGCGGCGTCCAACGCATTGGCAGCAGCCTGCAAGGCGCGGTTTTTCTGCGCGGTGCTGGCACGGCCGATGACGCGAGAAGCTTCGCGGGCAGCGCGACCCAATCGGGTCATGTAGTCAAGAACGGACTCAGTCATGGTCTGGAGTGGTCTTTGCTAAGGTCTTGGTAAAGAGTAAAGCGGCAGATTATAGCTGTCGCGTCCCGGGACTAACAGCGGTGACGGGCGGATGGTCGAAATCGAGGGCAATTTGCCGACGTTCAGCCGTGATTAAGCTGCAAATTGTTATCATCGCGACTCAATCAGCCTTGATAAACGCCGTTCATCATGACCAACCTGACTGTTCGCACATCCGCGACGAGCCTGCCCAAGGGGCTCGCGGATGAATTTTTCGACAGAGATGCCCAAACGCTGGCCCGGGAATTACTCGGCAAAGTCATCCGTCACCGGGTCGGCGACCTGTGGCTCAGCGCCCGGATCATCGAGACCGAAGCCTATTACTGCGAAGAAAAAGGCAGCCACGCCTCCCTCGGCTACACAGAAAAACGTAAGGCTTTGTTTCTGGATGGCGGCCACATCTATATGTACTACGCCCGTGGCGGCGACTCCCTGAACTTCAGCGCTCAGGGGCCGGGCAATGCGGTGCTGATCAAATCCGCCTATCCGTGGGTCGACGACTTGAGCGGGCCGGCGAGCCTGGCGCAGATGCTGTTGAACAATCCCGACGCCCAGGGTCGCCCTCGCCCCTCGCAAAAGCTTTGCGCCGGACAGACTTTGCTCTGCAAAGCGTTGGGCCTGAAGGTGCCGGTCTGGGACGCCAAGCGCTTCGACCATGAAGTGCTGCTGGTGGAAGATGTCGGCCCGGCGCCCGCTCACATCATACAAACCACGCGTTTGGGCATTCCCCACGGCCGCGATGAGCATTTAATGTACCGTTTCATCGATGCGGCTTACGCGCCGTATTGCACGCGCAACCCGCTGCGGCGGGGGCAGATCGAAGGTCGCGATTATTTTTTGCTGACCTGAACAATGAAAATCCCCCTGTGGGAGCGAGCCTGCTCGCGAAAGCGGACTGATAGTCGAGGCAGATGTCGCCTGACACTCCGCTTTCGCGAGCAGGCTCGCTCCCACAAGGGTTCTGTTGTGTTTTACAGATTGCGTTCGTCCCATGGGACTAGTGAATATCAGAGGGAGTTGTTTTTATGGGCCCATGGCTCGATAGCGTGACCGGCTGGTTGACGGTCAACCCGCAATGGCTGGCCGCGGCGGTGTTCATAGTGGCCTTTGTGGAATGCCTGGCGATTGCCGGGTTGATCGTACCCGGCACGGTGCTGCTGTTCGCCGTGGCGGTACTGGCCGGCAGTGGCGCGCTGTCGTTGGGTGAAACGCTGCTGCTGGGGTTTCTCGCCGGTGTGCTGGGGGACATCGTTTCGTACTTCATCGGACGACATTTCCATCAGAACATCCGGCGCCTGCCGGGGCTGCGCCATCATCCGGAATGGATCGCCGGGGCCGAAGCATATTTCCAGCGTTACGGCATCGCCAGCCTGCTGGTCGGGCGCTTCATCGGTCCGCTGCGACCGATGTTGCCGATGGTCGCCGGGATGTTCGACATGCCCTTCCCGCGCTTCGCCGCCGTCAGCCTGCTGGCCGCCGCTGGTTGGAGCGTCGCGTACCTGCTGCCCGGCTGGGCCACGGGGGCGGCAATTCGCTTGCCGTTACCGGAGGGATTCTGGCCTGAGGCCGGCATCGTCGCCGGCAGCATCGCCCTCATGGTGGGCTTGAGCATCACCAGCAGCATGCGCCGTCATCGCAAAGCGACGATGCTGATTACTGGAATGAGCTTCCTGATTTTGGCCGGTCTGTTTATCGGCTACCCGCACCTGGCCGCCCTCGATCAGGGCGTGATGACCCTGGTCCAGGAGCACCGCAGCCCGCTGCTCGATGAGGTGGCGGTGACGTTCACGTTGATCGGCGAGTTCCGCAACATGCTGGTGTTCAGCGCCCTGCTGACGGGTTTGCTGTTGCTCACCCGGCAATGGCGCCAGGCGATTTTCGCCGGTAGCACCCTGCTGTGCACCGCGCTGGGCAACACCGTGACCAAACACTTTTTCGCCCGCGTACGACCGGAAGTGTTGAGCGATCCTCTGACCAGCTACAGCATGCCCAGCGGCCACGCCTCGGGCTCTTTTGCGCTGTTTCTGACACTGGCCGTGCTGGCCGGCCGCGGACAACCGCCGCGCATGCGCCTGACCTGGCTGCTATTGGGTTGCTTGCCCGCACTGGCGATTGCCCTGTCGCGGGTGTACCTGGGCGCGCACTGGCCAACGGATGTGCTGGCCGGCGCGATGCTGGCGGCGTGCGTGTGTGCGGCGAGCTTGTGGCTGAATCAGCGCCCGGCGCCGCTAAACGCCATGCCACCGAAGGTCTGGTGGCTGGTGCTGCCGGCGATGGTAGCGCTGTTCGGGTTCTTTGCGTTGCGGCACTTACCGCATGCGATGTTGCGGTATGCCTACTGATCAGGCAAACAACTCACCCTGCAACTCATCCAGCAGCGCCTGAATCGCATCCAGTCGCTGCTGCGGATCATCGAGTTGCAGCAGGTCGATCTTGTCCACTTCGGCAAACGGCAACAGGTACGCCAACTGATTGGCCAACGACTGCTGCCCGGTTGCTTCGGTACCCATGTTCAATGCTTCGACCATCGGGTGTTCGGCCAAGGCTTTGAGCAGCGCAACCAGGTCGGCGTCCTCGTCCTGTAGCGGTTGCTCAGGCTCGTCTTCCAGCCACTCGACCTCGGCGACGGTCAGTTGATCGCGCTGAATCTCGGTGCGCAACACGTGGAAACGCCGTCCGCCCTGCACCCGAATCCCCAGCAAGCCATTGTCCTGCTGTTTGAAATCAGTGATCAGCGCCTCGCACCCGACCAGCGCGTAGCCCGCCGGGGCGATGCCGACTTCTTCGCCGTCGAGGATGCACACCACGCCGAAGCCGCCGCCCTGTTTCATGCAGCGACTGATCATGTCCAGGTAGCGTGCCTCGAAGATCTGCAAATCGAGAATGCAACCCGGAAACAACACCGTATTCAGCGGAAAAAGCGGCAAGCTCATAGACATTTCCTTACACCACCATTGACACCGCCAACGGCAGGAAAACTGCCGTGGCCACGCCCATCAGACTCATCGCCAGCGCCGCGAAGGCGCCACATTCTTCATTTTCCTGCATTGCCACCGCCGTGCCGACCGCATGGGCGGTCATGCCCAGTGCCATACCGCGCGCCTCAGGGCTGTGTACACCCAGCCGGGTCAAAAGACTCGGTCCGAAGATCGCCCCGATCACCCCGGTAATCAACACGAACACTGCCGCCAGCGCCGCAACACCACCGATCTGCTCTGCCACCAGCATGGCAATCGGCGAAGTCACCGACTTCGGCGCCATGGTCATCAGGATCATGTGTTCGGCACCAAACGACCAGCCCAGCAATACACCCATGCCGGTGGCGACGACGCCACCTATCACCAGCGTAGTAAATATCGGCCAGAACAACTGCCGAATGCGTCGCAGATTGAGGTACAGCGGCACAGCCAGCGCCACGGTCGCAGGCCCGAGCAGGATGCTGAGGATCTCGGTGCTCTTGCGGTACTCGGCATAGGTCAGGCCGCAACCCACCAGTACACCGATCACCAGCAGCATCGAGACCAGCACCGGCTGCAGAAAGATCCAGCGGGTTTTCTCGAACGCCGCCAGCACCAGCTGATAAGCCCCCAGCGTAATACCGATGCCAAACAACGGATGATGAATCACCGACGCCCAGGCGCCGTTCCAGTCGAAGATCATTGGCCATCCTCACGATGAGCGTGACGCTTGACCATGCGCTGCATCAGCACGCCGGCGAAGGCCAGGGACAGCAACAGTGACAACACCAGCGCGCCGACGATGGCCCAGAAATCCGCGGCAATGTCTTTGGCGTAAACCATCACACCCACGGCGGGCGGCACCAGCAACAACGGCAGGTAACGCAGCAGACTGCTGGCCGCGAGGTTCAGCGGTTCGCCGACCTGGCCACGACTGATCAGGAACACCAGCAGTAACAGCAGGCCAACAATCGGTCCCGGCAGTATCGGTAAAAACAAATGGTTGATGGCTGTGCCCAGCAATTGGAACAGCACCAGCCAGGTCAGGCCACGTAACAACATCCGTCTTCTCCCGCCAATATCATCCCGCACAAGCGGGCCGAGCATTATAAGCACGCCAACGCTATAGACCGGCATTCGCCAAAATCATGGTCAGTTGACCGGAGCCATTTGCCATGTTGATCTAAAGTGGTAATCCGGGAGGTCAAATCCCCCCACCTCAAAACTATAAAACCGATGAACCCAAGGAGAGTCTCAATGCCCTATGTTCCAGTTGCAGAGCTCAAAGATTATGTCGGCAAGGAACTCGGACGTTCCGAATGGCTCACCATCGATCAGGAGCGCATCAACCTGTTCGCCGAAGCCACAGGGGATTATCAGTTCATCCACGTCGACCCGGTCAAAGCCGCGCAAACGCCATTTGGCAGCACCATTGCACACGGTTTCCTGTCGCTGTCGCTGATCCCCAAACTGATGGAAGACATCCTGATCCTCCCTGAAGGGGCGAAGATGGTGGTCAACTACGGCCTGGATACCGTGCGTTTCATCCAGCCAGTGAAGGTCAATTCCAGGGTACGACTCAAGGTCGACATGAACGAAGTCATCGAGAAAAAGCCCGGCCAATGGCTACTCAAAGCCACCGCCACGCTTGAGATCGAAGGCTCGGATAAACCGGCCTACATCGCCGAGCCACTGTCCCTCTGCTTCGTGTAACCCATCCCGGATGCGAAGCAGCTCGCGCTGTTTCGCGCCCTCTTCTGTTTCCTGGCTATATAAGGTCAAACAGCTGCGGCATACTCGGTCGCCTAATTGCCCGGATCCCGCTATGCGCCCACTTGCACTCCTCGCTCTGACCCTATTGCTCACCGCTTGCGGCGACGGCGAATCGCTGTTGCCCCCCGACGCCCGGTTGCCGGACGGCGGACGCTATCGCGGTGAACTGGTCAACGGATTGCTGCAAGGCCAGGGCCGTATCGATTACCCGAACGGCAGCTGGTACGCCGGCGATTTCGACAAGGGCCAATGGCATGGCCAGGGCGAATGGCACGGCAGTAACGGCGAAGTCTATCGCGGGGGATTCAATCTAGGGCTGTTCGACGGCAAGGGCACACTGACCACCAGCGGCAGCAGCTTCACCGGCAGTTTCAAAGCCGGTCGACGGGACGGCGAAGGCACCCTCAAAGAAAACGGTATGACCTACCGCGGTGAATTCAAGGCCGATCAATATTCAGGGCTCGGTCGTCTCGAACTCGAAGACGGCAGCTCGTATCAGGGCCAGTTCGCCCACGGCAAACCCAACGGCGAAGGCCAACGTGGCGACGCCAGCGGCAATCAGTTCACCGGGCACTTCGTCGACGGTCAACTTGAAGGCAACGGGACTTTCAACAGCGCCGAGGGCGATATCTATGTCGGCGGCTTCAAGAACAACCAACTGCACGGCAAGGGCCGCTACGAGAACGCCGACGGTGATGTCTGGCTCGGCCAATTCAAGGAAGGATCGCTGAACGGCAAGGGCGAGTTGATCGGCGCCGACGGCAGCCATTACATCGGCCAGTTCAGTGACTGGCGCTTCACCGGCCAAGGTCGATTGAACCTGTCCGACGGCAGCTTCTACATTGGTCAATTCGACAGTGACAGTTACTCGGGGCACGGCACCCTGGTGCTGACTGACGGCACGGTGCAAAGCGGTACGTGGATCAATGGCCAGCGTGTTCGCGATGCCGATGGCAAGCTGCTGCCGGACAGCCTGGAACTCGGTTTGCTGGCCCAGGGCCGTTTGCTCAACGATGCACTGTCCAGCGTGCCGGCTTCGACCCCGGCGGTCGAGTTGTACACCCTGACACTCGGCGGTGACGGCAAGCAAAGCGTGTTCCTGCGCGAATCCGATTACGTCAGCAACATGTTCAGCAGCCGCTTTGGTGCGTTTGGCCAGATCCGCCTGGTGAACCATCGCGACCACCTCGTCGACCGGCCGATGGCCACCCGGGAAAACCTGCGCCGCGCCGCCGCCACCCTGGCCGAACGCAGTGGCCCGGAAGACTTGATCTTCATCTACATGACCAGCCACGGCACCAGCGAACACGAACTGGTGCTCGACCAGCCGCGCATGGAACTGTCCGATCTGCCGGCCGACGAACTCGCCGCGGTTCTCTCTCCGCTGAAAAACCGCGACAAGATCATCGTGATTTCGTCCTGCTACTCCGGTGGTTTCATTCCGGCGCTCAAGGATGAACGCACCCTGATCATGACCGCCGCGCGCGCTGACCGCGTGTCCTTCGGTTGCTCGGAAGAAGCCAACTTCACCTACTTCGGCGATGCGCTGTTCGCCCAGGCACTGAACCAGACCGACGACCTGGAGCAAGCCTTCAAACTGGCCAAGGCCACCGTCGCCGAACGCGAGCTGGCGGACAGCTTCGAAGCCTCTGAACCGCAGATCTGGGCGCCCAAAACCGTTCTCTCTCACTGGCAGCTGTTACGCAAACAGCAGGCACGAAAAGCACTACAAAGTGTCTCTATCAGCAACAAGGATGCAAAGAGCAACTAAGCTGAATAGTATCAAGGGGGAAACACTATGTACTTGACGCCTCAGCACGTACTGCTTGCCGGAGCTACCGGGTTGACCGGTGAACATTTACTTGATCGCCTGCTCAATGAACCCACGATCTCACGAGTATTGGCGCCCTCACGCCGGCCATTGGCCGAGCATCCCCATCTGGAAAACCCGGTCGGTGACCCTGCGGTGTTTCTGCCGCAATTGAATGGCCGCGTCGACATCGCCTACTGCTGCCTTGGCACTACCATCAAACAGGCCGGCTCGGAACAAGCGTTTCGCGCGGTGGACCTGGACATGGTGGTAGCGTTCGCCAAACGTGCCCGAGAGATGGGCGCACGGCACCTGATCGTGATCAGTGCCCTGGGGGCCGATCGAAGATCCTCGATTTTCTACAACAAGGTCAAAGGTGAGATGGAACACGCATTGCGCGCGCAGGACTGGCCGCAACTGACTATTTGCCGCCCTTCGCTGCTGCTGGGCGATCGCCTTGAGCCGCGTCCGGCCGAGCAATTCGCCGGGCCGTTGTCCCGCTTGATCCCCGGCAAATACCGCGGCATCGAAGCCTGCCAACTGGCCCGCGCCATGTGGCGACTGGCGCTGGAAGAGCAGGATGGGGTGCGGATTGTTGAGTCGGATGAGTTGCGCAAGCTAGGTAAATAATTCTGCGGCGCCTGAAGTGACGCCTGCTCGCGAAGGGCGCGACACCGATTTAATGCCGAACGCTACAACCCGCCCGTCGCCTGAAAACTTACCCCGATCACCGTAAGCACCGACAGCGGCAACAGCAGCGTGTCAAGCAACGCACTGGCCGGCAGGTCGACGCCGGGGTAGCTCGGGGCTTCGGCGCCGAAGCGGTCCATGGCGCAGCAGCCGCCGTTCATGGCATACAAATCCAGACGTGTCCCCGAATACACCACCGGAGCCCCGGGCTTGGCGGCATCAAGCGTTCGCGCCGTGGCGCAACCAGCCAATTGCAGCGCCAGCACAATCGCCAGCAGTTTATTCATCGCTGGTCAGATGGTGTTCGCCCCAACGCGGCAGCATGTCCTGGGGAATGTTCAGCAGATTGAGAATTCGCGCCACGACAAAATCGATCAAGTCGTCGATGGTTTGCGGCTGATGATAAAAACCGGGCGACGCCGGCAAAATCGTCACGCCCATGTTCGACAACTTGAGCATGTTCTCCAGATGGATGCTCGAATACGGCGCCTCACGCGGCACCAGAATCAGCTGACGACGCTCCTTCAAGGTGACGTCGGCAGCACGCTCGATCAGGTTGTTGCAGGCTCCCGTCGCGATGGCCGACAAGGTCCCCGTGGAACACGGCACCACCACCATCGCTGCCGGCGCGCCTGAGCCCGAAGCCACTGGCGACATCCAGTCTTCCTTGCCATACACCCGAATCTGTCCGGCGGCAGCACCGGTGTATTCGGTCAGGAAAGCCTGCATCATCTGGGTTTTCGGCGGCAACGTAACATCAGTCTCGGTGGCCATCACCAGTTGCGCAGCCTTGGAGATCATGAAGTGCACCTCGCGGTCTTCACGAATCAGGCAGTCAAGCAGGCGCAAACCATATTGGGCGCCCGAAGCGCCGGTCATCGCCAGCGTGATGCGTTCCGGGCCGTTGTTCATTGCAGCGCCTCGGCGAGTTTCCCGTGCAGGCCGCCGAAGCCGCCGTTGCTCATGATTACCACGTGAGTACCGGGCTGGGCCTGGCTCTTCACGCGCTCGATGATGCCTTCCAGCGAATCACTGACGATCGACGGCACCGTACACAACGCAGCAGTAGCCCCCAGATCCCAACCGAGGTTGGCCGGCGCGTACCAGATCACCTGATCGGCATCGACCACGCTCTCCGGCAAGCCGTCGCGGTGAGCACCGAGCTTCATGGAGTTGGAGCGCGGCTCGATGATCGCAATCAACGGTGCATCGCCGATGCGCTTGCGCAGACCGTCGAGGGTCGTCGCAATTGCCGTCGGGTGGTGAGCGAAGTCGTCATAGATGGTGATGCCGCGAACGTCGGCGACTTTCTCCATCCGGCGCTTGACGCTTTTGAATGCGCTCAACGCAGCGATGCCCATGGACGGCACAACACCGACGTGGCGCGCCGCAGCCAACGTGGCCAACGCGTTGGCGACGTTGTGTTGGCCGGTCATGTCCCACTCGACCACACCTTGAGCGACACCTTCGAACATCACTTCAAATTTCGAACCGTCTTCGCTGAGCAGTTTGACCTGCCACTGACCGCCGGCACCGGTGGTTTGCACCGGGGTCCAGCAACCCATCTCGATCACACGCAGCAACGCAGGCTCGGTGGTTGGATGGATCACCAGGCCTTCGCTCGGGATGGTCCGCACCAAATGGTGGAATTGCCGCTCGATGGCTGGCAGATCGGGGAAGATGTCGGCGTGATCGTATTCCAGATTGTTCAGGATCGCCGTGCGCGGGCGGTAATGAACGAACTTGGAGCGCTTGTCGAAGAACGCGCTGTCGTACTCGTCGGCTTCGATCACGAAGAACGGTGTGTCACCCAAGCGGGCGGACACCGAGAAGTTTTGCGGCACGCCGCCGATCAGGAAACCCGGGCTCATGCCCGCGTGTTCCAGCACCCAGGCGAGCATGCTGCTGGTGGTGGTTTTGCCGTGGGTACCGGCGACGGCCAGCACCCAGCGACCTTGCAGCACGTGATCCGCCAGCCATTGCGGGCCGGAGACGTACGGCAGGCCTTTGTTCAGCACGTATTCGACAGCCGGGTTGCCGCGGGACATGGCATTGCCGATCACCACCAGATCCGGTGCCGGATCGAGCTGCGCCGGGTCATAGCCTTGGGTCAACTCAATGCCCTGAGCCTCAAGCTGAGTGCTCATCGGCGGATAGACGTTGGCATCGGAGCCCGTCACATGATGGCCCAGCTCTTTGGCCAGAACCGCCATCGAACCCATGAAAGTGCCGCAGATACCAAGAATATGAATGTGCATTAGTCGACCTCGTAAAACATGGCCGCAGGTTAGCGTAGGGTGGGAAAATTCGCACTCTTTAGGTGAAGGCTTAAGATCCACCCCTCACCCCAACCCTCTCCCCAGAGGGGAGAGGGGGAAAGGGAGCCGATCTTGGTGATGTTCAAAACCTGAGCTCGACTCGGAGTTTCAGGTCGCCGTATCCCGACCAAACACCTCGGTCAGTCCCCTCTCCCTACGGGCGGTCCGACGTTTCGGGAGGGTTAGGGTGAGGGCTGGATCTATCGGTCTACCGCTCAATTCCATGTTTACGCAATTTTCTATAAAGGGTGTTACGACTGACACCCAACTGTTCAGCCGTGTGAGTCATATGCCAGCGCGTCTGTTCCAGCGCATTCAGCAACGCCAACCGCTCAGCGTCATCCAGCGGATGCTCCGACGGCTCTTCAACGGCAACAAGCGGAACCGGTCGAGCCTGACGAATCATCACCGGCAAATCTTCCAGCCCGATCCGCCCACCGTCACACAACGCAGCTAACGTGCGCAGCACATTGCGCAACTGCCGCACGTTCCCCGGCCAGGCGAAGGCCAGCAACGCCTGGCGTGCCGGACCGTCGATCAATACGGTTTCCCCGCCCGCCTCTTCGGCCAGTAAAAAGTCGAGCAACTGAGACTTATCACAGCGATCACGCAGCGCCGGCAGTGCAACTTCCAGCCCGTTGAGCCGGTAATACAAATCCTCGCGGAAGCTGCCATCCTGCACCCGCTCCAGCAGATTGCGGTGAGTGGCGCTGATGATCCGTACGTTGACCGACTCCGGCTCGCCGCCGATCGGCACTACCTGACGATCCTCCAGCACCCTTAATAGCCGGGTCTGCAAAGCCAGGGGCATGTCGCCGATTTCATCGAGGAACAGAGTCCCGCCATCGGCCTGCTGCAACTTGCCGCGCATGCCTTCCTTACGCGCACCGGTAAAGCTGCCGCCGCGATAGCCAAACAGTTCGCTCTCGATCAGGCTTTCGGGGATGGCTGCGCAGTTGAGGGCGACGAAGGCTTTTTCTGCTCGCTGGCTGGCCTGATGGACGGCTTTGGCAAACGCTTCTTTGCCGGATCCGGTTTCGCCGTTGATCAGTAGCGGTACGTCCCGCTCGAACACGCGCAAGGATTTGCGGAAGTCTTCCTGCAACCCCGTGTCGCCCAGACAAATGCCCGATAAGCGCGAAGGTTCGGCGATCACCGCACTTTGAATCACCGGCACCGGAATGCTGCGTGGCTGCCCGCGCAACACCGCAAACAGGCTCCGTCCGTCGCGCGTGCGCAACGGCCAACTGGCGCTGGCATTGACGCTGGCGCGGCCGAGCAATTCATCCAGCGAGCAATCGAAAAACGCCTCCACCGGCTTGCCCAGCAACCCACCGCGAATATGCCCCAGCAGGTTCAGCGCACTCTGGTTGACCGCGCTGATCCGCCCTTCCCCGTCAAACGCCAGCAACCCTTCGCTGAACAGCCCAACGGATTCGGCCTGAAGATGAAAACGCAGCAACCACTGATTGTCGAAGTAGCGCAGGAAATAGCAGCTTTCGATCATCTTCGCCGAAAGATTGACCAGGGCCATGGTGTGGAATTGGCTCTGACGCGAGACCTCGTGACGCGCCGAGGACACGTCGAGCACCGCCAGCAGTTCGCCATGCGGGTCGAACACTGGGCTCGCCGAGCAGGTCAGGCCGGTGTGACGGCCGCGAAAGTGCTCGTCCTGGTGGATGGTCAGCGACTGACGTTCCACCAGACAGGTGCCAATGCCGTTGGTGCCTTCGCAGGCTTCGCTCCAGTCAGCACCGAGCCAGAGGCCGGCGCGTTCGAAAATCTTCCGCTCGGCAGGCGCGGTGACGCAATTGAGGATCACGCCGCGGGCGTCGGTCAGCAGGACCGCGTGGCCGGCGCCGGAGAGTTGCTGATGAAGGCTGGTCATTTCGCTGCCGGCGATGTGCAGCACCTGCTGCAAGCGCTCGCGGCTTTCCAGGACGCGGCCATGTTCCAGCACCGTCGGGGCCATGGTCAGGGCCGGGTCGAGGTGATAGTCCTCAAGACAGCGCAGCCAGGAACGGGCGATCGACGGGTCGCTGCCGGGGCCGTGCAGGTGGGATTTTCCCTGAGTAACGGTCAGGACCTGCTGGGCATGGCGACTCAAATGGTTGTCGTGCATTTCTTATTGTTCTCCCCGAAAGGTGTACACGGCCCTGTAGGAGCTGCCGAAGGCTGCGATCTTTTGACTTTGATGGTTCGAGATCAAAAGATCGCAGCCTTTGGCAGCTCCTACGGTCCATCACAGGCACCGAGCATCCTCCAGCCATCCATGCTTTGCAATGCTGGCGAGACCGACCCGTCACACGTTGTGCCAGAAGCGGTACAAAGTGTCACGGGGACCGTACCGAAACCGTCACAGATGGAGTCCGCCGGTCCGACAAAAACCGCGTAAAGCCTTGATTTGCCTGACCTGCAAGGCAGTGGCCCGACCTTTGCTCTACGCTTATAGCAGGCGCACATGCGCTCTCCCTTATAAGCACAAAAGCCAAGGAGAAATCACCATGCGTTACGCTCACCCCGGTACTGAAGGCGCTATCGTTTCGTTCAAGAGCAAATACGGTAACTACATCGGCGGCGAGTTCGTCGCGCCTGTTAAAGGTCAGTACTTCACCAATACCTCGCCAGTGAATGGCCAACCGATTGCCGAATTCCCCCGCTCCACGGCCGAAGACATCGAAAAGGCCCTGGACGCTGCCCACGCGGCCGCCGATGCCTGGGGCGCCACGTCCGCCCAGGCTCGCTCGCTGGTGCTGCTGAAAATCGCCGACCGCATCGAACAGAACCTCGAAGTCCTGGCGATCACCGAATCCTGGGACAACGGCAAAGCCGTGCGTGAAACCCTCAACGCCGACATCCCGCTGGCGGCCGACCATTTCCGCTACTTCGCCGGTTGCATCCGCGCCCAGGAAGGCAGCGCCGCCGAGATCGATGGCAACACCGTGGCCTATCACATCCATGAACCACTGGGCGTGGTCGGGCAGATCATTCCGTGGAACTTCCCGATCCTGATGGCCGCCTGGAAACTCGCCCCGGCCCTGGCGGCCGGTAACTGCGTGGTGCTCAAGCCTGCCGAGCAAACGCCGCTGGGCATTACTGTGCTGATGGAGCTGATCGGCGACCTGCTGCCGCCGGGCGTGCTGAACGTGGTGCAAGGCTTCGGCAAAGAAGCCGGCGAAGCGCTGGCCACCAGCAAACGCATCGCCAAGATCGCCTTCACCGGCTCGACCCCGGTCGGCTCACACATCATGAAATGCGCCGCCGAAAACATCATTCCGTCCACCGTGGAGCTGGGAGGCAAATCGCCGAACATCTTCTTCGAAGACATCATGAAGGCCGAGCCAAGCTTCATTGAAAAAGCCGCCGAAGGCCTGGTGCTGGCGTTCTTCAATCAGGGCGAAGTCTGCACCTGCCCATCCCGCGCCTTGGTGCAAGAGTCGATCTACGACGACTTCATGAAAGTCGTGATGAAGAAAGTCCTGTCGATCAAACGTGGCGACCCGCTGGACACCGACACCATGGTCGGCGCCCAGGCGTCCGAGCAGCAATTCGACAAAATCCTTTCGTACCTGGAAATCGCCAAGGGCGAAGGCGCCGAGCTGTTGACCGGCGGCAAGGTGGAAAAACTCGAGGGCAATCTGTCGACCGGGTATTACATCCAGCCGACCCTGCTCAAGGGCACCAACAAAATGCGCGTGTTCCAGGAAGAAATCTTTGGCCCGGTGGTGAGCATCACCACCTTCAAGGACGAAGCTGAAGCCCTGGCCATTGCCAACGACACCGAGTTCGGCCTGGGTGCCGGCCTCTGGACCCGCGACATCAACCGCGCCTACCGCATGGGCCGCGCCATCAAGGCCGGTCGTGTGTGGACCAACTGCTATCACCTGTACCCGGCGCACGCCGCGTTCGGTGGCTACAAGAAGTCCGGCGTCGGTCGTGAAACCCACAAGATGATGCTCGATCACTATCAGCAGACCAAAAACCTGCTGGTGAGCTACGACATCAATCCGTTGGGCTTCTTCTAAAAAGCGTGGGCGATGCAGATGTCTCTGCGTCGCCCTTCAGATGGCCATCGCGAGCAGGCTCGCTCCCACATTGAATTTGGGTCAGCCCCCAAAAGTGGATTCACTACCTAACTCTGTGGGAGCGAGCCTGCTCGCGATGGCGTCCTCAATGACACACCAAACATCGCCCTGCCGCTCTGGCACGGGCTTTGCGTGCCCGCTTTACACGAAAACGTCGTACCCGAAAGTCCAACAGATCAAAAAATAATAAAGACAGCGAGGACTTATGACTTCTACTACACAGCTCAAACCCACACTCGGCACCCTGCATTTATGGGGCATTGCCGTCGGCCTGGTGATTTCCGGCGAGTATTTCGGCTGGAGTTACGGCTGGGGCACCGCAGGGACCCTGGGGTTCCTCGTCACCGCGTTAATGGTGGCGACGATGTACACCTGTTTCATCTTCAGCTTCACCGAATTGACTACCGCGATTCCCCACGCGGGCGGGCCGTTTGCCTACAGCCGGCGGGCCTTCGGTGAGAAAGGCGGACTGATCGCCGGCATCGCCACCCTGATTGAGTTCGTCTTTGCGCCCCCGGCGATTGCCATGGCCATCGGCGCCTATCTCAACGTGCAATACCCGGAACTGGACCCCAAGATCGCCGCCGTTGGTGCCTATTTCGTGTTCATGGGCTTGAATATCCTCGGCGTCAGCATCGCCGCGACGTTTGAACTGGTAGTCACCGTGCTGGCGGTTGCCGAGTTGCTGGTGTTCATGGGCGTCGTTGCGCCGGGCTTCAGCTTCAGTAATTTCGCGCTTAACGGCTGGTCGGGCGCCAACGAGTTCACCATGGGCTCGATTCCCGGCATCTTTGCGGCGATTCCCTTCGCGATCTGGTTTTTCCTTGCGATTGAAGGCGCGGCGATGGCGGCCGAAGAAGCCAAGGACCCGAAACGTACGATTCCCAGGGCTTATGTCAGTGGCATTCTGACCCTGGTGTTCCTGGCCATCGGCGTAATGGTGATGGCGGGCGGCGTTGGCGACTGGCGTCAACTGTCGAACATCAACGATCCGTTGCCTCAGGCAATGAAAGCCGTAGTCGGCAACAATTCGAGCTGGATGCACATGCTGGTGTGGATCGGCCTGTTCGGTCTGGTGGCGAGTTTCCACGGGATCATTCTCGGCTACTCGCGGCAGTTCTTTGCGCTGGCCCGGGCCGGTTACCTGCCTCGCAGTCTGGCCAAGCTCTCGCGTTTCCAGACTCCGCACCGGGCGATCCTGGCCGGCGGCGTGATCGGCATCGCGGCGATCTACAGCGACGGTCTGGTCAACCTGCAAGGCATGACCCTGACGGCAGCAATGATCACCATGTCGGTATTCGGTGCCATCGTGATGTACATCATCAGTATGCTGAGCCTGTTCAAACTGCGTAAAACCGAGCCGAACCTTGAGCGCACCTTCCGCGCGCCGGGCTATCCGATCGTGCCGGGGATTGCGCTGTTTCTGGCGGTGGTGTGCCTGGTGGCGATGGCCTGGTTCAATACGCTGATCGGGTGCGTGTTCCTCGGCTTCATGGCGGTCGGTTACTTGTATTTCCAATTGACCGCCAAACAGCGCTTCGACGCGCCGGCGGATGCGATGCTCGAAGGCGTCTGAGTTGCACCGGCGCCGGGCCTGTTGCCCGGCGCCTGCCATATTGAAGTGCACAACAATCCCCTGTGGGAGCGAGCTTGCTCCGGGCGGCGTTCCGACGATAGCGGTGTGTCATTCAGCATATTTGTCGGATGTAAGACCGCCATCGTCGGAACGCCGCCCGGAGCAAGCTCGCTCCCACAGGGTTCGGTGGTGTATTTGAGTTGTTTATAGAATCAGGAGGACCCCGTCCCATGGCCGCATTTGCCCATTCCGTCGGCGCCCAGACCTATCGCTTCGAGAGTCTCAAGGACGTCATGGCCAAGGCCAGTCCGGCGCGCTCCGGGGACTTTCTCGCCGGCGTCGCCGCCCTCAACGATGGCGAGCGTGTGGCCGCGCAGATGGCCCTCGCCAACATCCCGCTCAGCCACTTCCTGCAAGAAGTACTCATTCCTTATGAGTCCGATGAAGTCACCCGACTGATCATCGACACTCACGACAAACAAGCCTTCGCCGCCGTCAGCCACCTCACCGTCGGCGGCTTTCGCGACTGGTTGCTCAGCGATGCGGCCGACGAACAGAGCCTGCGCGCCCTCGCGCCAGGCCTGACCCCGGAAATGGCCGCCGCCGTGTCGAAGATCATGCGCGTGCAGGATCTGGTGCTGGTCGCGCAGAAAATCCGCGTGGTCACCCAGTTCCGCGGCACGATGGGCCTGCGCGGCCGGCTATCCACCCGCCTGCAACCCAACCACCCCACCGACGAACCGGCCGGTATCGCCGCGAGCATTCTCGACGGCCTGCTGTACGGTAACGGTGACGCGATGATCGGCATCAACCCGGCCACCGATAGCATCGCCTCGATCTGCGCCATGCTGGAAATGCTCGACGCGATCATCCAGCGCTACGAGATTCCGACCCAGGCTTGCGTGCTGACCCACGTCACGACCTCCATCGAGGCGATCAATCGCGGTGTTCCACTGGACCTGGTGTTCCAGTCGATCGCCGGCACCGAAGCGGCGAACGCCAGTTTTGGTATCAACCTGAACGTGTTGCAAGAAGGCTACGACGCCGGTTTGAGCCTGAATCGCGGCACGCTGGGGCAGAACCTGATGTATTTCGAAACCGGTCAGGGCAGCGCTTTGTCAGCCAACGCCCACCACGGCATCGATCAACAGACCTGCGAAACCCGCGCCTACGCCGTTGCGCGACATTTCAAACCGTTCCTGGTGAACACCGTCGTAGGATTCATCGGCCCGGAATACCTCTACAACGGTAAACAGATCATCCGCGCCGGCCTCGAAGACCACTTCTGCGGCAAGCTCCTGGGCGTGCCCATGGGTTGCGACATCTGTTACACCAACCACGCCGAAGCCGACCAGGACGATATGGACACCCTGCTGACCCTGTTGGGCGTGGCCGGGATCAACTTCATCATGGGCATCCCCGGCTCCGACGACATCATGCTCAACTACCAGACCACGTCGTTCCACGACGCGCTTTACGCCCGCCAGACGCTGGGCCTGAAACCTGCGCCGGAATTCGAACAATGGCTGGCGAGAATGGGCATTTTCACCCAGGCAGACGGCAAGATTCACTTCGGCGACAGCCTGCCACCGGCCTTCCGCCAAGCGATGTGGCAACTGGGATGAGTGTTGAAATGGATAAACCACCTGCTGATCCAGAGAACCCGTTACTGGAACTGCGTCGCCTGACACCGGCACGGATCGCTTTGGGTAGAACCGGCACCAGCATGCCGACCAGCGCGCAGCTGGATTTCCAGTACGCCCACGCTCAGGCACGGGATGCGGTGCACTTGCCGTTCGACCATACGGGGCTCAGCTCACAACTGGCTGAACGCGGGCGTGCCAGTTTGCTGCTACACAGCGCCGCTACGGACCGGAACAGTTATTTGCAACGCCCCGATTTGGGGCGAAAGCTCAATGATGAGTCGGCTCAGACACTGCGCGATTACGCATTGGCCAATCCTGGCGGTGTCGATCTGGCAATTGTCGTTGCCGATGGGTTGTCGGCCCTGGCCGTTCATCGCCATACCCTGCCGTTTCTGACGCGGATGGAAGATCAGATTGTGAATGACGGCTGGTCCGTCTCACCGGTCATTCTGGTGGAACAGGGCCGGGTCGCCGTAGCCGACGAGATCGGTGAGCTGCTGGGTGCGAAAATGGTGGTCATCCTGATCGGCGAGCGCCCTGGCCTCAGTTCCCCGGACAGCCTGGGGCTGTATTTCACCTACAATCCAAAGGTCGGGCTGACGGATGCCTATCGCAACTGCATCTCCAACGTCCGACTCGAAGGCCTGAGTTACGGCATGGCGGCACACCGTTTGCTGTATTTGATGCGCGAGGCCTGTCGGCGGCAGTTGTCAGGGGTCAATCTGAAGGACGAAGCCCAGGTTCTGACACTGGAGTCGGACGCAGGAGCGGACATGAAAGGTAATTTCCTACTGAGTCTGCCGGATGCCTGAACCGTTTCCGCATTGCGTTTCTGATTCAGTTTCAGGCAGGATCGAAACACGGCTGCCCGAGTGAGAACCGTTCGCCGTCACAGTACGTGAAGACAGCCACTTGAAGACGAGACCTACCATGCGGATTATTCAAGCGACCCTCGAACACCTGGACCTGTTGACCCCGTTGTTCGTCAAATATCGCGAGTTTTATGGCTCCCTGGCTTATCCGGACTCGTCCCGGGCGTTCCTTGAAAAGCGCCTGCGTCGCAAGGAGTCGGTGATCTACCTGGCCCTGGCCGATGACGACAGCAACAAACTGATGGGTTTCTGTCAGTTGTATCCGAGCTTTTCGTCCCTTTCGCTGAAGCGTGTGTGGATCCTCAACGACATCTACGTCGCCGAAGAGGCCCGCCGCCAGTTGGTCGCCGACAATCTCATCCGCACCGCGAAAAAAATGGCCAAGGAAACCAACGCGGTACGCATGCGCGTTTCCACCAGCACCAATAACGAAGTCGCGCGCAAAACCTACGAATCCATCGGATTCAAGGAAGACACCGAGTTCAAGAACTACGTGTTGCCGATCAGCGACGAGCTGTAAGCCGAAAAGATCGCAGCCCTTATGGGTAAGGCCCTGTGGCTGCGATTGTCTTCTCACTGCGTTCCGAAATTCCTCGCTACAAACTCAACGAGCTTTTCACCTCTCAGCTCGTATAATGCGGACCTTTCCGGCTCGTAAGAAAAACTACACCCGTCTGTAGGCTTTCGCGAAGTCATCCGCACAGGCCTGCCGAGTCGGGCCGTCACCACAGGTGCTCTCCATGGATTTCAACCCGCTCGACATTATTCTGCATCTCGATGTGTACCTCGATTTGCTGGTAAACAACTACGGGCCATGGATTTACGCCATTTTGTTCCTGGTGATCTTCTGCGAAACCGGCCTGGTGGTGATGCCATTCCTGCCGGGCGATTCCCTGCTGTTCATCGCTGGCGCAGTAGCCGCCGGCGGCGGCATGGACCCGGTGCTACTGGGTGGCCTGCTGATGCTGGCGGCAATCCTTGGCGACAGCACCAACTACCTGATCGGACGAACGGCCGGCGAGCGTTTATTCAGTAACCCGAACTCGAAAATCTTCCGCCGCGACTACCTGCAACAAACCCACGACTTCTACGACAAGCACGGCGGCAAAACGGTGACGCTGGCGCGTTTCATGCCGATCATTCGCACCTTTGCACCGTTTGTCGCCGGCGTGGCCAAAATGCCCTACCCGCGTTTCTTCGCCTTCAGTGTTTTTGGCACGATCCTCTGGGTGGGCGGTCTGGTGACCCTCGGTTACTTCTTCGGCAACGTACCGTTCATCAAAAAGAACCTGTCGCTGCTGGTAGTGGGCATCATCCTGCTGTCGCTGGTACCGATGATCATCGGCATGATCCGCAGTCGCCTTGCTAACGCCGCGTCCAAAGCCCAATCGCGCTGACTCACGATGTGGTCCCTGAGCGCCTGGCATCGCCGGCGCACCTTGGCCAAACACCCGATTGCCGACGACATGTGGCAGCGGGTGCGTCATCACTTGAGTTTTCTCGATGGCCTCAGCGCCGCTGAAGACCGGTGGCTGCGCGAAGCCAGCGTGCTGTTCCTCCAGGACAAACACCTGACCGCCCTGCCCGGTGTCGAACTCCACCAGGAGCAACGCCTGCTGCTTGCCGCCCAGGCGCAATTGCCGTTGCTACATCTGGGCGATCTGAACTGGTATCAGGGTTTCCACGAAATCGTCCTCT
This sequence comes from Pseudomonas sp. TH39(2020), assembly GCF_016650715.1. Taxonomy (NCBI): domain Bacteria; kingdom Pseudomonadati; phylum Pseudomonadota; class Gammaproteobacteria; order Pseudomonadales; family Pseudomonadaceae; genus Pseudomonas; species Pseudomonas sp. TH39(2020). The sequence goes on along the minus strand of NZ_JAEKFF010000007.1, from coordinate 111,989 downwards.
ATCCCGACGACTTTCTCAGCCCTCAGCGCCATCGCGACGCCAGCGGTGTCGAGCACGAATGGGACGGCGAACACAGCGGCGAAGCCTGGCAGCAAGGTCCGATCATCCTCGCGTGGCCCGGCGTGATGGCCAGTGGTGGCTGGGAAGGCTACAACCTGGTGATCCATGAACTCGCGCATAAACTCGACATGCTCAACGGCGACGCCAACGGCCTGCCGCCGCTGCACGCCGACATGCGGGTCAGCGACTGGGCCAAGGTCATGCAAGAGGCCTACGACGACCTTGATCGGCAACTGGACCGCAATCCCGACGCTGACACCGCCATCGACCCGTACGCTGCGGAAAACCCGGCCGAATTCTTCGCGGTCACCAGCGAATACTTCTTCAGTGCCCCGGATTTGCTGCACGAGGCGTATCCTCAGGTCTATGAGCAACTGAAGCTGTTTTATCGTCAGGACCCGCTAACCAGGCTGCGGCAACTTCTAGCCGAAGACCCGGTCTATCAGGCACGCGACTAAGGTCTCTACGACCCTTGGATCGTGGCATCGGCGGCAGAATATGCCTATAATCGCCGCCACTTTTTGGTCAATCCGGCCAAGTGTTTTTGGTCAACTAACGGGGGCACCGCCCAATGAGCTACAGCAAGATTCCGGCTGGCAAAGACCTGCCGAACGACATCTACGTCGCGATCGAGATTCCGGCCAACCACGCCCCGATCAAATACGAAATCGACAAAGACAGCGATTGCCTGTTCGTTGACCGTTTCATGGCCACCCCGATGTTCTACCCGGCCAACTACGGTTTCATCCCGAACACCCTGGCTGACGACGGTGACCCCCTCGACGTGCTGGTCGTGACCCCTTACCCGGTCGCTCCGGGTTCGGTCATCCGCGCCCGTCCAATCGGCATCCTGCACATGACTGACGACGGCGGCGGCGATGCTAAAGTGGTTGCAGTACCACACGACAAGCTGTCCCAGCTGTACGTCGACGTGAAAGAGTGCAGCGACCTGCCTCCATTGCTGATTCAGCAAATCGAGCACTTCTTCGCGAACTACAAAGACCTCGAAAAAGGCAAATGGGTGAAGATCGAAGGTTGGGGCGACTCAGAAGCCGCTCGCACCGAGATCATGAAGTCGGTTGCTGCCTATAAAGGCTGATAACCGCTTCTCTCGAGCGGCTATAACGAAGAACCCCGGTTGATCCGGGGTTTTTTGTGGGCGTTTGAATATCATGTTCAACAGCACATTTAACTGGCAGGCAAACCGGTTTTTTCTTGTTTAATTTTTACAAAAGACGTCTTACATCAGGACTTAAATTTCACGCCAGATTTGAACGTTTTGTTGAATCAAAGCCTTATGCCGCACGGCTAGACTCGTGTTTATGAAAAAGAACAAAACCTGCGGCCCACGATTCAGAATGCTCCTGAAAGAGTTAAAAATCACGACAACGAGATTTGCCGAATTCCTGGGTATTTCCGACCCTCAAACTGTCCATAACTGGTATACCCGCGGAGTTCCTGACTACCGCATGGAAGATGTCGCCAGAAGGCTGTCCGTGAACACTGAATGGCTGAAAACCGGCGAAGGACCGCAAGACGCCAGGGAATTGCATCTGATCGACGCATCCGGCAACACCTTCGACGCCCAGTCAATCCGGGGCACCTATCGGGTCATCGACCCGGTCGATATCGAACTACCCTTTTTCAAAGAAGCGGCAACTGCCCCCGGCTCCGACAAAACCCATGTCATCAAAGACCCCAGCGAATCGATCCGCCTGCCGCGCAGCGATCTTGACTCCCTGGAAATCAACCACGCCGATGCCATCTGCGCCCGCATGGTTGGCAACAGCATGGCCGAAAGAATTGAAGATGGCTCCATCGTCGCCATTGACCGCGGGCTCACGCAAATCGTCGACGGAGAGATTTACGCAATCGAGCACGACGGCATGTTGCGCATCAAATACCTGAGCCGGGTACCAGGCAACGCGATACGCATGCGCAGCCACAACAGCTCCGAATACCCGGATGAAGTCTTCAGACCTCCGCAAATCGAAGAACAAAACATAAGGGTGCTGGGATGGGTGTTCTGGTGGTCGACCCTGAATAAACGCAGGCCGCCCGTACCTTTTCTGTAATCAAATAACTTTGTAGCAGCTGGCGAAGCCTGCGTTCGGCTGCGGAGCAGTCGTAAAACCATCTAACCCGGTGTTTCAGATACACCGCAGATACTGGATTCACGACTGCTGCGCAGCCGGACGCAGGCTCCGCCAGCTGCTACACGTAACCGCAATCGCTCTAGGTCGCACACCATGCTGGGAATTCCCCCAAAAAATCAGTATGCTGCGCCCCACATTTGCGCATCGACCCGCCCCATGGCGTCAGATCGCACCGACAAGGCAGATGATTTTCTCGCCGAGTCCCACAGCCGGACGCAAGATCCGGGTGTACGTTTTGAAGGCTGGCGCGGTTTACCAAAAATGAACCAAGCCAGTCCCCGAGAAGCCGGCCACAAGCCGGCTTTTTAATGTCTGAGAGAAAGCTATTCTCAACTTTGGAAGACATATTTATCGAGCACAGTTTTTTGTGCCAAGAATCGAGTTAACAGATCGCTGAGCGATGCTTGGTTACTTGCGTTTTCTCGGTGCCAACAACTCTGAACGGCCAATCTGCACTCGACTGCTCTCTTCCGCTCGCGGCCCTGAAAAACCCGCCTCCGTAATGGCGGTATCCAATCCTCGAAAATGCGGAGCCGCTTTCGGACTACGTAATGTTTCCATACCTTCGTTCCAGGCATGCACCATATGTTTGGCCACATCACGCCAGGCGGGCTCGTTTTTCGCGGCTTCGATCACCTCTTTTCCCACGGTGACAGCCGACTCGCACAGTTGCTCGACCATCGTGGCGTACTGACGCGGGGGAATACCCAAAACACCATTGAAGAAGATCTCAAGCGTGCGGCCCGGCGTCCAGGTCTGCCTGCCTCCCACAGATAAACCTGGGGGGTTTGAAGCGAAACGGGGATAAGCCTGAGTGGTCACCAAGTCATAGATCGGTGTGAAGGCGACGTCGGCTCGCGAGGTGTAATAGAGCGCGATGTTTTTGGCGTGACAGTCAGCGTTTCGCACCACGTAGTTAGCCAAAACGTGCCAGCCTAAGTGCTCACGCTGCTCACGTAACCGGTCTCCAGGTATGTAGGGCCGGGTGGCGTTCCACACACGTTCGGTGGTGGTTGCATATTTCTCGTGGGGCGGTAACCCCAACAGCCCGCAGGCATCTTCCAGCCCGCAGCTCGGCTGGCCGTTTTCATCCACATCAAAACGATCTACGACCAAGACGCGACCATCCTCAGACATCCGGCAGGTGGCTACCGGTACGACCTGTAGCCGCTCCAATACCTGCAGGGTGTAAAACTCGTTGAAGCCCAGGAAGGGTGTCGTATCGTCCGAACCTTTGATGATGTGAAAACCGGTACGCAGCGTGGGTTTTCCCAGAGGAATAGCGTCATGTTCAACATCGTTTGCAATGAACTTCGGAACGACACCGGAGACAGCGGCGCGTGCGTAACGACGCACCAGCGTCGCAAAATGTTCGCTGGTATTTTCAGCCTTCAGCAGTTGGCCTATTTCCAAAGGCTCTAGTTCGCCCCCGGGTAGAACGCCTTCAGGTGTCACCGCTACCCGACCAATCCCCGCGCCACCGATCACAGCAAGTAGAGATAAGTCGGTGCCGTCCAGCAATGCACCAAACTCTTCACGAATGACTCCAAGCAAGTATCCCTCCGGCAGGTTCTGGCGAAAAAACGGGAAAAGATCTCGGGGCCAGCGCCACGGCTCTTCACGGACAGGCAATGCCAAGCTGACGAAGTCTGTTACTGCCGTGCCGGGGAGATATTTCAAAACATACTCATCGCGCTCTCGATAGAGCCGGGCGACCATTTTCCCGCTGACGTGGACATCTAAAATCATGAGTCTGAAACTCCGGAACGCTGTTCTGCGAGGATGTCCTCGACCGTGCGCCCGTGACCAGCCTTCACCAGTTTCAAGTCATATCCGGCAGCGTCCAATAGGCGCACCAAAGCCGATACGCTCATATCGCCTTTCGCCATGGTTTCCATGCGCGCCACTGTCGACCGTGAGACCCCGGCGCGGGTGGCCAAGACACCTTGGCTCAAATGAGCCTCGCGCCGGGCGCGTTTCAGCATTTCAGCCACATCAAACAAGGTGGTCATTTGTAGCCCTCAAGCATCAAAAATCGCCAGAACGACGATTAATGTAGCCCTAGAGGCACAACGCTGCAAGGCTAGCAATCGCTTCAGAGAACGCCATTTCGTAGCCCAAGAGCCACAAATAAAGCTTAACTCATTGAATCTGTAGCCCCTGTGCATCAATTTTCAAGTATCTAGCAAATGGGCACTGATTAATCAAATTGGCAGCAACCTGCTGCCCGATTGGCCCCTCACGGATAACTAAACCCCTTAACCAACGTCAACTCCCCCACCGCCCGCATCGGCACCAGAAACGTCTCCATCTTCTCGTTCGGCGTCCCTTCCTCCGTAATCACCGTGACCTGTGCGGTCGTCAGCGGCTGAACCGCCTCCTCCTGCCCCTCATCATCACTGCGATACCCGCCCCCAAAGTAGTTCACATAGACGAGGTATTGGCCCTTGATCGGCGCCGGCATGGCGAATATTTCCGGGCCGTAGCCCGTCGTCACGTCAACATCGAGCGCCGCGCCATTGGGCGCAACACGATCGCCGTACCAGATGTGCGCGCCGTCGGGGGTGATGAGGTGCAAGTCGAGGTCGGTGCCGTCACTGTCCCAAGCCAGTAGCACCCGCAACTTCGCCGGAGTGGCTCCGCCGCTGGCGTTGAGGAATTGCGTGCGATGCCGTTGCTGGCCGTCGGGGCTGCGGACTTCAACGCTGTTGCTGCCATTGGGGAATGAGAACGGACGATCAAAGCGGCCCGCGGGGTCGATTTTCAGCGGCATGCTGACGCCGTTGACGATCAACCGGCCCGGCTCACCAGACTTGGGCGTCGCGTTGATTTGCCCAGTGATGCGTGCAGTGTTGGCCTGCCCCACCGGGGTGTTCACCGAAGAGGCCGGGTAGTTGACGATCTGGCGAAAGTTTTCGCCTTCGCCTTCAGGCGCACCGGTGCGCCAGCCGCCAACGGGTGTATCGAGTTTGGCGGCGCTTTCGGCGGCGAACGTCGTCGGCCATACGCAAAAAGAGCAAAGGAACAGGAAGACCTGTGGATAACGGAGTTTCATGGCCTATTCCAGCAAGAGGTGGCGGGCGAGCCCTTCGATGTAGGTTTCATCCTGGCCGTTGGGGTGTGCTTCGAAGGCCAGGTGCAGGTATTCGTGGGTCAGGTCGAGGCGGTCTTGTAGCGACAGCACGCCGCGCACGTAGATGCGTTGGCGTTCGCGGTCGACATAGGGGCGGCCGAAGGCCAGGCGGCAGACGGCGAAGGTGCTGACTTCGTTGTAGCCAACCTCATTTTCCAACCGCGGACGCCAGCCGCGGCGTTGGTTCAGCAGCCAGTCTTGCGCGGCGGGGAGCGCTTCGCAGGAAGCGACTGGATTGTCCCAGCGGCTGAGGCTGGCGCGGGGGTAGGCGTGGAGCAGGATGGCATCGTAGCGTTGGCCGGCGTTGGCTTGTTCGACGGCTTGCTGCCAGGAGAGCTTGTCCGGGCCGGGCTGGTCGGAGTGGTAGGTGACGGTGCTGCCGGCGAGGACCAGGTCCCTGGTCCAGGCGGCGATGTGGCGTGATTCGGCCGTGGCTGGACGTGGTGCGACGCGTTGCCGGCTGCTGCTGTCGTCGATGCTCAGGCAGTCGCCGTTGCGGGTAGCGTTTTGCAGCAGATACGTGCGGATGGCGATGGCCAAAGCTTTGGCGGCTTCGGCGGGTTCGGGTCTGGCTTCGCGTTGCAGGACGCGGGCGACGTATTCTTCGCGGTCCAGACGGGCGATCAGTGTGTCTTTCAGCAAAAACAGTTCGCCGTCGCTGTGGATATCGAGTTGGTTGCCGTTGGTGAATTCGACGCGGTAATCGCCCAGCAAGGGCCCGGACTCAACAACACGATCCCCCGCCAGAACGCGCCCGATGGGATAGCGTGAAAACAGCCCCACCTCGACACACCGTCCCGCATCCAAAGGCCAATCCACCGGCAACACCGAAGCCAACGCCCCACCGTAGTGACGCAGGACCATTTGACTGGTCCCACGCCCACCCGCCCAAACCGGCGTGCCATCCACTGTCCACCCGGCAAAACCACCCTGACGCGACGAAGGGTCCTGATCCCCCAACCAGCTCCAGGTTTTCACCCGCAACCGGCCACCGAGTTCGCCCACAACATTGCCGTCAGCCGCATTCAACACCACATCCAGCAACACCCGCCGCGCTTGATCCTGCGCCGGCATCACGGCCAGCATTCGCAGCAACTCAGTCACTGAAACTCGCGTGGAAGGCTGCAACGAAGCCAAATCCAGCAACCACTCCGGTGCCCGCCGCGCCTGCCAATACGTGCGCCAGTCAGCGCCAGCAATGCCCAACCGCTGCGGCTCAAAGTACAACCCGCACGACTTCACCAAGGCCTGATCGCGCTCAATCTTGCCGCCCGCCGTGCAGCAGTAAATTTCGTCTTTCGATTGACCGCGACATTCGTAAGCCGGCTCATGGGCATTGGTATCCACCAGCCAGCCGTACACAAACAACTTCCACACACTGCCCAGCGGAGTCTGCACATCAGCAGGCAACGGCTCGCGCGCGATCACCTGAGTCCGGCTCAAGGACAGTAACTCACCTTTAAAAGCCAGCCGCAGCGGCTCCTCCTGCGCTGTCGCCAGCGCAGGGATCAAGCACAGCAGCCACCAGACCAGAGGTCGGGTCATGTCAGTTGACCGTGACCTGGCCGAGGGCCGGTTTTTGCTCTTGCGCCTGATGCTGTGGCGCATAGACCTGAGTGAAACGCACCGGCGGCAGGTTGAACTGGCCCTTCTGCGAGAAGCGCACCAAATGACGCAGACGCAATTCACCACTCAAGGCATCGACCGGAATGGCGTAAGCCATCTGCCCCGGCTCGAAACGCGCCTTCTCCAAAGCGGACGGTTCAGTGCCGGCCTTGCCCATGAGCTTCATGCCCCACGTGGTGCGCTCGACATCGGCGCCCGGTGGCAGCGGCACTTCGAGCATGCCGTAGCGCAGCGGTTTCGCGGCTTTGCTGGTGATGATCACTTCGTCCAGATACAGGCTGTCGCTGGACAACGGCTTGGTGCCGACCGCTTCCAGTTTGAAGGTGAAGGCTTCGTCGCCCGGCACCAGACGCGACAGGCGACGGGTGATGGTCACGGCCATCGGATCAACCAGCGGTTGTTTGGTCTGGAAGCTCAAAGCCGCTCGCAACGGACGCTCTTGCACTCCGGTCAGCGACAGCACCGCAGGCACTGGCGCAGCACCCTGCCACGTCCAATAAGTCTCCCCGGTATCACCGTATTTTTTCTTCCAGTCTTCACCCGGTGCCAGTGCGACGGTGGGCGAAGCCTGCTCGATGCTGCGCTGCAACCAGGTCAGCGCCAATGCGCGTTCCAGGGTCGATTGCTGTGGCAACAGTCGTTGCAACAATGCTTGCGCGTGAGCCTGATCGAAGGCTTGCAACGACAGGTTTAACGCTTCGGCAAACGGCTGCGAGCTCACGGCCAAACGTTGTTGCGCATCCGGCAATTGACGATTGAATGCGTCCGGCAGAATCACCTTCGATTGCTTCGCCAACGACGCCGTCAGCGCACGAGCGGCCGCCAGACCCAACGCCGAATCCGGATCGCTCATGACGATGCTGTCTTCGCCATCGTCCATCAGGTTCGCCGCATTGCCTTCGCCCGCTTTCGACAGATCCTCCATCAAACCGCTGAGCAAGGTGTTGACCGGCAATTGCATCTGTTTGGCGAACGACAGAATCAGCGCCCGCTGCAACAGCGGCGTGTTTTGGGCCTGCTTCGAATAGACTTCCAGCACTCGCTGCCAATGCTCCGGCGGCAGGCTCAAATCCAAGGCTTTGCTGGCGTGCCAGTCGGCGTAATAAGCGTAAGCGGTGAGGAACGCATCCGGTTCACCGTCCATGCCCCACCAGGTGAAGCTCGCCGAAGGCCCGGCCATTTGCACCAGGCGCAGACGGCTGTTCTGCATGATCAGGCGCAAGCGATCGCGAATCTGCGGATTCGACGACAAGGTCGGATACGCGATGCTCAGCGGCAGCAAACGACTGGCCGTTTGTTCGACGCCGCCGTATGGATAGCTCAACAGATCGTCGAGTGCCGAGCGGAACAGCGCTTGCGGACTGTCGTCCAGACGCAGGCGAATATCCGTCGCGTCCGCCGGCAAGGTCAGCGGCGTATCACCGCTGGCCACGTCCAGGCTTTGACTTTGGGTCACTTGCCAACCTTCGCCGGTCGCGGTCAGCCGCACAGCCAAGGCATCAGCCGTTTTACCGTCCTGCACCAGCTCAGCCGCCCACTCGCCACTGGCCAACGCGAACGCTGGCAGCGCGATGTAGTTGATGCCGTTGTTCAGCGTCACGGGGACGCGTTGTTCGGCGCCAGCGTAATGAATCACCAGCTCAGCCTTGACCGGTTTCTCGGCCTGACTGAAAGCGAACACGCCGAGATCCGGTTTGTCGCCTGTGCGGAATTTGGTCGGGCCGCTCCACTTCAGGTACAGCGGTTTTTCCGAGCGTACGAATTGCTTCTTCTGCCCGACCTGACCGTCATCGGCGATGGCCCGGGCGGTGATGCGCCAGCGGGTCAGCGAGTCCGGCATCTTGAAGGTGAAACGGGTTTTGCCGCTGGCGTCGGTGATCAATTCCGGCTGCCACGCGGCAGTGTCGACGTCTTCACGACGCGGCCGCTCCAGCACTTTCACGCCCCGCTCGCTGCGATTGGCTTTGCCCGGCGCGCCAGGGCTGCCCGGCAATGCCACGTCGTAGCTGATGAACGACAGACTGGCGCTGGTGCGCACGTTGTTGCGGCGCGGGTGGTAGAAAAACTGGTCGATGGTCGGCGCGACTTCCGGTTGCAGCGCGTAGACCATTTCGTCCACCACGCTGACCGTCAGGTGCGCTGGAACAGGCTTGCCAGCGAACTGCGTGGTCAAGTCCACCGACACGGTATCGCCCGGCTGATACGCCTCTTTGTCTGTGGCAATCGCCACGTCGATTTGCGGCGCGATCACCTTGATGCCGGCGTTCTGGAAGCTGTACTGACCGCCCTTGGTGTAGAGCACGGAGAACGTCAGGTTCGGCGCAAAATTGTCCTTCACCGGGATCCGCGCGCGGTATTGGGTCTCGCTGAGTTTTTCCATCTTCAGCCAGTCGCCGCCCTTGGACAGCAGCGCTGTGGCCTCGACCTTGTCGCGCTCCAGCGACAGCAGTGCATCGCTGATCGGCTCAGGGAACGTGATCAATGCCAGGGCTTCGTCGCCCGCCTTGTACTCGGGTTTATCGAGGACGATTTCCACGGTGCCCGGCACGGCTTTGACGCCGTCGCCCGTGACCGAATGACCGGTGGCGCCCACCACGCGGCCATGGTCATCCTTCAACGTCAGGTTGTAAGTACCCGGACGGTCGAAGGCCAAGGTGAAGCCTTTGTCTTTCGCGGCGAGTTTGCCTTCGCCGATGCTCTGGTCTTCCAGGCGCACCCAGCTATAACTGCTCGGCGTGACCGCTTTGCTTTGCTCGCTGCCGCCTTCATTCAAATAACTGAACGCAACCTTGTCGCCCACCGCGCTAAAACGCTGAGGCGCGCGCAGGCTGAAACTCGCCGCGCCGCGATCGATGAGGATTTCCTTGGTGGTCTTGACCCGATACGCCGCGCCATCGCTGGCGAACACGGTGAGCATGTAGCGACTCGGCTTCTCGGCCGCCGGCAGATCCAGCGTCGCGTTGCCCTTGGCGTCGGTGGTCAGTTCGGTGCTGGTCAGCTCCACCGGGAATTGCCCGAGGTATTGCAGTTCGTTGTCGACCATCGACAGTTGTTGGGCGCGCAGGCTCAGGCTCAACTTGGCATTGGCCACCGGTTTACCGTCCGGGTACAGCAGCACGAGGCTGCCCTTCACGGGTTCGCCGGTGCGGTAATCCTGCTTGGCCAGGTTCAGGGAAATCTCGAAGTGCGGCTTGATGTATTCGGCGACACGGAAGGCGCTGCTGTAGGCCTGATCCTTGTAGCTGAAACGCAGCTCGTAACCGCCCGCTACAGCGTTATCCGGCAACTGGAAACGGCCTTGAGTGCCCGCCTTGGAATCGAGTTTCAGCGCCAGCGATTGCAGCGCCGTGCCGGTGGCATCGAGCACGGTCACGTTGACGTCGGCTGCAGTCGGCAGCACAGAGTCGCGGGCGTTCTTGAACTCGCGACCGACGATCTTCAGCGACACCCAATCCCCCGGCCGATACAGCGGCCGGTCGGTGAAGGCATAGAGTTTGGTGTCGTAGATTTCGCTGTCGTAATAGAAGTTTTCGGAGACAAACACCCCGCCCTCTTCGTCCTCGCCGATCACGAACGAACGCTCCGGGCTGACGTGTTTCAGACGCAGCAAACCATCGGCATCGGTGGCGCCACTGCTCATCACGCCGAGGCCATCGGTCCACAACACATTCACCTTCGGCACCGAACTGCCTTCGTGTTTGCGCGCGGCCCACACCAGCAATTCATCACCGGCAATCTTGCTCACGGCCACGGTGTTGGAGACGAAGACCATGGTGGTCGCACGGTACTTACCGATCAGCGCTTCCACCAGGTACAGACCCGGTTTCAGATTGCCCAACGGGATGTACACGTTGCCCGGAGCAACACTGACGAACTCACTGGAAGATCCGGCCAGGTTCACGCCTTCCGGTGGCTGGATCGGTTTGGCTTGCCACAGCGGATAGCGGAACTGGCTGACCACCGGCAAGCCCGGAATCAGCGCGAATTGCGGCTGAGCATCGTAGGGCGTTGGCGCGACCATCGCGGTGCCCATCTTCAGCTCAGGCACTTCTTCGGTGACTTGCTTACGCGATTCATAGGAGAACGCTCGCTGCATCACCCGACGGGATTTGCGGTACCAGTTGTCCCACAGGTACGCGAGGGTGTTCGACAGGCCTTCACCCTTGAACTGGCCGTCGCTGACCACGCGGTGCAGGTTCTTCTGACGCTTGAGGAAATCCAGCGGCTTGTCGATACGGTACACGCGAATGTCGGCGCCGCCGTAAGGCTCCATGCGGAACCGACGATAATCGCGACCCGGCGCTTCGAGGCGAACCATCGCCTGTTCGTCGCTGGCAAAACTGCTGTCGGCCAGCAGGAAAAAGCTTTCACCGGCCACCGGCGTGTAGCCACTCGGCTCGACGGTGTCTTCGGCGTTGACCGCCGAAACAGGCAGCACCAAGACCAACAGCAGAGACAGAAAGCGCAGCATGCGGGCACCGATCATTGGGAGAGAAAATTCAGTCGATAGACGCCGATGAAGTTGGGGTTGGCTGCGTCGGGTATCCATCGGGTGTCCTTCCATGTCATGAGTTGCTGCAGGCTTGCGGAGCGCATGCCGTTGTCAGTCGGGGTGGTGGTGCCGGTGTGATAGGCGATGTAGCGGCCCATCCAGATCATCAGGTGCTGGTCGTCGCCCTGATCGAAAAACATCAGGTCGCCGGGCCGGGCTTGCGCCAGATCGCGGCCGACCAGATGGCTATTGAACTGAATCAGTTTGATTGCGTTGACGTACGGCCCGACCTTGCCGCCGCCCTGCTGCCATTGCTGGGCGAGGCCGCGTTGGGCCTCGCTCAGTTGCAGCTCTGGCGGCAGATATCGGTTGGACAGGCCATTGCTGCGCAGCCATTTGTCGTCGTGGACTTTCAGCGCTTCGTTGGCGGCGAAACGGACCAGGCCGGCGCAGTCCTGCTGATACCAGCGCGGGCTCGGGCCTTGGGTCAATTGTTCCTGGGCAATGCGTACGAACCAGGCGCGGAACACCTGGGATTGCTGCACGTCCAGCGGCGGCGCCTCAGTGGCAAATGCCCGGGTGCCCAGCAGCAACGCCAGCAGGCCGAGGCCTCGGATAAGTGCTGTCACAGGGCTTTCCATTCCAGCGGCAGCCACTGCCAGTGGCCGTCGGGTTCGCTGCCTTCCGGCAAGGTCAGGGCGTATTTGCCGTAGCCGCCGAGCTTGCGCAGTTTCGGGATCAGGTAGGTCTGCGCGGCGTTGTAGAACACCGGCTCCATGTCCTGCGGCAGGCTGTCGAGGGTTTCCTGTTGCATCAGCTGCGCCATGGAATCCGGGCCGAAGTAGACCGGCATCAGCAGGTCTTTCGGTACCACATCGGCCATCGGCGGGAAGCGTTTGTCGAGGGTGCCGAGGGCTTTGTCGACGAGCTTGTCGTCGAGGGAAAACAGCAGCGTCGAACCGTGGCGCGCGAGGCTAACTTTCATGAACGCCTTGCCGGTGATCGCGTCCGGTTGCTCGGCATCCTTGGCCTTGTAAGGACCGAAGTTGGAGCTGACCTGACGCTGCCATTGGTGGGTTGGGCCTTCCTGTTTCTCGATCACCGGGAACGCGTGCTCTTCGACGTTGCCTTCGTAGGCGCCGACCATCGAGCCGAACAGGTTGCCCAGGTCGCCGTCGAGTTTGGCGCTGTCGTCATCGTTCAGGCTGGCCACCAACAGCGGCGTGTACAACCGCGAATCAGCGTACCAGCACAGGCCCGCGACACCGGCCATGTGTTCGGTCAGGGCCTGAGCCACCGACTCTTCGGCACCGAGTTTCACCAGCAGCGGTTTTTGTTGTTCGGCGGCGAGCGGCAAGGCGACACAGGCACTGGCGCCCATCGGCATGGCTTGCCAGATCGGCTTGAAATCGAAGTCCGGCTGGTTGTCCAGTTCGTCCATGGCAAGGAAGCTGTGCCAGCCCTTGTCGTCCATGTCGAAACGCAGCCCGGCGAAGTTCGGGATGAAACGCTGATACCCCATGGCCAGAACGCTGGAATTGACCGACAGGCGTTGTTTCACCTCAGGCATGCGCGGTTGCAGGCCGAAGGCTTCGGGGAACAGTTTGTCGCCGTTGAGCAAGGCGGCGATGGCCTTGGTCGAAACGCTGCCCGGCTCTTCCGATAAGCCGCTTTCCGGATCGTAGAGTTTGGTCGGGTTGGACAGCACCACCAGTTTGTCGCCATGGGAGGCGAACAGCAGCGCCTTGCTGTTGTTATAGGTCAGTTGATAGAGCGCCACGTCATCGGCGCCGACTTTCACTGTGGCGACGGTGGTCAGCTGCGAATCATCCAGCGCTACTTTCGCCAGCGGCTCCAGCACCTTGGCCAGTCCACCACGATCCATCACCAACAGGAAATCCTTGAGCCGACCATCCGCCCCACGCCACAGCGCCACGTCTGCCGGTTGATCGAAGATCTGCTCGATCAAACTGTCCTGCAACTTCAGGTCATGTTCGTAAATGATCCGCCGCAGACTGCCGATCAAGCCGAGGCGATCGGCATGCGCTTCGTAATAGAAGACGAAATCTTCGGTCAGGGTTTCCTTGAGGAACGGCACCGCCAGCAAGTCCTTGGGCAACTGGCTCAAGGAGTGGGTTTCAAGCAGACCGTCCGGGCGGCTCATGCCCAGTTTGTCGCTGGCCAACTCCGCCGGCGGCGCCTTGGGTTTGTGCATGAACCAGCCCAACCCGGCCGCGACGCCAGCCACCAGGACCAGCCCGACCAGCAGCGCCGGCCAGCGGCGAGGAGTTTTGGCTGCAGGCGTTTCGGCGGCCGGAGAAACAGTGTTATCGCTCATGTTCACAAAACCCGATGTCATCCGTGGAGCGGGATGCTTAATAGTTGAAAGTCTTGACCAGCAGCAGGTCACCGATGGCCCGCAGGGGCACGATGAAGGTCTCGCGTTTTTCGTCGACGGTGTTTTCGTTGAGCACCAGGTTGATCTGCGAGGTGATCACCTCGTTCTGGTTGCTGGTCTCATCGAAGTTATAGCCGCCACTGCCGAAGTTGCCCCAATAGTTCACGTAAACCAGATAGGTGCCATGCATCGGCGCGGTCATGGTGAACATTTCCGGTCCGGGGCCATCAACGCCGTCCGGGTCCAGACCGCCACCGTTGGTCAGCGCCGAGTGAGCCCAGAACGCGTGTTGGCCGTCGGGGGTAATGATGTGCAGATCGAGTTCGGCTTTCGGGTCATCCCAGCCCAGCACCACGCGAATCCGCGCCGGGGTGCGCAGGTTGTTGGCTTCATAGAATTGAACGCGCTTGAGCGATTGGCCTTCGGAGCTGCGTACTTCAACGCTGTTGGAGCCGGCGCCGAACGCATACGGCCGGGCGAAACGCCCTTGGTCGTCGGTGTACAGATTCAGAGGATTGCCGTTGACGGCCAGGGTGTGCGGCCCTCGCTGAGTGCCGATGTCCTTGAGCTGGCCCTGGATCATGGTGCGATTGCGCTGCACACCGCGATCGATCGGTGGCGTGGGATAGGCAACTTGAGGGTTTTCACTGCGGTCCAGCAGGCCGGAATAACGCCACCCACCCACCGGTTCCGACACCTCGGCCGAAGGCTCGGCCCAGGCAGAGGTCGCGCAGACGAGCCCCATCAGCAATAGAAGAAATGAACGCATGTGACGCCTCCTGCCATGCATAACGAAACCTTGCGCCCGATCCTCGGCGCGTTACAGATCCAAAAACTGCGTTTCGTCAGAAAGACCCATGACTATCGGGTCGTAGAAGGCGCGAAGATTAGCCATTCGGCGGTTTTTTAACAATCGGATACATCTGAATTTGCGGTGAGGATCACGCTGGTGGGTGGACGGTGAGCCGAATAGGCGTCATATTCGGCTCACTATATGAGCCGAATAACGATTCTATTCGGCTCACCCACTCCAAGAGCACCTTGTTCATGGCACCTCACTGGATCTGGCAGCAGCCCGATTGGCCCAATTTCAACTGGCAAGCGGAGCGGTTGGGGCCGTTTTTGCGCGAGTGCGTTCAAGCTCAAGGGCGATTGATGGGCATGGCCAGCTCAGTGGGCAGTTCGCTGAGTGCTCAGAGCGAACTGGATGCTCTGTTGCAGAACATCGTGACCTCATCCGCCATTGAGGGTGAGCAGCTGAATGCAGGCTCGGTCCGCTCTTCGTTGGCGCGGCGTCTGGGCCTGGAAGCGGTCAATGGCGACCAAGTCAGCCAACGCAGCGAAGGACTGGCGAAGTTGATGCTCGATGCCACTCAGCATTTTGCGCAACCCCTGACATTTGAACGATTGCTGGAATGGCATAAATGGCTGTTTCCGGATCAGGACACGGACCTCACTGCTCGCTTGATCCATGTCGGTGCATTACGCGGCGATGAGCCGATGCAAGTTGTGTCAGGGCGTCTCGACAGGCCGACCGTACACTTCGAAGCACCGCCCCGCCAAGGCCTTGAGCAGCAACTGGACACGTTCCTCACCTGGTTTGAAGCCAGCCAGAACCAGGCAGGCCTCGACCCACTGCTAAGGGCCGGCATCGCGCATTTCTGGTTCGTAACATTGCACCCTTTCGACGATGGTAACGGGCGACTGACGAGAACGATCACCGATTTAGCCCTGGCTCAGGGTGAGGCCCAGGCCATCCGCTTCTACGCGATGTCGGCGAGCATTCTTGATGACCGTTCAGGCTATTACCAAGTATTGGAAACCAGCCAGAAAGCCACGCTGGATATCACCGAATGGCTGGAATGGTTTCTGCAAACCCTGCTACGCAGTTTGCAGCAAGCCATGACGCGGATTGAGTCAGTATTGGGGAAGGCGCGTTTCTGGCAGGCACACCGGGAATCCGAGCTGTCGAACGAACAGAGCAAAGTGCTGAATCGCTTGCTCGATGGTGGAGTGCGAGGTTTCAAGGACGGGATCAGCGCGGCTCAGTATCAAACTGTGGCGAAAGTGTCCAAGGCCACCGCTACTCGTCATCTGGCCGAATTGCTGGAGAAGGGCTGTCTGAAACGCTTGCCCGGTGGTGGGCGCAGTACCCGTTACCAGATCAGTTATCCCGACGAAGCAGCGTCTTGAACCTGAATTTTCCGGGGGAGCGACGGGGGTTTACGGACCCGCTGATTTGCCCATACCCCCCATGTCTGCTAGTGTCGCGCCGGTTTAACGTCAACCGGAAATAGCCGCCATGGCCCGCAAAAAAGCTGCACTGGATTTCGAACAATCTCTCGCTGACCTGCAAACGCTGGTGGAGCGTCTGGAGAACGGCGAATTGTCGCTGGAAGACTCGCTGACGGCTTTCGAGCAAGGCATCGGTCTGACCCGCGATTGCCAGGCGGCGCTGGCCCAGGCCGAGCAAAAGGTTCAGGTGCTGCTCGAGCGTGATGGCGAACTGGCCGAGGAACCCTTCGACGCGGATCAGCCAGAATGATTGCAGCGTATTCAGCGACCAGCCAGGCCCGCGTCAATGCTGCATTGGAAACCCTGTTCAACGCGCCGAGCCCGGAGCTCGCGCGTCTATACGAAGCCATGCGCTACAGCGTGATGAACGGCGGCAAACGGGTCCGTCCGCTGCTGGCCTACGCCGCGTGCGAAGCGCTGGGCGGCAAGGCCGAGGACGCCAACGGCGCGGCGTGCGCGGTGGAGCTGATTCACGCTTATTCCCTGGTGCATGACGATTTGCCGGCCATGGACGACGACGATCTGCGCCGCGGCCAGCCGACCACTCACAAAAAATTCGATGAAGCTTGCGCGATCCTCGCCGGTGACGGCTTGCAGAGCCTGGCCTTCAGCGCCCTGCTTGATCCGCGTCTGAGCAACTCTGACGCTGAAATCCGCCTGCAAATGGTCAGAGCTCTCGCATTGGCCGCAGGCCCGGCAGGCATGGTCGGCGGTCAAGCCATTGACCTCGGTTCGGTCGGTCTGAAACTCGATCAAAAAGCCCTCGAAACCATGCACCGGCACAAGACCGGCGCGCTGATCGAGGTCAGCGTCAAACTCGGGGCCCTGGCCAGTGGTCGTGCCGAAAAAGACGAACTCAAGTCCTTGCAGACTTATGCACAGGCCATCGGTCTGGCGTTCCAGGTGCAGGACGACATTCTCGACGTCGAAAGCGATACCGAAACCCTCGGCAAACGCCAAGGCGCCGATATCGCACGCGACAAGCCGACCTATCCGGCCCTGCTCGGACTCGATGCAGCCAAGGCCTACGCCCTGGAACTGCGCGATCAGGCCCTGCATGCGCTGCGACCGTTTGACGCGGCAGCCGAGCCGTTGCGCGATCTGGCCCGTTATATCGTCGACCGGCGCAACTGACGGCGTATCTGCCAAAAAACCAACGCGTGGGCAGGGGACGATGCATCAGGTAAACTGCCGCATCTTTTATACCTATAACGATTCGCCTGATGCCCACGACGTTTCATGAGATTCCCCGCAAACGCCCGACCACGCCCCTGCTCGACCGTGCCAACACGCCGGATGGGCTGCGGCGGTTAGGCGAAGCCGAGCTGGAAACCCTGGCCGATGAGTTGCGCCAGGAATTGCTCTACACGGTCGGTCAGACCGGCGGGCATTTCGGTGCCGGCCTGGGCGTCATCGAGCTGACCATCGCGCTGCATTACGTCTTTGACACCCCGGACGACCGGCTGGTGTGGGACGTGGGTCATCAGGCTTATCCGCACAAAATCCTCACCGGCCGTCGTGAGCGCATGGGCACCCTGCGCCAGAAGGACGGCGTCGCGGCCTTCCCGCGTCGTTCCGAGAGCGAGTACGACACCTTTGGTGTCGGCCACTCCAGCACCTCGATCAGCGCAGCGCTGGGCATGGCCATTGCCGCCCGCCTGCAGAACAGTGATCGCAAGGCGATTGCCGTGATCGGCGACGGCGCATTGACTGCCGGCATGGCCTTCGAGGCGCTGAACCATGCGCCGGAAGTGAACGCCAACATGCTGGTTATCCTCAACGACAATGACATGTCGATCTCGCGCAACGTCGGCGGGCTGTCGAACTATCTGGCGAAAATCCTTTCCAGCCGCACTTACGCGAGCATGCGCGAAGGCAGCAAAAAGGTCCTGTCGCGCCTGCCCGGCGCCTGGGAAATCGCCCGTCGCACCGAAGAATACGCCAAAGGCATGCTGGTTCCCGGCACGCTGTTTGAAGAGCTGGGCTGGAACTACATCGGCCCGATCGATGGCCACGACCTGCCGACCCTGATCGCCACCCTGCGCAACATGCGCGATCTGAAAGGCCCGCAGTTCCTGCACGTCGTCACCAAGAAAGGCAAAGGCTTCGCCCCGGCGGAAGTCGACCCGATCGGTTACCACGCGATCACCAAACTCGAACCGCTGAACGCTCCGGCCGCCGCGCCGAAGAAAGCTGGCGGACCGAAGTATTCCGGTGTGTTCGGTGAATGGCTGTGCGACATGGCCGCTGCTGATCCGCGCTTGGTCGGGATCACCCCGGCGATGAAGGAAGGCTCCGATCTGGTGGCCTTCAGCGAACGCTTCCCGCTGCGCTACTTCGACGTGGCGATTGCCGAGCAACACGCTGTGACCCTCGCTGCCGGCATGGCCTGCGAAGGCGCGAAACCGGTGGTGGCGATTTATTCGACGTTCCTGCAACGTGGCTACGACCAATTGATTCATGACGTCGCGGTGCAAAACCTCGACGTACTGTTCGCCATCGACCGCGCGGGTCTGGTGGGCGAAGACGGCCCGACTCACGCGGGTAGCTTCGACCTGTCGTTCCTGCGCTGCATCCCCGGCATGCTGGTGATGACCCCGAGCGACGAAAACGAACTGCGCAAAATGCTCACCACCGGCCACCTGTTCAACGGCCCGGCGGCGGTGCGTTATCCACGCGGCTCTGGCCCGAACGCGACGATCGAGAAAAACCTCGAGCCGATCGAAATCGGCAAGGGTGTGGTTCGTCGTCAGGGCAGCAAAGTCGCCCTGCTGGTGTTCGGCGTGCAACTGGCCGAGGCGCTGAAAGTCGCCGAGACGCTGGATGCAACCGTGGTCGACATGCGTTTCGTCAAACCGCTTGATGAAGCACTGGTTCGCGATATCGCCGGCAGCCACGAGCTGCTGGTGACCATCGAAGAGAACGCGATCATGGGCGGTGCCGGTGGCGCAGTCAGCGAATTTCTTGCTCGCGAAAACATCCTCAAGTCGATGCTGCACCTGGGCTTGCCGGACAGTTACGTCGAGCACGCCAAGCCTGCGCAAATGCTGGCCGAATGCGGGCTGGATGAGGCCGGGATCGAAGCTTCGGTGCGTGAGCGTTTGCAACTGCTCAACATCTGACCTTCTGGCTACATACAAAACCCTGTGGGAGCGAGCCTGCTCGCGAATGCGGTCTGACAGTCAATTTAGATGTTGACTGACACACTGCCATCGCGAGCAGGCTCGCTCCCACAATGGTATTTGTGCCTTTCAAAATTTTGTTCGCTTCAAAGCGCCAACGGGTTACCCATGAAACTCTCCCCCCTCGCCCTGACGCTGACCCTGCTGCCGGCCGGCCAACTGCTGGCCGACACCTTCGAACGCGATCAGGCCCTGAAGCTTCCCGACGTGCTGATCAGCGCCAACCGTCAGGTCGAAGCGCGCAATGACAGCAGCGCCGCCAACACCGTGTTCACCCGCGAAGACATTGATCGTCTGCAACCGAGCAGCGTCACTGACTTGCTACGTCGCGTGCCGGGCGTACAGGTCGGGCAAACCGGTGGGCGCGGGAGTCTGCCGGGGATTTCCATTCGCGGTACCAAATCAGCCCAAAGCCTGGTGTTGGTCGACGGCCAGCGCATCGGCAACTCCACCTCCGGCGACAGCAATCTGCAACACATCAACATCGAACAGGTCGAGCGCGTGGAAGTGTTACGCGGCTCCCGCTCGGTGATTTATGGCAGCGACGCGATTGGCGGGGTGATCCAGATCTTCACGCGTCGCGGCGGCGAGCAAGGCCTGCAACCGCGAATGCACGTGGGCTTTGGCAGCAACCAGACCTGGGAACGCAGCCTCGGGCTGTCTGGCGGCGACGAGCAGACCCGATTCAACCTCGGCGCCAGCCTTGATGAAACCGCCGGAATCAATCGCACTCACGAGTCCTATCCCAGCGACGGCGATCATGACGAATACCGCAACAAATCGATGAGTTTGAGCCTGAGTCACGCCCTCACCGACGACATCGAAATCGGCGCCAACCTGCTGGATAACCGTGGCAAAAGTGAGTTCGACAATCCGTTTGGCCGCTTCGACATGGACACGTTCGAGTCAGTCCAGCAGCAGCCCTACAGCGACTTTGCGGTGAGCAGCGTCAGCAGCTACGTCGATGCACGTATCAATGACCTGTGGAAAACCCGCGTCGAGTTCGGCCACAGCGAAAACCGCGAGAAGACGCTCGACAAGCTCAGCGCGGAGCGCAGTGTGTTCAACACCTATCGCGACTCGGTGAACTGGCAGAACGACCTGACCCTCGACGAGCGCAACAGCCTGATCCTCGGCGGCGACTGGTACGAGGACCGGATCAACAGCAGCACGCCATTCGACGAGGACAGCCGCTGGAACCGTGCGGCGTTCATTCAACATCATTACCAGGCGGAGAGCTTCTCCACCGAGCTGGGCCTGCGCCGTGATCAAAACCAGCAGTTCGGCGGCCAGAACAGCTGGAGCGGCACCTTCACCCTGCCGCTGAATCCGGACAACGATGTGCTGCTGACCTACAGCGAAGGCTTCCGCGCGCCGACGTTCAATGATCTGTATTACCCCGACTTCAGTAATCCAGACCTGAAACCCGAGACGTCGAAAAGCTATGAGCTGCAATGGCGCAGTCAACTGACCGACACCGCTCGCCTGGAAGCTTCTCTGTACCGAACGGACCTGGAAGACGCGATTATTTTCGGTAGCAACTCACGGCCGCAGAACGTCGCCTCGGCACGAATCAACGGGTTCGAAGCGGCATTGAAACAGGAACTGTTCGGCTGGCAGAGCAACCTCGGCGTGGCGATCATCGACCCGCGGGATCGCGACAGCGGCCATACCCTGGCTCGGCGTGCGCGGCGGACCTTGAGCCTGGATATGGATCGCCAGTTCGACCGGCTAGGGCTCGGCGCCAGCTGGCAAGCGGTGAGCAGCAGCTATGACGATGAGAACAATCTGCAGCCGTTGGGCGGGTACGCGTTGCTGGGGTTGCGCAGCAGCTGGGAATTGAATCGTGAGATCAAGCTTGAGCTGAAGGTCGATAACCTGCTGGACAAGGGTTACAGCCGGGCGCTGTACAGCCATGACGACAGTCAGTATGGGTATCGTGAGGAAGGTCGGGCGTGGATGTTCGGGGTGACCTGGACGCCGGAGCTCTGATCTGAAACCAGCGGTGTTTGGGCTGGCCTCTTCGCGAGCAGGCTCGCTCCCACAGGGGGGGTGTGTCGCACAAAGATCCAATGTGGGAGCGAGCCTGCTCGCGAAGGCCACACCTCGGTCTCAGCGCTCAGGCGCGATCAGCTGGCACAACTTGGCTGTCGCCTCGACCATCTGCCCACTCGGCCGCTCCAACCCTTTATCCGTTACCAACAACAAACGCCCCTGCGCCACCGCCGCCACCTGCGGCCAGGCTTTCCAGGCGTCGAGCTGCGCCTGATCACTGGCCAGAATCACCTCGGGATTACGCTGCAACACCGCTTCGACGCTGACCTGGGGTGCTGGCAGGGTCAGGTCGGCAAACACATTGCGCGCTCCGCACACTTCAAGCGCATCGCTGATGATCTGCCCGCCACCAACGGTGTACAGCGGCCGATCCCAGACCTGATAAAACACCTGCAATGGCTTGTCCCGTCGATAGCGCTGGCGCAGGTTATCCAGTTTCTGGCGTAAATCAGCCGCCAACGTTACGCCCCGCTCTGGCCGTCCAAGCTGGATGGCAATCGCTTCAATCTGCGCAGTGAGTTGTTCGAGGCTGTGAGGTTCGACCACGTAGGTGGGCATATTCAACCGTTTAAGCTGCTCACGCTGGGCCGGGCCGACGCTGCCGGGCCAGAGCAGCAACAGATCGGGCTTGAGGCTCAGCAAACGCTCCATGTCCAACTGACCGTAGCGGCCAACGGAAGGAAGATCCTTTAGCGCGGCAGGACGCTCGCCCGCATCCAGCACACCGACCAACAAGTCGGCTGAACCCAGCTCTACAACGATTTCAGAAAGGGACGGCGCCAGGCTGACAACGCGTTCGACCGCAGCCGCCGGGACACTGACGGCCAGCAGCAAAACCGCCAGCCAGACGGGTCGCATCAGCCGAGTTGACGCGGAATACGATAGAGGTAGAAAAGCACCAGGGTCGACAACGCCAGCAGCATCAACGGTACGGCTTCGAGGCCGACGAATACCGCCAGCGCACCGACCCAGGCCGGCAAGCCGGCAGCCAGGAACGCCGTGCGGCGCCTGGCAGCCAAGGCGATCCAGGCAGCAGGTTCTTCAGGGGTGTCGAGGGCTTTTTGAGTGGCGATCAGTGCGTGTTTGTAGCCGCCAAAGAATTTCAGGCTGACAAACATCGACGCCACACCCGCAATGAACAACGGCATCGCCAGCACCGGCAGGATCGCCTCGCTCTGGCCAAATACGCCGTTGATCACAAACAGCGGCACCAAGGCCAGCGCCAGGTATTGCCACCAGTTGACGGACAGTCGCCGCCGCACCTGACCGCGAGTCACGCCCGGTCTGCCTCACCCTGATGCTCATTGCCCATCATGTGGTCGAGCTTGCTGGCCTTGGTGGCCAGGTAGAGTTTGTTGTGCGGATTATGGCCGGTGTGCAGCGGCACGCGCTCGGCGACCACGATGCCCATGTCGGTCAAGGCTTTGACCTTGCGTGGGTTGTTGGTCATCAATCGCAGGGATTTCACGCCCAGATGCTCCAGCATCGGCAGGCACATGGCGTAGTCGCGCTGATCGGCGGCAAAACCCAACTGTTCGTTGGCTTCAACGGTATCGGCGCCGCCATCCTGCAATTCATAGGCGCGAATCTTGTTCAGCAGGCCAATGCCGCGACCTTCCTGACGCAAGTACAGCAACACGCCACGACCTTCACGGGCGATAGCCTGCAAGGCGGCCTCGAGTTGCGAGCCGCAGTCGCAACGCTGGCTGAACAAGGCATCGCCGGTCAGGCATTCGGAATGCAACCGGCCGAGTACCGGGGCACCGTCGACGAACTCACCCAGGCTCAGCACTACGTGCTCGCGCCCGTTTTCTTCATCGAGAAAGCCGTGCATGGTGAATTGCGCAAAAGGCGTTGGCAGCTTGGAAGCGGCGACAAAAACGACAGGCACCGGTGTGCTCCTGATCAATAAGTACTGGAGATTCGCAGACGCGGCATTGTAACAGCACGTTCCGACAGACGCTTAGGCTGAATTATGGGGCATAACAATCAAAAAGTTAGATCTCAAGCCACCACAGCCCCCCTGTGGGAGTGAGCCTGCTCGCGATAGCGGTCTGTCTTGAACCATTGATGTCGACTGATACACCGTCATCGCGAGCAGGCTCGCTCCCACAAGGTTAATCAAGCGCTACAGGGTTTGCGCTTAGTTCGGGTCAAACGGATAGGGTTGTTTCCAGCGCTCGAAGATCGGTTTCAGCTGGCCGTTTTTCACCAGTTGCTCCATGCGTTGGTCGAAAAGCGCCATCAGTGTCCGGGCCTTGGGGGTCTTGGCAAAGCACAGATACAGCGGCAATTCCGCGATGTGAGTGCGACGGAACTGCGACGGATCCTTGGCCCATTTGAGGACATAGTCGACCTCGGTCAGTGCGTCGATGTAAAAGTCGGCGCGGTTGCGGGTCAACATCGACAAAATCCCGGTACGCCGCAGCACTTCGTTATAACGGCGCACGTTGGGCAGGTAATCCTGGTAGTCGTAGCCGCGAACCCAGGCCAGTCGATAGTTGCCCAGGGTTTCCGGGGTCGGTGCGGGGTTGCTGGCCAGCCCTAGGGCATAGATGTGATCGGTATCGAAGTTCCAGCGCGGATAGAGCAGATCGCTGGACTCATCAAGATAGGAGCCGACACAGGCATCCACTTCGCCGCGCTGGGCCAGGCCCATGGAGCGCACGTACGGTTCGCTGCGGATGTCCAGCTTGACCCCCGCCGGCTCGAAGACTTCCCGCAATACGTCCCAGCCCAGACCGTGGCCATCGGCGGCGGTGTAGTCTTCCCAGTCTTCGCTGGCCAGATGAATCACCGACGGCGTTGTACTCTCGTCACTCGCCTGGGCGAGCGAGCAAAATATCGCGAAAACCATCACAGTCAACCAGCGTCGAGCCATCCCTAGTCCCCTATTTTGCCCGTCAGGCAAAAATCCATACCAGCCCCTGCATCGCCAACCACGCAAACACCCCGGCCAACACGTCATCGAGCATGATCCCGACGCCGCCATGCACATGCCGGTCGATCCAGCGAATCGGCCACGGCTTGAGGATGTCGAAGAAGCGGAACATCAAAAATCCCGCCAGCAACCAGTACCAACCTTCTGGCACCAGCCACAAGGTGATCCACATCCCGACCATTTCATCCCAGACGATGCCTTCGTGGTCGTGCACCCGCAAATCGTCGGCGACCTTGCCGCACAGCCAGAAGCCAAACAGCATGGTGATGCCGAGCATCAGCCAGTAACCCCAATCGGGCAGCATCTGCCACAACGGGATAAAGGGTAGCGCAACTAACGAACCCCAGGTGCCCGGTGCTTTTGGCAAAGTGCCCGAGCCGAAGCCGAACGCCAGGAAGTGCCACGGATTGCGCCAGACCGACGGCGGTACGAATTCCGCCGGAACCTGTTTGGGATGATCTGTCACGGTGTCTCCCGAAAATGTTGATAGCCCCGGGTTTGCGGGGTGATGTCTTGTCCATCGGCGTCCAGCAGCACCACGCCCTGCCCCGTCACTACACGCCCAACCACATGGATCGGCCAGCCGTCGCTCAACAATTGCGGCAACTCGACGGACGGCAGGGTAAAGGCCAGCACGTAATCATCACCGCCGCTCAGGGCCGCGATTTCTGCGCCCGATTGACCGAGGAAGGCGACCAACGCGTTCGACAACGGCAGCGTGTCCCGTTCAACCTGAATGCCGACCTGTGACGCAAGGGCAATATGCCCGCAGTCCGCGAGCAGGCCGTCGGAGATGTCCAGCGCCGAGGTGGCTTTACCGCGCAGCGCCTGGCCCAACGCGAGTTGCGGCTGCGGCGACCAGTAATGTGCCAGCAGCGGATCGGCGATGGCGGCTTCAGCCGTCCGCTGACCGAGCACCAGCGGCAATGCCCCCGCCGCGTTGCCAAGCTCACCGCCAACGCACAGCAAATCGCCTGGCTGCGCACCGCTGCGGGTCAACGCCAAACCCGCCGGCACACGACCGAACACGGTCATCGTCAGGCTCAATGGTCCGCGGGAGGTATCACCGCCCACCAGCGCCACACCGCAGCGCTGCGCCATGAGGTTCAAACCACGGGCGTAGGCGTCCAGCCAATCGGCGGTCACCGTCGGTAAGGTCAGGGCAAGGGTAAAGGCAATGGGGGTGGCGCCCATGGCAGCCAGATCGCTGACGGCCACGGCCAGCGAGCGCTGACCGAGCAGAAACGGGTCGCAAGGATCTGCGAAATGCACACCGGCAACCAGTGTGTCGGTGGAAATGGCCAACTGCTCCCCGAGGGGAACAGCCAGCAAGGCGCAATCATCGCCGATCCCAAGGGCAACGCCCTCGCCGCCTTGCGCACAGGGCGCGGCGGCGAAGAAATTGCGGATCAGCTCAAACTCGCCCATGGCATCTCCAAGCGCAGGTTAGCGCTTGAACGCCTTCACTTCAGCTTCACGCAGACGCGGGGCCAGCTTGTCGAGTACACCGTTGACGAACTTGTGGCCGTCGGTGGAACCGAAGACTTTCGCCAGCTCGATACCTTCGTTGATCACAACGCGGTACGGCACGTCGACGCGCTTGAGCAGTTCCCAGGTCGACAGGCGCAGAACGGCCAGTTCAACCGGGTCCAGCTCTTCGATGGTGATGTCCAGGCACGGCGTCAGTGCAGCGTCGATTTCCGGCTTGTGAGCCGGAACGCCGTGCAGGATGTCGTGAAAGTAAGCGGCATCGACATCGCTGAAATCGTTATCGACCCGAAACTGCGCTTCGATCTCGTTCAAAGATTGCTTGGCCATGTGCCATTGGTACAGCGCCTGAGTCGCGAGCTGACGGGCTTCGCGACGCTTGACGCTTTTCGATGGCTTGCCGGCATCCGCAGGCTTTGGATCGCGCGGGTTGAAACGATCACTTTCGTCGCTAATCACTTGGCCTCCAACTGCGCCAGCAGGCTGACCATTTCCAGAGCGGACAGGGCAGCTTCAGCACCTTTGTTACCGGCCTTGGTGCCGGAACGTTCGATGGCTTGCTCAATGGAATCAACGGTCAGCACGCCAAATGCGACTGGAACGCCGAACTCCATGGACACCTGGGACAGGCCTTTGGTGCATTCGCCAGCCACGTATTCGAAGTGCGGAGTACCGCCACGAATGACCGCGCCCAGGGCGATGATTGCCGCGTACTCGCCCTTCTGAGCGACTTTCTGCGCAACCAGCGGGATTTCGAAGGCGCCAGGTGCGCGGATGATGGTGATGTCGCTTTCGCTCACGCCGTGGCGAACCAGGGCATCAACTGCACCGCTGACCAGACTTTCAACGACGAAGCTGTTGAAACGGCCTACTACCAAAGCGTAGCGGCCTTTAGGGGCGATGAAGGTACCTTCGATGGTCTTCAGGGTCATTCGTTAGATCTCTTAAAGAGCCGGGACGCGCTTTCTACGCGTCCCTCAGTGATGTGTTAACCGCGAATCAAGGACTGGAAACAACCGGTCATTATTCGGAGGGCACGTATTCTACAACTTCCAGATCGAAACCGGATATCGCATTAAATTTCATCGGCGCACTCATCAGGCGCATTTTGCGCACGCCCAGGTCCCGAAGGATCTGTGAACCCGCACCGACGATGCTGTAGGTGGTCGGTTTTTTCGCTGGTACGTGCTCCGCGGTTTCGCGGATGTGCGCCAGCAACACGTCGCCATCGAGCGGGTGACCGAGCAACAGCACCACGCCGCTACCCGCCTCGGCAACCGCGGCCATCGCGGCGCGCAGGCTCCAGCGGCCAGGCTGCTTGACCATCAACAGGTCGCGCAGCGGGTCCATGTTGTGCACCCGAACCAGGGTCGGCTCTTCGGCGCACACGGTGCCCAGGGTCAGGGCCATGTGCACGTCGCCTTCCACGGAATCACGATAGGTCACCAGGTTGAATTGGCCCAGTTCGCTGTCCAGTGGCTGCTCGGCAATCCGCTGAACGGTACGTTCGTGGATCATCCGGTAGTGAATCAGATCGGCGATGGTGCCGATCTTGATGTTGTGTTCGGCAGCAAACGCTTCCAGTTCCGCGCGGCGGGACATGGTGCCGTCGTCGTTCATCACTTCGCAGATTACGCCGCTCGGCTCGAAACCGGCCATGCGCGCCAGGTCGCAGGCGGCTTCAGTGTGACCGGCGCGAGCCAGGGTGCCACCAGCCTGGGCCATCAGCGGGAAGATGTGGCCGGGGCTGACGATGTCTTCAGCCTTGGCGTCTTTCGCGGCGGCCGCTTGCACAGTGCGCGCGCGGTCGGCAGCGGAAATGCCGGTGGTCACGCCGGTGGCTGCTTCGATGGACACGGTGAACTTGGTGCCGAAACCGGAACCGTTGCGCGGCGCCATCAAGGGCAGCTTCAGCAGTTCGCAGCGCTCGCGGCTCATTGGCATGCAGATCAGGCCACGGGCGTGCTTGGCCATGAAGTTGATGTGTTCAGGCTGGCAGCACTCGGCGGCCATGATCAGGTCGCCTTCGTTCTCGCGATCTTCGTCATCCATGAGGATGACCATCTTGCCTTGGCGGATGTCTTCAACCAGTTCTTCGATGCTATTGAGCGCCACAAGGCACCCCCTTGGGTCAGGATTTGAGGTAGCCGTTGGCGGCTAGAAAGCTTTCGGTGATGTTTCCAGAAGTCGGCTCTGCGGCCTTGTCGCCCAACAACAGGCGTTCCAGATAACGTGCCAGCAAGTCAACTTCGAGATTCACCCGGCGACCTGGCTGGTAAGACGCCATGATGGTTTCGCTCAGGGTGTGCGGAATGATCGTCAGCAAGAACTCGGCGCCATCGACCGCGTTCACGGTCAGGCTGGTGCCGTCGACGGTGATCGAGCCTTTATGGGCGATGTACTTGGCCAGCTCTTTGGGGGCGCGGATGCGGAACTCCACCGCGCGAGCATTCTCGGTGCGGGAAACCACTTCGCCCACGCCATCGACGTGACCGCTGACCAGATGCCCGCCGAGGCGAGTGGTCGGGGTCAGGGCTTTTTCCAGGTTGACCGGACTGCCGCTTTTCAGATCATTCATGGCGGTGCAGTCGAGGGTTTCGCGACTGACGTCCGCCGCAAAGCCGTTGCCTGGCAACTCAACTGCGGTCAGGCACACGCCGTTGACCGCGATGCTGTCGCCCAGTTTGACGTCGCTCAGGTCGAGCTTGCCGGTTTCTACGTGTACCCGCACATCTCCGCCTTTTGGGGTCAATGCACGAATACTGCCGATGGATTCGATGATGCCGGTAAACATGGAGTCCTCCTCGAGAACAGGGCCGTCGCGTGGCGCAGGCCCGGAATTATACGCTCGCCGCTGGCGAAGGAATGGCGATGACTCGCCAGTCATCGCCAACAGCGCGAATTTCGGTGATTTTGAGTTCAGGCGCATCCTTCATTTGCGCGAGCGGCCAATCCAGCAACGGACGCGCAGACGAACCTAAAAACTTGCCAGCGATGAAAATCTGGAACTCGTCCACCAGCCCTTGCTGAGCGAAAGCCCCGGCCAGACGCGGCCCCGCTTCAACCAGCACCTCGTTGACCCCACGGGCGGCGAGTTCGACCAGCAGTTTGCGCAGGTCGACCAAGCCATCCTCGCCCGCCACAATCAAGCATTCCGGGCCATGGGCGTATTGCTCTTCGATCGCCATGCACGTGGCGACCAGCGCCGGGCCAGCCTTGAAGAACGGCGCGTCCAGCGGCACTCGCAGACGACCGTCGATCAACACACGCAGCGGCGGACGGCTCATGGCCAAGGCAGTTTGCTCAGGATCCAGGCCCAACTCATCGGCACGCACGGTGAGACGGGCGTTGTCTGCCAGCACCGTGTCGGCGCCGGTCAACACTACGCTGGCCTGAGCGCGCAGGCGTTGCACCGCCGAACGCGCCGCAGGACCGGTGATCCATTGGCTTTCGCCGCTTTCCATCGCCGTGCGACCGTCGAGGCTCATGGCCAACTTGACCCGCACGAACGGCAAGCCGTGCTCCATGCGCTTGAGGAAACCTTCATTGAGCTTGCGCGCTTCGCCTTCCAGCACGCCGCTTTCGGTAGCGATGCCGGCCTGAGCCAGGCGCTGCATGCCACGACCGGCAACCGACGGGTTCGGGTCTTGCATCGCCGCCACTACCCGAGCCACACCCGCATTTACCAGCGCATCCGCACAAGGCGGCGTACGTCCGTGGTGGCTGCAAGGTTCGAGGGTCACGTAAGCGGTGGCGCCTCGCGCCTTATCGCCGGCGGCGCGCAGGGCGTGGACTTCGGCGTGGGGTTCGCCGGTGCGCACGTGCCAGCCTTCGCCGACAATTTGCCCGTCACGCACGATCACGCAGCCCACCCGAGGGTTGGGGTGTGTCGTGTAATGACCTTTGCGCGCCAGTTCCAGGGCACGGGCCATGTAATGGGCATCGAGGATGGCAAGTTCTACAGAGGTGGTCATTCTTTCACCGGCTCTCTGGCCAGGCGATCGATCTCTTCGCGGAACTCGTTGAGGTCCTGGAAGCGCCGATACACGGAGGCGAAACGAATGTAGGCGACTTCGTCGAGCTTTTGCAGCTCGGCCATCACCAGTTCACCGACGACGAGGGACTTAACCTCTCGCTCACCGGTGGCGCGCAGTTTGTGTTTGATGTGCACCAGCGACGATTCCAGGCGCTCGACACTCACCGGGCGCTTCTCCAGCGCACGCTGCATGCCGGCGCGGAGTTTTTCTTCGTCGAACGGCTGGCGGCTGCCGTCGGTTTTGATCAGGCGCGGCAACACCAGTTCGGCCGTCTCGAACGTCGTGAAACGCTCGCCGCAGGCCAGGCATTCGCGCCGGCGGCGCACCTGTTCGCCCTCGGCGACCAGACGCGAGTCGATGACCTTGGTGTCGTTGGCACCGCAGAAGGGACAGTGCATGGTGGCAGGCAACAAAAAAAGGGAGGGCCATGGTAGCGCATCCCCGTGGCAAGACAAGCCATAGGGTTTGCGGTATACAGACGGGCTATAGAGCTAGATCCATGGATTTCACCTTGCTGGAGCCGAAAATGTCCCTAAGACCGCTCGTTTTGCTCAGTCTTTTCAGCCTGTTGGTGGCCTGCAGCAGCGATGCGCCCAAGCCCCAGCCGCCGACGCCAGGGCCTGCCCCGCAGGCGGCACAGAAAAAAGCCAGGGAATCGGCCAACCTCGGCCCGCTACCCGCCTATCAGCGTGAGTTGAGTGGCACCCTGCAAGGCGTGCCGGCCGGCGCCGAAGTCGAACTGGCGCTGCTGGTGATCGATGACAAGGGCCGCCCGCAACAATTGTTGGCCAGCTCCAGCCTGATCGGTTCCAATCAGATTCTGCCGTTTCACCTGCGATTCAACCCGGAATCCTTTCCGGTCGGTGCCCGCGTTGAACTGCGTGGCCGCGCCAGCCAGTCCGGCCAGCTGATTTTGCATCTGCCGTCGCAGGTCGTCACGCAGCCAACGACGCAGGTGCTGGGTCAACTGCAATTCGTCAAAGCGCCATGATTGCACCGCTCGACCTGCAACAGGCGTTAGGCGAACTGCTTGGTGACGCACAGCTGGTTGCCTGCGAATTGCCGGACACCGACCTGAAGCTATGGCTGATCGACGGCGACAACATGGACCGCGCGTTCAGCCCGGAAGAAACCCGGCGGATTCTCCATGAGCCGCCCTATTGGGGTTTCTGCTGGGCCAGCGGCCTGGCGGTCGCCCGTTATCTCGCCGAATTCCCTGAGTGGGTCAAAGGCAAACGGGTACTGGATTTCGGCGCCGGTTCCGGGGTGGCGGGGATCGCAGCCGTCAAGGCCGGAGCGCTGGAAGTGGTGGCTTGTGACCTGGACCCGCTGGCGATTGCCGCGTGTCGGGCGAATGCCGAACTCAATGACGTACACCTCAACTACTCGACGGATTTTTTTGCCGAGGCGGATCGGTTTGATCTGATTCTGGTGGCCGACGTGCTGTACGACCGGGCGAATCTGCCGTTGCTCGATGAATTCTTGAGTCGCGGCCAGGAAGCGTTGGTGGCGGATTCCCGAGTGAGGGATTTCAGGCACCCGCTTTATCAACGCATCGAGATGCTGGAAGCAATGACCTTGCCCGACCTGGCCGAGCCCGAAGAGTTTCGGCATGTGAGCCTCTACCACGCCACCCGAGCCTGATCATTCCCACGCTCCGCGTGGGAATGCAGCCCGGGACGCTCCGCGTCCCAAAGCGGACGCAGAGCGTCCATTGAGGCATTCCCACGCAGAGCGTGGGAACGATCGGTACTCTGGCTTCCGGCCACCCCCGCCAAGTCGTATAGTTGCCCCATTAACGCTTTTACGAGATCCCCCATGAGTCAGGAAACGCCGTACATCTTCGACGCCACGACTGCCGATTTCGAGCAGTCGGTGATCGAGAACTCTTTCCACAAACCGGTGCTGGTGGATTTCTGGGCCGAATGGTGTGCGCCGTGCAAGGCCTTGATGCCGATGCTGCAAACCATCGCCGAGAGCTATCAGGGCGAGTTGCTGCTGGCCAAGGTCAACTGCGACGTCGAGCCGGACATCGTTTCGCGCTTCGGCATTCGCAGCCTGCCGACGGTGGTGCTGTTCAAGGACGGTCAGCCGGTGGATGGTTTCGCCGGTGCGCAGCCTGAATCTGCGGTACGCGCAATGCTCGAACCTCACGTGCAAATGCCGCCGCCGGCTGCTTCCGACCCGTTCGAACAGGCTCAGGCGTTGTTCGATGACAACCGCTTTGCCGACGCAGAAACCACACTGAAAGTGCTGCTGGGCGAAGACAACACCAATGCCAAGGCGCTGATTCTCTACGCCCGCTGCCTCACCGAACGTGGCGAGCTGGGTGAAGCGCAAACCGTGCTCGACGCGGTCAAGAGCGACGAGCACAAGGCCGCCCTCGCCGGCGCCAAGGCGCAGATCCAGTTCCTCGGTCAGGCCAAGGACCTGCCGGATGCGGCAGACCTGAAAGCGCGTCTGGCAAAAAATCCGCAGGACGATGAAGCGGTTTATCAGCTGGCGATCCAGCAACTGGCCCGTCAGCAGTACGAGGCGGCGCTGGATGCATTGCTCAAGCTGTTCGTGCGCAATCGCAGCTACAGCGAAGGCCTGCCGCACAAGACCTTGCTGCAGGTGTTCGAACTGCTGGGCAACGATCACCCACTGGTGACCACGTACCGCCGCAAGTTGTTTGCCGCGCTGTACTGATCGGATCGGGCCGTGCGAACCCAATCCGTAGGAGCTGCGGCACGCTGCTATCTTTTGATCTTGTTTCTGCAACGCTGAAACGGCCTGAAGAACAAAAGATCGCAGCCTTCGGCAGCTCCTACGCTGGCTCGATCCAGCTGTAGAGCGGTGTATCTCCGCCGCTCGTCACCTTCACATCAGTGCAATGACGCAGGCGCACCAACAGGCGTTTTCCCGACGCCGCGCTGCCAGTCAAACCTTCCAACTGATCGAGCAAGTCCGGCCCGCTCAATTGCCCGGCCTTGCGCAGCAAATCCTTGGCGATCTGCCACAGCGCATCATCCTGATTGATCGGTTTTGCCGGCGTGGCACTGGCCTCGGGGTTCACCACCTGCAACTGCGCACCGAGCCGTGCCCAGTCGCTGTCATCCATCTCCAGCGTCAAATCCACCGGCCAGTCGCCGATGCTTCCGCGTATACGCAACATAATTCTGCTCCTGCACATTTCTGATTCGCATGCTCCCATGGGGCTTGTGCAACGCCAAGTAGCCGGTCAAACTCTCGGCACTTTCGTTATAAGATTACATAACACATTCTTCATTTTACTTTTCGGAGACCCGCCATGCGTCGTCTGCTGCTCGCTCTGCCGTTTGCCCTGTTGCCGCTGGCTGTCGCCCATGCCGTTGATGAACATGATCACGAGCACGGCAGCCTCGGCGCTCACGAACATGGTGTCGGTCGCCTGAACGCAGCATTGGATGGTCAAACCCTGGAGCTGGAACTGGAAAGCCCGGCGATGAACCTTGTAGGTTTCGAACACGCCGCCACCACCGACGCCGACAAAGCCAAAGTCGCCGCCGTTCGTGCGCAGCTGGAAAAACCATTGGTGTTGTTCAACCTGCCCAAAGCCGCCGGCTGCGTGGTCGCGACTCAGGAACTGGAAAGTCCGCTGTTCGGCGACAAGCCCGGTGCCGATGATGATCACGACGAAGTGGCCAATGGCGAACATCACCACGACCACAGCGAAATCCACGCCCATTATCAATTCAGCTGCTCGGCACCGGGGGCGCTGAAGACCCTGGACCTGGCGAACATCTTCAACACGTTCCCGGCGACCCAGAAGATTCAGGTACAACTGATCAGCCCGAGCGGGCAGCAAGGGGTTGAAGTGACGGCCAAGGCGGCAGCCCTGAAATTCTAAACCCACCGCAGAACCCTTGTGGGAGCGAGCCTGCTCGCGAATGCGGTCTGACAGTCGATACAGATGTTGCGGCTGACGGCCCCTTCGCGAGCAGGCTCGCTCCCACAGGGTTCACCACCAATCTGACCGGTTTCACATGACCCAAGCACTCATCGAACTGTCCGACCTGGGCTTCAGTTGGCCCGGTCATCCGCCGCTGCTGGATATCCCGGCGTTTCGCCTGGAGCCCGGCGAAACCCTGTTCCTCAAAGGCCCCAGCGGCAGCGGCAAGACCACCCTGCTCGGCCTGCTCGGCGGTGTGCAGAAGCCCAATCGCGGCAGCATCCGATTGCTGGGCCAGGAACTGACCGAACTCTCGGCCGGTGCTCGCGACCGCTTCCGGGTCGATCACACCGGCTACATCTTCCAGCAGTTCAACTTGCTGCCGTTTCTCTCGGTGCGCGAGAACGTTGAGTTGCCTTGCCACTTTTCCAAACTGCGCGCTGAACGGGCGATCCAGCGTCACGGCAGCGTCGATCAGGCGGCGGCCACCCTCCTCGCCCACTTGGGTTTGAAAGACCAAAACCTGCTCGGCCGCCGCGCCGATTCGTTGTCCATCGGCCAACAGCAACGGGTGGCCGCTGCGCGCGCGTTGATCGGTCAGCCTGAATTGGTGATTGCCGACGAACCGACCTCGGCCCTGGACTACGACGCCCGCGAGAATTTCATTCGCTTGCTGTTCGCTGAATGCCGCGAAGCCGGGTCGAGCCTGCTGTTCGTCAGCCATGACCAGAGCCTGGCACCGCTTTTCGATCGCCACCTGTCGCTGGCCGATCTCAATCGCGCCGCCACCCCGTCCGAGGTCTGAGATGTATTTGTTTCGTCTAGCCATGGCCAGCCTGGCTAACCGCCGCTTCACCGCGATCCTCACCGCGTTCGCCATTGCCCTGTCGGTCTGCCTTCTACTGGCCGTGGAACGGGTGCGCACCGAAGCCAAGGCCAGTTTCGCCAGCACCATCAGCGGCACCGACCTGATCGTCGGCGCACGTTCCGGCTCAGTGAACCTGTTGCTGTACTCGGTGTTCCGCATCGGCAATGCCACCAACAACATTCGTTGGGACAGCTTCGAACACTTCGCCAACAACCCGAAAGTGAAGTGGGCAATCCCGATGTCCCTCGGCGACTCCCATCGCGGTTACCGGGTGATGGGCACCACCGAGGCGTACTTCGAGCATTACCAATACGGTCATCAGCAACACCTGGAACTGGCCGACGGCCGCGCCTTCGCCACCGATCCGTTTGAAGTAGTGCTCGGTGCCGAAGTGGCCGATGCGCTGCACTACAAACTCGGCGACAAACTGGTGCTGGCCCACGGCGTGGCGGTGATCAGCCTGGTCAAGCACGACGACAAGCCCTTCACCGTGGTCGGCATTCTCAAACGCACCGGCACCCCGGTGGACCGCACGTTGCACATCAGCCTCGGCGGTATGGAAGCGATTCACATCGACTGGCACAACGGCGTGCCGGCACGCGGCAACGGTCGGATCAGCGCCGATCAGGCACGCAACATGGACCTGACGCCGCAAGCGATCACCGCGTTCATGCTCGGCCTCAACAGCAAGATTTCGACCTTCGCGCTGCAGCGTGAGATCAACGAATTTCGGGGTGAACCGATGCTGGCGATCCTGCCGGGCGTGGCGCTGCAAGAGCTGTGGAGTTTGATGAGCACGGCAGAAAAGGCCTTGTTCGTGGTCTCGCTGTTCGTGGTGCTGACCGGGTTGATCGGCATGCTCACGGCGATCCTCACCAGCCTCAACGAACGACGTCGGGAGATGGCGATTCTGCGTTCGGTGGGTGCCCGGCCGTGGCACATCGCGACGTTGCTGGTGCTGGAGGCGTTTGCCTTGGCGCTGTCG
This sequence comes from Pseudomonas sp. TH39(2020), assembly GCF_016650715.1. Classification (NCBI taxonomy): domain Bacteria; kingdom Pseudomonadati; phylum Pseudomonadota; class Gammaproteobacteria; order Pseudomonadales; family Pseudomonadaceae; genus Pseudomonas; species Pseudomonas sp. TH39(2020). The sequence continues at coordinate 76,360 of NZ_JAEKFF010000007.1, read as the reverse complement.
GGCGTGATTGCCGGGGTGGGTCTTTTGTATGTGGGCATCGCCCTGGCCCAAGGTTATGTGCAAGCCAATTACGGCTTGTACCTGCCGCTGGCCTGGCCGAGCGAATATGAATGGACGCTGCTCGGTGGCATCCTGATCGCCGCGTTGCTGATGGGCAGCGTGCCGGCCTGGCGTGCGTATCGCCAATCCCTGGCCGATGGCCTGTCGATCCGTTTATGAGGACGTTGAACATGCCCCGCGCTGTACTTGCGCTGTTGATGCTGGTCGCCTTGCCCCTATGGGCGGCTGAGCCGAAAGACCTGACGTGGTCGGAAATGATCCCGCCGGACGCCGCACCGGAAGTGCCGAACATGACGCCGCTGCACGACCTGTCGCAAATGGGCAGCGCATTGGCCGCCGAATCGGCGCCCGCGGCCAAGCAAGACATGCCCAATGCACCGGTGGTGAAAAGCCTCGACGGTCAGCACATTCGTTTACCGGGCTACATCGTGCCGCTGGAAGTGAGTGAAGAAGGTCGCACCACCGAGTTTCTGCTGGTGCCTTATTTCGGCGCCTGCATCCACGTGCCGCCACCGCCGTCGAACCAGATCGTGCACGTCAAAAGCGAGGTGGGTGTGAAGCTCGACGAGTTGTATCAGCCGTACTGGATCGAGGGTGCGTTGCAGGTCAAGGCCTCGACCAGCGAGTTGGCGGATGCCGGGTATCAGATGGAGGCGGACAAGATTTATGTGTATGAACTGCCGGAGTGAAACCGGTAGTTATTCTTACCGTTGATATCGCCAAGATCGCAGCCTTCGGCAGCTCCTACCTTGACCGCGTGCAAACCCGATCCTGTAGGAACTACCGAAGGTTGCGATCTTTTGGGGCCATCACTGTTTCATTGAGCTGAGTCAAAAGACCGTATCAGACGCCTCCGTACCATTGGACATCAAAAATTTTTAACGTCCTTTGGAGCCTCCATGCACAAGTCCTTGCTCAGCGCTTCGCTGTTTGCCCTCGCGCTCGCAGCCCCACTCGCTTACGCCCACGAAGCGGGTGACATCATCCTTCGCGCCGGTGCAATCACCGTCAACCCAGAAGCCGACAGTTCCAGCGTCAAGGTTGATCAAGGCCCGCTGGCCGGTACGGACCTGGGTGGCAAGGCCACCATGAGCAGCGACACGCAGCTGGGTCTGAACTTCGCTTACATGCTCGACAGCCACTGGGGGATTGAGCTGCTCGCGGCCACCCCGTTCGAGCATGACGTGAAGATCAAAGGCACCGCCCTGCCCGCGGCCAACGGCAAACTCGGTTCCCTGAAACACCTGCCGCCGACCTTGAGCGTTGTGTACTACCCATTGGACGCGAAGTCCGCATTCCAGCCGTATGTCGGCGCCGGTATCAACTACACCTGGATCTACGACGAACACGTTGGCAGCGAAGCCAGCGCCAACGGCTTCAGCAATTTCAAGGCGGATAACTCCTGGGGCATGGCGTTCCAGGTCGGCGCCGACTACATGCTGACCGACAACATCCTGATCAACGCCCAGGTACGCTACATCGACATTGACACCACCGCGACGGTGGACAATAACGCAGTGGCTCCGGGCACTCGCGCCAAGGTCGATGTGGACGTGGACCCGTTCATCTACATGGTTGGCCTGGGTTACAAGTTCTAAAATTGCCACACAAAAAAGGCGCCTCGAAAGGCGCCTTTTTCATGCCCACGGAAACCTCAACGCCCCAACAACCGCGCCAGGCCGACATGCATCGGTGTCTGCTCCGGGTAGGTAAAGCGCTCCAGCAAACGCTGATTGTTCGCTCGCGAGTGGCGGATGTCACCGGAGCGCGCCGGGCCATAGCTCACCGGTGGCAATTGACCGACCACCGTTTCAAGGGCTTCAAGCATTTGCTTGAGGGTCGTGGCCTGGTTCCAGCCGACGTTCACCGCGCCGACTTCGACCTGCGGTTTCTCGATCGCTTGCACCAGCAAGTCGACCAGGTCTTCGACGTAAACGAAATCGCGAGTCTGCTCACCGTCACCGAATACCGTGATCGGCAGGCCCTTCTGCGCACGCTCGCTGAAAATGCTGATCACCCCGGAGTACGGCGAGGACGGATCCTGGCGTGGGCCGAAGATGTTGAAGAAGCGGAACACCACCGGCTCCAGACCATGCTGGCGACGGTAAAAATCGAAGTAATGCTCGCTCGCCAATTTATCCGACGCGTAGGGCGTCAACGGTGCCTTGGGCGTGTCTTCGTCGATCGACTCGCCTTCGCCATTGTTGCCGTAGACCGCTGCACTGGACGCATACAGCACCCGCTTGACGCCGCCCTGGCGCATGGCTTCACAGACATTCAGCGAACCAATGAAATTGCTCTGGTGGGTCTTCACCGGATCATCCACCGACGCCTGCACCGACGCCACCGCGGCCAGGTGCGCCACAGCGCTGCAACCGACCATCGCCCGCGCTACCAGCGCGGCGTCGGCGACATCGCCCACGATCAGTTCGACGCCGGGATTGTCCAGCGGCAAATTGCTGCGCTTGCCGGTGGAGAGGTCATCGAGAATGCGCACCGAATGGCCCTTGGCGAGTAAGGCATCGGTGAGGTGCGAGCCGATGAAACCGGCGCCGCCGGTGATTAAAACAGGGCCGTCAGCCATGGCGATAAAACCTATCCAGTAAGCCCGGGAGTGCCGCACGCCAGGCGCGGGGCTTGATCCCGAAAGTGTGCAGAATTTTCTTGCAGGCCAGCACCGCGTGTTGCGGTTCTTCGGCGGCGTCGGGCCGGGCGGCGTGAGCCTGGGCGGTCGGCGCTTCGATGGCCAGCGGGTGCAGCGCGCGTGCTTCGGTGAGGATCGCCTGCCCAAGTGCCAGCGGCGTGGTCGCCTCATGCCCGGCGTAATGGTAGGTACCCCACAGCGGCGCCGAGCAATCGAGTTGCTTGAGGACCGAGATAATCACCCGCGCGGCGTCATCCACCGGCGTCGGATTGCCCCGACGGTCATCAGCCATCAGCAATTCTTCAGGCAGTTCGGCGCGGCCGAGGAAACGCCCGAGGGTGCCGTCGGGGCTGTCATCCAGCAGCCAGCCAAAGCGCAGCAACACGTGTTGCGGGCAGGTGGCGCGCACGCTTTGTTCGATCCGCCACAAGGCCTGACCGCGCAGGCCCAAGGGCACCGGTTCGTCCTTTTCGCTGTAGGCCGTCGCCCGGGAGCCATCGAACACGCGATAGCTCGACGGTTGCAGCAGCACGATGTTGTGATGCTGGCACAGTTCGGCCAGACGCTCGATCGCCCGCTCCTGCCCGGCCAGACGTTGTTCGCTGACCGTCTCCGCCTGAAACCAGTCGAAGTAATAGGCGAGGTTGATCAACGCGTCTGGACGAGTGTCGTCGAGCAGTTGCGTCAGGCTCGCGGCATCCCAGCCGTCTTGCGGTGGGCGGGGGGCGAGGAAGCCGATGTCTTCCTCCGCACCGAGGCGAATCAGCGCCTGCCCAAGGGCATTTCCGCCGCCCAGTAACATAAGGCGCATTCGCATAGAGTCAGCAGGCCCAGTCTGATTGAAACAATGGCTTTATCGACACCGCTCGCGGGCGATGCCGTCGATAGTTGCCGGAATCGTTGCATTTTGCGGGTTTAGTGCGCAACCGTCATCCGTAAAGTGTAGATCCTCGGGAATTGTGGCGCTGCTACTGGCCTCATCGCCGGCAAGCCGGTCTCGCTCCCACATTAGATCCAGGGCGCACACAAATCCCTTGTGGGAGCGAGACCGGCTTGCCGGCGAAGGGGCCATAAGGATCGACGCAGATCCCGAGTGGTACTTGCAACTTCCCCGACTCGCCCGCATAAATCAGGACATGAATCTGCCAATCCCGACGGACAGTGCCCTGGCAGGCTTCCACCCCGCCGTCAGCGCCTGGTTCAGCAGCACCTTCCCGACGGTCACCGCCGCCCAGGCCCGGGCGTGGCCGTTGATCCGCCAGCACCGTTCGACCCTGGTCGCCGCACCCACGGGCTCCGGCAAGACCCTCACCGCGTTCCTCGCGGTCATCGACGACCTGGTCCACCGCGCAATGGCCAACGGCGGCCATCTGCCGGATGAAACCCTGGTGGTCTACGTTTCGCCGCTGAAGGCCTTGTCCAACGACATCCAGATCAACCTGCAAAACCCGCTGGCCGGCATCACCGAGCAGTTACGCGTGATGGGCCTGCCCGAACTGCAGATCAACACCGCCGTGCGCACCGGTGATACGCCGCAAAAAGACCGCTCGGCGATGCGCAAGACCGCCCCGCACATTCTGGTGACCACCCCGGAATCCCTTTACGTGCTGCTCGGCTCCGACTCCGGTCGGCAAATGCTCAGTACCGCCCGCACGGTGATCGTCGACGAAATTCACGCGATCGCCGCCAGCAAGCGCGGCAGTCACCTGGCCCTGAGCCTCGAGCGACTGCAAGCGTTGTGCGTGCAACCGCTGATGCGGATCGGCCTGTCTGCCACGCAAAAACCCATTGAGGCCGTCTCGCAATTTCTGGTTGGCCGTGATCGCGCGTGCGAAATCATCGACATCGGCCACGCCCGCCCGCGGGATCTGGACATCGAAGTGCCGCCCGTGCCGTTGTCGGCGGTGATGGCCAACGACATCTGGGAACTGGTCTACGACCGCCTCGCCGCCCTCGCCCGCGAACACCGCACCACGCTGATTTTCGTCAACACCCGACGCCTCGCCGAACGCCTGAGCCGTCACTTGAGCGAACGCCTCGGCAAAGACGCGGTGGCCGCCCATCACGGCAGTCTGGCGAAGGAGTTTCGTCTCGACGCCGAACAGCGGCTCAAGCGCGGTGAGCTGCAAGTATTGATTGCCACGGCGTCCCTGGAACTGGGGATTGATATCGGCGATGTCGACCTGGTCTGCCAGATTGCCTCGCCACGCTCGATCGCCGGGTTTCTGCAACGGGTCGGCCGTTCCGGGCACCAGGTCGGCGGCACGCCCAAGGGCCGTTTGTTCGCCACCACCCGCGACGACCTGATCGAATGCGCCGCCCTGCTCGACTGCGTGCGGCGCGGCGAACTCGACACGTTACTGATCCCCAAGGCACCGCTAGACGTACTCGCGCAACAAATCATCGCCGAGGTCAGCTGCCAGGAATGGCAGGAGCAGGCATTGCTGGAGATGTTCCGCAACGCCTCGCCTTACAGCGAACTCGACGAAAAACACTATCAAGCGCTGCTGCAGATGCTCGCCGAAGGCTACAACGGTCGCCTGGGCATCCGCAGCGCTTACCTGCACCGCGACGCCGTGACCCGCACCTTGCGCGGTCGTCGGGGCGCCAAGCTGACGGCCGTGACCAGCGGCGGGACGATCCCGGACAACGCCGACTACAGCGTTTTGCTCGAACCCCAAGGGCTGAACATCGGCAGCGTCAACGAAGACTTTGCAGTGGAAAGCATCGCCGGGGATGTCTTCCAATTGGGCAACACCTCCTACCGAATTCTGCGGGTCGAAACCGGCAAGGTCCGGGTCGAAGACGCTCAGGGCCAACCGCCGACCATTCCATTCTGGCTCGGCGAAGCGCCGGGCCGCAGTGCGGAACTGTCATTCGCCGTGGCCCGCCTGCAAGCGCAACTCGATGAGCTGCTCGGCGCCACACCCGGTCACTTGCAGCCCGCGATCGACTGGCTGACCGACACCCTCGGTCTGAACCTGGCCAGTGCCGAACAATTGGTCGATTACCTGGCCCGTGCGCGCCTGACATTGGGCGCCCTGCCGTCACAAGACACGCTGCTGATGGAGCGTTTTTTCGACGAGTCCGGCGGCACGCAATTAATCATCCACACGCCGTTCGGCAGCCGCATCAACCGCGCCTGGGGCCTGGCCCTGCGTAAGCGCTTCTGCCGCACCTTCAACTTCGAATTGCAGGCCGCCGCCAGCGAAGACGCCATCGTCCTGTCGCTGTCGACCAGCCACAGTTTTGAACTCGATGATGTCTGGCGCTACCTGCACAGCAACAGCGCCGAGCACACCCTGATTCAAGCCGTGCTCGATGCGCCGCTGTTCGGTGTGCGCTGGCGCTGGAATGCCGGGGTCGCGCTGGCGCTGCCACGCTACAGTGGCGGACGCAAAGTCCCGCCGCAGATCCAGCGAATGAAAAGCGAAGACCTGATCGCCAGCGTATTTCCCGACCAGATGGCCTGCGTGGAAAACCTCGGCGGCGAACGGGAAATTCCCGACCATCCACTGGTGGAGCAAACCCTCGACGACTGCCTGCACGAAGCCATGGACAGCGAAGGCTGGCTGGCGTTGTTGCGACGCATGGAACGTGGCGACATCCGCTTGATCAGCCGCGACTTACCCGCCCCTCGCCGCTGGCAGCGGAAATTCTCAGTGCCCGCCCCTACACTTTTCTCGATGATGCGCCGCTGGAAGAGCGCCGCACTCAAGCAGTGCTCAATCGCCGCTGGAGCGATCCCCAGTCCACCGACGACCTCGGTGCGCTGGATGCAGACGCGATTCAAGCGGTGCGTGAGGAAGCTTGGCCAACGCCGACTGGTGTCGATGAAATGCATGAGGCGTTGATGAGCCTCGCCTGCATCTCCGACGCCGAGGCCCTGGCTAATCCAGACTGGCTCGATTGGCTAAACGCCCTGGCTGACAGCGGTCGCGCCAGCCGCTTGCAAGTCAATGCCGGGCAAGCGCTATGGTTGGCACTGGAGCGGCTGACTTGCCTGAACGCGATTTATCCACACGCGATTTTGCAGCCACCGCTGGAGGCGTTGCCCGGATTCGATGAAGTCTGGACGGCGGACGAAGCGGTGCTGGAAGTGATTCGTGCGCGGCTCAGCGCGTTCGGTCCGTTGCCGCTGAACGCGATTGCCGAACCGCTCGGTTTAGCGGCGACTCAAGTCACCCAGGCGTTGGCGCAACTGGAGCGCGAAGGCTATGTGCTGCGCGGTCAATTCACGCCCGGCACGGGTGAGGAAGAATGGTGCGAGCGGCACCTGCTGGCGCGGATTCACCGCTACACCGTCAAGCGTCTGCGGCGGGAAATCGAGCCGGTGGCGTTGCAGGATTTCATGCGTTTCCTGTTCGACTGGCAGCATCTGTCCACCGCGACCCAAGGTCAGGGCAGCGCAATATTGCCCGCGATAGTCGGTCAGTTCGAAGGCTACCCCGCCGCCGCTTCAGCCTGGGACAGCGATATTTTGCCGGCGCGAATAAAAGACTATTCAGCGAGTTGGCTGGATGACCTGTGTCGCAGCGGCAAACTGGTCTGGACTCGCCTGACCGCACGCAACAAGAGCGCCAGCACGGCATTGCGCAGCACACCGATTCTGCTGCTGCCGCGCAGTCAGGTCGGGTTGTGGAGCGGGTTGACCGAGCAGACGCCGGTCAGCGAACTGTCACCCAAAACGCAAAAAGTCTACGAAGCCCTCAGCCAACACGGCGCGCTGTTTTTCGATGAGCTGACTCACGAAGCCCACCTGCTGCGCTCGGAGCTGGAAATCGCCCTGCAGGAATTGGTAGGCGCCGGGCTGGTGAACGCCGACAGCTTCGCCGGTCTGCGAGCGCTGATCACCCCGGCCAGCAAACGCCAGAATCGCAGCAGCCGACGCGGGCGCGGGGCGTTTGTCGGCGGGATGGACGATGCCGGGCGCTGGGCCTTGCTGCGACGCGGGGCGCCTGCACCGGTTGTGGATAACAAACGACCGGCGCCCACGCCGACTGACACCCTTGAACATATCGCCATGACCTTGCTCCGGCGCTACGGCGTGGTGTTCTGGCGCCTGCTGGAACGTGAAGCGGAGTGGTTGCCGAGCTGGCGAGAATTGCTGCGCACGTTCCATCGCCTGGAAGCTCGAGGCGAGATTCGCGGCGGGCGGTTTGTCAGTGGCTTGGCCGGTGAACAGTTTGCGTTGCCCGAGGCCATACCGTTACTGCGTGAGGTGCGACGACGGCCGCATGACGGGAGTTTGATTGCCGTGTGCGGAGTTGATCCGCTGAACCTCGCCGGGACGCTTCTACCGGGCGCGAAGGTGCCGGCGCTAGCGAGCAATCGGCTGGTGTATCGCGATGGATTGCCGGCCGCTGCCGAGATTGCCGGTAAGCAGATTTTCTGGCTGAAGCTGGATCAGCAAGACAGTGCCGAACTGCATAACAAACTGATCCGGCATTGATGTTGTCGGCACCGGCCTCTTCGCGAGCAGGCTCGCTCCCACAGGGGAATGCGCTCAAATGTGGGAGCGAGCCTGCTCGCGAAGAGGCCAGTAAGCGCACCAAAATTATTGAGTGCGCGGCTGATCCGGCAAGAACACCGATGAATGCTCCGATGCAAGCCCATCGCTTTGCGGTGGCTCAACAGCCTGCCTGGGCATCAAGACCTGCTGTGGATAAGTCTGCGCGAAATGCACCCACGGGCTGTTATCCACAAGCTTTTTCAAACGCTGGTTGAACGCCCGACTCACCGCGTATTGCCCACCCGACACGGTGCGGAACTGTGCCGTCAGCACCACGCCGTTGAGGTCCATCTTGTCGACACCGAACACATCCAGCGGCCCTTGCAGGTTGTACTTGAGGAACGCATCGTCGCGGATGGAATCCCCTGCCTCGCGGATCAACTCGATAGCCTTGTCGACATCGGTGTCGTAGGTGAATTGCACCGAAAAGAACGCATAGGCGAATTGCCGCGATTGATTGGTCACGGCCTTGATCTGACCGAACGGCACCGAGTGCACAAACCCCTTGCCGTCGCGCAGGCGCAAGGTGCGAATAGTCAGGCCTTCAACGGTGCCGGCGTGGCCAGAGTCGAGCACCACCCAATCGCCAATCGACAATGTGTCTTCGATGATGATGAACAACCCGGTGATCACGTCCTGCACCAGCTGCTGGGAACCGAAACCGATCGCCAGCCCCACCACACCGGCACCGGCCAGAAAGGGTGCAACGTTGATCCCGAGGTTCGCCATGGTGGTGATGGCGCAGATCACCACCAGAATGATTTTGATCGCGTTGCGCAGCAGCGGCAGGATGGTTTTGGTTCGGGTACTGGGTTGGCGCGCCGAGCGTTTGTTAACGGGTGGTTTCAGGGCTTCCTGAATCGCCGTGTCCAACACCACCCAGCCCATCCAGGTCACCAGGAAAATCAAACCGATACGGCTCAGGGAATCACTGATCGCCCGGCCGACCGAATTGCTCACCGCAAACTCGAACAGCGACACGCCCCAGATGCGCCCCAGGACATCGATGAACACGATTGCCAGGGCGATCCGCAGCAACGCGTGCGAAAGGCTGAGAAAGCGTTCTTTGTAGGCACTGCTGCGGCGCACGGCCAACTCACTGCGCGACTTGAACAGGTGATGCAGCGACGTGCTGAGAAACACCGTCGCAATCAGCAACACCGTGGTAAACAGCGCACAGCGCAGTACTTTCTGGTTGTCATCGCCAATGCCGATCAGGTTGATCACCGACACCAGCACCATCAACAAAATCGGCCAGTACCAGAGCCCGGAAAAGATCCGCAGCATTTCACGCAAGGCCGGCTGACTGAGGCGCTGGGATGACGGCAAAATGCGGATCAGATGGGCGACCGGACGGCGCATCTTGATCACCAAAAAGCCAAAGGTGACCGAGGCCGCCACCCCGGTGAACACCGCGACGCTGCTGGTGAGATTGCCTCCGAGCAGGCGGGCGATCTGCGGGCTGGTCAAGGCGTCGCTCAGGGCCACGAGGAAACCCATCAAAAAGAGTGGGCGTGGGCTGTACTGACGAATAATCTGCACCGCCCGGCGCTTGTGGCCGGCATTGAACAGCACCACCACCGACAACAGCAACGACGCGGCGAAAATGCCGCTGCTGGTGGCATAGGCGAAACACAATGCCAGCGCCCGGCCGGCGGAGACTTGCAGGAAGTGGCTGACATACAGCGTCAGCGGCAGACTGATCAGCGCCGGAACCGTGTAGGGCAACACATAACCCAGTAATGCCTGACCGCGCTCGCGAGTGAGCAGCAGGCGGTTCTGGCACAGACGTTTGGCGAGCAGTCCGCCAAGCAACCAGAGCAGCGCGAAAACGCCGATCCACACACCGGACAACAGCAGGAAATCCCCCGCCACGCTCCAGCTCGAGCGGGACGACGGATGATTGACCAGTTGATCCACCTCAACGGCCGCCCGGTCTGCACGCAGACGCCAGGCGTCCAACAGGTCCTCGTTGAGATCGAGTTTTCCCTGGACTTGATCAATGCTCGAACTGATGGCCCCCAGCAAACCACCCTGTACCAGCGGTTCGGGGTGGGCCAGTGGGGTCGTGGCGGTGGCCGGCACACCCGGCAGTGCGGCAGCCTCCAGCTCGTTGCTACCCAGAATCAGCAATGCCCCCAGTAGTATCGCGGTCTTGAACTTGAACAAACGCGGCGCTCCTGCATAAGGGTCTGTAAGGAACTGATCGGGGAATTGTAGGCAAGTTCGGTTTTGGCCTGGAGATAACCAGCTAACGCGGCCATAACGCAATCCGTGTAGCAGCTGGCGAAGCCTGCGTCCGGCTGCGCAGCAGTCGTAAAGTCAGACACTGCGGTGTGTCAGATTCACCGTGCACTCAGGGTTCACGACTGCTGCGCAGCCGGACGCAGGCTTCGCCAGCTGCTACAGGGTCTGCGTTGCAGCTGAAAAACCTTTAACCCTTTCGATATTTGATCTATACGCAAATATCAAATGCCCATCCCTCTATTTTTCCACACAGCCCAAACCCGGACACTGCGCTCCATCAATCAATCCACCGGAGTTGCAGCCATGCCCATTGCCTTGCTCGCGCTGACCCTCAGCGCCTTCGCCATCGGGACGACCGAGTTCGTCATCGTTGGCCTGTTACCCACCATCGGCGCCGACCTTGGCGTCAGCCTGCCGTCCGCCGGCCTGCTGGTCAGCCTCTACGCATTGGGCGTTGCCATTGGCGCCCCGGTGCTGACCGCCCTCACCGGAAAAGTCCCACGCAAAATGCTGCTGTTGTCGCTGATGGTGCTGTTCACCCTCGGCAACCTGCTGGCCTGGAAAGCGCCGAGTTACGAGTCGCTGATCATTGCGCGGATCGTCACCGGCCTGGCCCATGGGGTGTTTTTCTCGATTGGCTCGACCATCGCCACCAGCCTTGTGCCGAAGGAAAAAGCCGCCAGCGCGATCGCCATCATGTTCACCGGCCTGACCGTGGCACTGGTCACCGGCGTGCCGCTGGGGACCTTTATCGGTCAGCATTTCGGCTGGCGTGAAACCTTCCTCGCGGTGTCTGCACTGGGTGTGATCGCGTTCATCGGCAGCCTGCTTTACGTGCCGAAAAACATTGCCCACAGCAAACCAGCTTCACTGTTGCAGCAATTGCAGGTGCTCAAGCAACCCCGTCTGCTGCTGGTGTACGCCATGACCGCGGTCGGTTACGGCGGCTCGTTCATTGCGTTCACCTTCCTGGCACCGATTCTTCAGGACATTTCCGGCTTCAGCGCCAGCACCGTCAGCCTGGTGTTGTTGGTCTACGGCATCTCGGTGGCCGTCGGTAACATCTGGGGCGGCAAACTGGCGGACAAACGCGGCCCGATCAGCGCCCTGAAAATCATCTTCGCCCTGCTCGCTGCCGTGTTGTTCGTACTGACCTTCACCGCCGGCAATCCATGGCTGGCCCTGGCCACCGTGCTGGTCTGGGGTGCGGTTGCGTTCGGCAACGTGCCGGGCCTGCAGGTTTACGTGGTGCGTCAGGCCGAACATCACACCCCGCATGCGGTGGACGTGGCGTCGGGCCTGAACATTGCCGCGTTCAACCTCGGTATTGCTGGTGGCGCGTGGGGCGGTGGCTTGATCGTTGCTCACATGGGCCTGATTCACACCGCATGGATTGGTGGTTTGGTGGTGTTGGTCGCGTTGGCATTGACCATGTGGAGCGGTCGTCTTGATCGGTTGGGTCCGGTGTATGCCGAACCCGCTGAAGGTTTAACCCGAGTAGTCACAGGCCACTGATGAACCCTGTGGGAGCGAGCTTGCTCGCGATAGCGGACTTTCAGTCGATTGAGATGCTGACTGACACTCCGTCATCGCGAGCAGGCTCGCTCCCACATTTGATTTGTGTGGTCTATTGAGCATTAACCGTCCGTAGTCCCGTCGAAACTTTCTCGTCCGCCCCGCAGTCATCAAAAGACAGGGGCAGTCCGAAGACCATTAGACGGGAGGCGACATGGCGGCGATCCACATTGGCATTTCAGGCTGGCGCTACACGCCCTGGCGGGGGGATTTCTACCCAAAGGGGCTGACCCACAAGCGCGAATTGCAATTCGCCTCTCGGGCGGTCAACAGCATCGAAATCAATGGATCGTTTTACGCCCTGCAACGGCCCGAACGTTATGCCCAGTGGTACGCCGAAACCCCAAGGGGCTTCGTTTTCAGCGTCAAAGCCCCGCGTTTCATCACCCACATCAGGCGACTGCGAGACATCCGTAAACCTTTGGCAAATTTCTTCGCCTCCGGGGTGCTTGAACTCAAAGAAAAACTCGGCCCGATCCTCTGGCAATTCCCGCCCAACTTCAAATTCGATGCCGAGTTGTTCGAGACCTTTCTGGAGCAGTTACCCCACAACACCGAAGAGGCTGCCGCCCTCGCCCGCCAGCATGATTCCCACGTGAACGGTCACGCCAGCCTGAAGGCCTACGGGAAAAAACCTTTACGTCATGCCGTAGAAATCAGAAACGAGAGCTTCGTCGACCCCGCCTTCATCCGCCTGCTCAAACGCCACAATGCTGCGCTGGTTATCGCCGACACCGCCGGTAAATGGCCGTACCGCGAAGACCTCACCAGCGACTTCGTTTACCTGCGCCTGCACGGTGCCGAAGAACTCTATGCCAGCGGTTACACCCCCGAGGCGCTGAAGCGTTGGGGTGACCGGATCGAAGCCTGGTACCACGGCCAGCAACCGCCCGACCCGCAGCTGATCGCCCCCCGGCAAAAGCCCAAGGCACGCAAGTCCCGTGAGGTGTTCTGCTATTTCGACAACGACATCAAAGTCCGCGCGCCCTTCGATGCCCGCCGCTTGCTGGAGCGCTTTCATCTGGATAAAGACCTCGCTACCCGACCCGGTGAACGGGCCGCCGAAGGAGTGCTGTCATGAGCATTTCCGAACCGGTCGGCACCACCGACGAACAGCAACCCATCATCACCGCCGTGCGCCGCTTTACCGTGCTGACGGTCAATACGCACAAGGGGTTCACCGCGCTCAACCGGCGTTTCATCCTGCCCGAATTGCGCGAAGCGGTGCGCAGCGTGTCCGCCGACGTGGTGTTTTTGCAGGAAGTCCACGGCACCCACGAGCATCACCCCCAGCGCTACAGCAATTGGCCGGCGATGCCGCAATACGAATTCCTCGCCGACACCCTGTGGCCGCAGTTCGCCTATGGGCGCAATGCGGTCTATCCGGCGGGCGATCATGGCAATGCACTGCTGTCGAAATTCCAGATCATTCGCCACGACAACCTCGATGTCTCCATCAGCGGCCACGAGAACCGCGGCATTCTGCATTGCGTGCTACGCCTGCCGGGTGACGGCCAGGAAGTGCATGCCATTTGTGTGCATCTGGGGCTTCGCGAAACTCACCGGACCGAGCAACTCAAGTTGTTGGCCCAGCGCCTTGAAGAACTGCCCAACGATGCCCCGGTGATCGTTGCCGGAGACTTCAATGACTGGCGCCAGCGTGCCGACGCACTGCTCAAACCCAGCGGTCTACGGGAGGTTTTCGCCGAACTCCACGGCAAACCGGCGCGCAGTTTTCCAGCGCGCTTGCCGGCGTTGCGCCTTGACCGCATCTATGTGCGCAACCTCAAGGCCAGTCAGCCGCAAGTGCTGGCCGCGCGACCCTGGTCACACCTTTCCGACCATGCACCGCTATCGGTGGAGATCGAGCTATGAGCAGCCCGTCGATGGATAAAACCGAGGTGGAGCACTTATCCACAACCCCGCCGATCCGTGAACCGGGCGTGGTCGACATCGAATATGGCTGGCAAGGCAACAACCGCTTAGAGCTGCTGGAAAACGGCGAAGCGTATTTCCCTCGGGTGTTCGAGGCCATGCGTCAGGCCAAGACTGAAATCCTGCTGGAAACCTTCATTGTGTTTGAGGACAAGGTCGGTGATGAGCTGCAGGAAGTCCTGATCGCCGCCGCTCAACGCGGTGTGCGGATCACTGCCAGTCTCGATGGCTTTGGCTGCGGTGAGCTGAGTACGGGATACCTCACCGCCCTGAGCGAGGCCGGCGTGCGCATCCAGATTTTCGACCCGGCGCCCAAACATCTGGGCATCCGCACCAACTGGTTCCGCCGCCTGCACCGCAAGATCGTGGTGGTCGATGGCACGATTGCGTTTATCGGCGGCATCAACTTTTCGGCCGACCATCTGGCTGACTTCGGCCCTGAGGCCAAGCAGGATTATTCCGTGGAAGTACAAGGCCCGGCGGTGACCGATATCCATCACTTCGCCTTGCTGCAATGCGGTCGCCCGGCCCGGGCCAAATATTGGTGGCAACGCCGCAGGCAACGGCGCTCGGAACTGGCGTTCACCGATCATGACGGCCAGGTTCGCCTGGTGTACCGCGACAACGGCGAGCATCCGACTGACATCGAAGAGGTTTACCGACAGGTGCTGCGCAGTGCCCAGCGCCGGGTGGTGATCGCCAATGCCTACTTCTTTCCGGGCTATCGCCTGCTGCGCGAGATCCGTAACGCGGCGCGCCGTGGCGTCGATGTGCGACTGATCCTGCAAGGTCAGCCAGACATGCTGGCGGCCAAACTCGCCGCGCGCATGACCTATGACTACCTGCTCAAATCCGGCGTGCAGATTTACGAATATTGCGACCGTCCGCTGCACGGCAAAGTCGCGCTGGTGGATGAGGATTGGAGCACGGTCGGTTCGAGCAACCTCGACCCGTTGAGCCTGTCCTTGAACCTGGAAGCCAATGTGTTGATCCGCGATCGCGCCTTCAACCGCGACCTGTTCGAGCGCCTCGAAGACCTGAGTAACAACCATTGCAAGGTCATGTCCGCAGACAAGTCCCCGCGCGGACGGGTTTGGCACATGACCGTCGGCTTTCTGGTGTTTCACTTTCTGCGGCACTTCCCGGCCTGGGCCGGTTGGCTGCCGGCGCACAAGCCGCGCCTGAAACCCTTTTCCCATTCCGCCGGGAGTGACACCCGATGAGCCACTCTGATACACAACCGGCGACCCACGCCGACAACCCGACCAAATCCCGCTGGAACCGCTGGAAACGGCCGCTGACAATGCTGTTTTTCCTGGCGCTGATCGTACTGTTCACGATGCTTGCCCAGCGCATCGAATGGGATGAAGTGTTCGACAACCTCGCAGATTTCAAAGTGCGCACGCTGATCATCGCGTCCGCTCTGACTTTGGTGAGTTTTCTGGTCTATGCCTGCTTCGACCTGATCGGCCGTACCTACATTCGCCAGGACCTGACGTGGAAACAGATCCTGCCGGTGGGGATTATCAGCTATGCCTTCAACCTCAACCTGAGCGCTTGGGTCGGCGGTATTGCCATGCGTTATCGGCTGTATTCGCGACTCGGTGTGAGCAAGGGCAACATCGCGAAAATTCTCGGGCTGAGCCTGGCGACCAACTGGTTCGGTTACATGGTGATTGCCGGTGCTGTGTTCAGCAGCGGATTGGTGCGAATGCCGCCAGGCTGGAAGCTGAGCACCGATGCCTTGCAAGGTGTGGGTGTGTTGTTGCTGCTGGTGAGTGCGGGGTATCTGGCAGCGTGTCAGTTTTCCAAGCGACGGGAGTGGGCAATACGCGGGATAGAAATCGACCTGCCGTCCCTGCGCATGGCGGTGCTGCAACTGGCCCTCGGGGCGCTGAACTGGTCGCTGATGGCGGCGGTGATTTTCACCTTGCTGCCGAGCAAGCTGGATTATCCGCTGGTGCTTGGGGTGTTGTTGATCAGCGCGATTGCCGGGGTCATTACGCACATCCCGGCAGGGCTCGGCGTGCTTGAAGCGGTGTTCGTGGCGCTGCTGCAACACGAAGCGTCCCGAGGCAGCCTGGTGGCCGGATTGCTGGCCTATCGGGCGATCTATTTCATCCTGCCGCTACTGATTACCCTGGTGATGTACCTGATCGTGGAAGCCAAGGCCAAGTCGTTGCGGATTGAGAAGAAACCTAGGAACTAACAGCCTAATGCCGATCAGTTAAGGAACGACACAATCTGTAGCAGCTGGCGAAGCCTGCGTTCGGCTGCGCAGCAGTCGTAAAACCTGAGTTTGTAGTCTTCCTGAAACACCGCATCGTCTGATTTCACGACTGCTTCGCAGCCGAACGCAGGCTTCGCCAGCTGCTACAGATTGTGTTGTTCTTTATCTATCGGTTTTCATGATGACTGAATAATACTCAACCGCTCGCCCACCACCATTTCGGTGATCCAGCCCACCAGGATCGAGGTGTACGCCTGCTGCGAAACGGGCTCGCTCAAGGCGTGATCGGCGCCGTCGATAATCCGGTGGGTCAGCGAGTGAGTCTGCTGACAGGCCGCGCGGTAACTCATGATGGTGGCGTGGGGCACATAGTCGTCAGTCTCTGACTCGACCAACAGCACATCCCCGGTAAATTGCGAACATGCATGCAGCGCACGATTGCTGTCGGCGCGGACTAACGTGCGGCGGTAATCACGCAAATCGAGCTTGTCCAGATCACGTTTGGGCGTGTGCCATTGATCATCGCGATACAGCGCCGGCACCCGCAGCGCCAGCCAGCGCACCGGACGCAATGACGTCAGGATCGAGGCCAGGTAACCGCCATAACTGGTGCCGACCACGGCAATCGCCGATGTATCGAGCGCCGGGTGCGCGAGCAAGCGGTCATACGCCGCCAGCAGGTCGCGCAGGTTGTCTTCGCGCGTGACTCGATTCAGCGCAATTCCGGCCCCGCCGGTGTGTCCGCGCAAGTCGAACGTCAGGCAAACACAACCCAGACCGGCGATGCCTTTCGCCCGCTCCAGGTCTCGCTCCTGACTGCCGCCCCAACCGTGCACAAAGAGCACGCCGGGGACTTTCGATTTGGGACTGAGAAAGGTCCCAATCATCTGTTCATCGTCGATGTCGATCTGAATGGTTTCGCTTCTAGCCGTCATAGGATTTAACCGTTACGTACTTGAGAAGAAAGTCACTGTTTTGCGCCGGCCCGCGATACACCTCGATGGCGTCCGCCGGCAGCGGCTGGTCGATGTAAGTCTCGACCGAAGACACGCGAATCGCGCGCATCCCGGGGTCGTTGACGAAGCTCTGCAAGGCGGCGACTTCGGCGCTGCTGGCACCGCCCATCCGCCAGGACTGCTCGAGCACGCCGCTGCGCTGTTTGCCGTTACTGTCCACACCTTGGGCGATGTCGTAGTTGCGGCGGGAGGCGTAAAAACCGGGATAAGCCTCGTCCGCGGCACTGTCGAACACTTGCGCCTGGTGGATCGCCAGCCGTACATCGTCCGGCAGATCCAGTTCGAGCAGATCGTCGTAGTCCCCCTGCACCACCAGCAGGTTGGACCCTCCATAAACCTGCTCGCCCTGACCGTCTTCGGTCAAGTATTGATCACCGCAATAACTCAGCACCTGGTCGCCGATAAAGCTCTGACCGACGCTGTGGGTGATCACTTGGTCCAGGTCCTGCTCCAGCACCACGCCTTCAGTGAACAGCGCTTTGGCATCGGGTCTGGCGAGGATGGCATCAAACTGGTCGAGGCTTTTGATCACTTCCTGACCACGGCCGGCGCAGGCATGAATCGGTTTGATGCGGATCGGGCCGCTGTAGAGCAGGTGTTCTGCCGCGGGCCGCGCATCGTCCATGGAAAAAACACTGAGACCATCGAGCACCACGCTGCGCACACGTTCGGAAAACAACGGTGACCAGCCTTCCGGTGCATGAGCATTTTTGTTGCGTAACCCGTGACTGATGGCTTTGGTGCAGATGAAATCATGGTCGACGTAACCGCCCCACAAATCCTCCGGCCCTTTGACGCCCAATCGCCGGGCAGCAGCGACGCCAACAAGCGTCTGGGTTGGCAACAGATACAGGTCTCGACCGTTGTGCAGTTCCGGGTCGTAACTGCCGCCGTATTTAAGCCCCAGGACCTGTGCCAGCCAACGGGCCAGCGCACGATTGGTTTCCACTTCGTGCAACGGAGCCTCGGGGCGCACGGAGTGGGCGACCACCAGTTTTTTGCGGCTTGCTGGGGTCATGCGTCCCCCTTCAATCTGCGCTTGATGAATGTAGTAGAAGGGGTGCAGAGATCAGGCCAAGGGGGGCCAAAGACAAACGTTTTTCAAATCAGCCAGTTACGAAAAACATGATGGCACCGTGCCTGCTTGATTCTGCACGACAAGGGTTTCAACTCTGGCATTTTGCACGACTGACGCTCATCCCTGACTCGCTCCCACCCCGAACCGTGTCCGGTAATCACTGGGCGCCAACCCGGTAATCTTCTTGAACGTCGCCCGAAATGCACTCGGATCCTGATAACCCACCGTCCAGGCAATGTGATCAATGGTGCCGTTGGTGAACTCGAGCATTTCCCGGGCCTTGCCGACCCGCAGGTGCTGGCAGTACTCGGTGGGTTTGAGTCCGGTTGCCGCGCGAAATCGACGCAGGAACGTGCGCTCTTCCAACCCTGCCCGCTCGGCCATCGTCGCCACCGACACATCGGTCGCTCCGGTGCTTTGCAGCCAATGCTGGACCTTGAGAATCGAGGCGTCGCCATGGCTGAGAATGGGTGAAAAATTGCTGCCGCATTCACTTGCGCTGTCGCTGTGTTCCACCACCAGAAACCGTGCGGTACTGGTGGCGATGCTCGGCCCCAGCAGGCGGTTGACCAGGCGCAAGCCCAGTTCGGACCAGGCCATCAGCCCCGCAGTGGTGATCAGGTCGCCGTCGTCAACGATGGGTGTGTCGGCCTTGAGCTTGATCGCCGGGTAACGCTCGGCGAAGGTTTTGGCCGAGGTCCAGTGGGTGGTGGCGCTGCGACCGTCGAGCAGCCCGCTTTCGGCCAACAGAATCGACCCCACACAAACCCCGCCGAGTGTCGCGCCATTGGCATGTTGCTGACGCAGCCAGCGAATCAGCGCGTGCGGTGCCTGACCTTCGGAAAAACCGGCAATCGACGGCGGGATCAACACCGCCACCAACGCGCCGTCCGCAGCGGGATGACTGTCGTAGACCCGCTCGGGCGTCTGTTCGCCATCAACCTGCCAATGGCTGACCCGCAGCAACGGCAACTGCGCCGCCTGATGCTCGGCGGCAATCCGGTTCGCCACCCCGAACAAGTCCGTCAACCCATGCACCGCCGCCATCTGCGCACCGGGATAGATCAGCACGCCCAGTTCGACGATTGGCCTTTCTGCGTCCATTGTCAGTTTTCCCCCTTCTATTGTCGGTGCGGCCAATCCTCGGACGGCCTGCCAGACCCAATACTTCATTCCACTCCAACAAGCACTTCGAGGATACAGTCATGGCCAAGCAAGCACTCATCGTAGTTGATATCCAAAACGACTACTTCCCCCAAGGCAAGTGGCCGCTGGTCGGCGCCGATGCCGCGGCGGACAACGCAGCACGGTTGATCAAAGCCTTCCGCGATGCCGGTGATTCGGTGGTGCACATCCGCCACGAATTCACCTCCGACGACGCCCCGTTCTTCACCCCGGGTTCGGAAGGCGCGAAGCTGCACTCCAAAGTCCTGAATCGCGCCGATGAGCCTGTGGTGCTCAAGCATTTCGTCAACTCGTTCCGTGAAACACAACTGAAATCGATCCTCGACGAACAAGGCATCAAGGAACTGGTGGTCGTCGGCAGCATGAGCCACATGTGCGTCGACGGCATTACCCGCGCCGCGGCTGATTTCGGCTACACCGTCACCGTAATCCACGACGCTTGCGCCTCTCGCGACCTGGAATTCAACGGCGTCACGGTGCCCGCCGCCCACGTTCACGCCGCCTTTATGTCGGCCCTGGGCTTCGCCTATGCGAGCGTGATTTCCACTGACGAATTCCTGGCGGCCACCCATTAACCACTTAACGCATTGATCAAATTCCAAAAAGGCCCGCCGCGTTTGAGCGCTGCGGGCCTTTTTCGTGGGGCGAAAAATGTATGACAAAAAATCTCACGCGTGAGCTATTGAGCGTGACAAAAATTGCCTGTAGTGTTTCTCACGCGTGAGTTTTTCACAACGAGGTCAGCCCCATGAAAAGCAGCTCTCCATCGAGTCCTCCCACGGGGCCCGATAACGATTCGGCAAGCCGCAAGGGAGAGCGCTCGAAACCGTCCGCGAAGAAGCCATCGAGCTTTTACATGAAGCAGATGCGCGCGGGCCTGGGTGCCGCCGGTTATGTGAAACACGAGACTTGGGTGCTTCCCGAAAACCGAAGCCTGCTCAAGCAGATGGAGAAACAGCTTCGCCAACCGATTCTGGCTGGCTCATTCATGTCGGAGAATTACATGAGCGCAGGTACTAACTGGAACATCGATCGCCTCTACAGCGCCCTCCAGGCCCTGGACGAAGTGGTTTCGAACGACATTACGCTTTCTCTCGTTCAAGGCTCTGAATCCAGCATCAAGCTGGAAATGAACGATTTCGGTGGCTTGCCGATTTACATCGCGGTGGTGGGCGAACAAATCATCGTCGATACCGTTCTGGTCGACGTTGAGTCCATCAACGACATTCCGGCTTTCAACGACGCCGTGCTGCGCAGCCGGGAGATGTTCCCGCTGTCCTCGATCGGTATCGAGTCCATGCCGAACGGGCAGATTGTCTACAACATGTTCGGCGCTCTGAGCTCCGACTCCAGCCTGACGAACATCGTGACCGAGGTCAAAACCCTCGTCGACAACGTCCAGCGCGCCAGCGAAGCCTTCGAACGTTTCTTCAATTAATTACTCGGGATCAGGAAATATCCAATGACTCAGTCCATCTGGAGCAAATTGTTCACCGCGCTGCGTGGCGGTGCCAATGAAGTCGGCGAATCGATCGTCGACCAACAGGCCCTGCGCATCCTCGACCAGGAAATTCGCGATGCTGACAGCGCCCTGGCCAACGCCAAGCGTGAGCTGGTCACCATCATGGCCAAGCACAAACTCTCGGCTGACCGCGTCAGCGAGTACAACGCCAAGATCAAGGACCTGGAATCCAAGGCCCTGGCCGCAATCCAGGCCAACCGCGAAGACCTGGCCATGGAAGTGGCCGAAGCCATTTCGACCCTGACCAATGAGCTGGACGTCGAGCAAAAGCAGGCCACCGAGTTTGGCGGTTATGCGGACAATATGCGCAAAGACATCACCAAGGCTGAAAACCGCATCAAAAGCCTGCGTCAGCAAGTGGACATGGCCAAGGCGCGCGAAAGCGTACAGAAAGCCCAGGTCAGCGCGTCCATCGCCAGTGGCGGCGCCAATGGCAAGCTGGAAACCGCCGTCGGTACGCTGAACCGCCTTCAGGCCAAGCAGCAGCAACGCGCGGCTGAACTGGAAGCTCAGGACCAATTGGCCGATGCGTCGACGGGCACTGACCTGGAACGCAAACTGCGCGAAGCCGGCATCACGCCGGACTCGGGAAGCGCCAACGCGATACTGGAACGCCTGAAGCAAAAATCGGCCGAGTAACTTTGCCGGACGCATAACCTGTGGGAGCGAGCCTGCTCGCGAAAGCGGTATGTCAGACAACATTGATGTCGACTGACACTCCCTCTTCGCGAGCAGGCTCGCTCCCACATGGAATGCGCTCAACTGACGGACATTCAACTGTCGAGGTCAAGGATGGATGCCCTGAAGGGTTTCAAGACAATCGCAGGCCTGGCCCTTTTCATGGTCGCGCTGCAACTGTTCAATGTAGCGACCGGCTACAGCCTCATGTCCTTCGGCCTGATCCCGAGAACCGTGCACGGACTGCTCGGCATCATCACCTCGCCTTTCCTGCACGCGTCCTTTGCACACCTGAGCGCGAACCTGGTTGCCTTCTTGATCCTGGGCACCCTGGTCATTGTCGAAGGGCTCAACCGGTTCATTGCCGTCAGTGCGATCATTATTCTGCTGGGCGGCTCACTGGTCTGGCTGTTCGGTTTTACAGGTGTACACATCGGCGCCAGCGGCTGGGTATTCGGGTTATGGGCGTACCTCCTGTCCCGCGCCTGGTTCCACAGGAGCTGGGGCAACCTGATAACGGCCGGCGTCGTGGCCCTGCTCTACGGCGGTCTGATTTTTGGCTTCCTGCCTCGCCAGGGCGTTTCCTTCGAAGGCCATCTGTTTGGTGCGCTCGCTGGATTTATTGCAGCCAAGGTTCTTTTCTCGGCGCCGCGCAGCAGGTTTAATGCCGCCGGTTAAACGCACTTGCGCATTCAGACGCCGAGGCGATGAAGTCGCCAGGAACAAGTACCCACGGAGTCAGGGACGAAATGTCGATTTTCCTTTTATTGCGCCTGTACGCTTCCTCCCTCTTCCACCGATTCGGTTGGGCAGGCCTGGTCATTGCCTTGGGCGTACACCTGATCACCGCTTACCTGGGCCTGGTGCTTCTGGGCGAACAACACCTCACCGATCCCGCCACGTTTACTTACTTCTATCTCACCACCACACTCACCGTCGGCTATGGCGATCTCGCGCCGCAGACAGCGGCGGGACGGATTTTCGTGGCCACCTGGGTCATGCTCGGGGGCATCGCGCTGCTGACGGCAGCCATCGGCAAAACCACCAGCAGCGTCATTGATGCATGGAGAAAAGGCATGAAGGGCAAAGGCGATTTCACCGGCAAGGTCGGCCATACGGTTCTCATCGGCTGGGAAGGCGCGTCCAGTGAACGGGTCATTGAGTTGTTGCTTCAGGACGAAACCTCGAGCGACAACCTGATCGTCATTTGCGATTGCACCCTCGAAGAAAATCCGATGCCGGGCAAAGCGAGCTTCATCAAAGGTGAAAGCCTGTCCTCTGTGGCCTTGCTGCTGCGCGCAGGGGTTCCCGGTGCCGAACGCGTTCTGGTGCGAACCCATTCAGACGACCTGACCCTGGCCACCGTGCTGGCGGTCAATCAACTGAAGCCTGTCGGGCATGTGGTCGCCCACTTCAATGACAGTGAAATCGCTGCGCTCGCCAGCGCCTACGCGCCCAGCCTGGAATGCACTTCCAGCATGGCCATCGAGATGTTGGTGCGCGCCTCTCAGGATCCGGGCTCCTCAGTGGTCATCAATGAACTGCTGTGCGTGGGCCAGGGCGCCACTCAATACCTGATGAAACTGCCTGAGGCGTTCGAAGCCACGTTCGGCGACCTGTACGCGCGGATGAAAGAACACCACAACGCCACCCTCATTGGCTATCGCGCCAAAGGTGCCACACAACCGTCGATCAACCCGCCCAGCGCCACCCGCGTTGAGGGCGGCGAACTCTTCTACATCGCCTCCACTCGCCTCAAGGAAATCTCCAATGGGATGGTTTAAACAGTTGATGGGGCTTGAGGCCCCGAACGCGACGACCGAATCGAAATGGACCGCCAGCGAAACTCCGCCAGCGGCCACTGGCCCATTGGGCCTGGGATTGGGCAAAGGCGTGATGTTCGACACCACCCTGAAATTGTTGCTCGACGGAAATACCACGGTGACCATCCCGGGCTCCCAGCAGATCTGGAGCAACGGCACCGTTGATCTCGGGCAGTCGACCTGGCTGTCGCGTTATTACATGAACGACGAAGACTACTGGCTGCAGGTGCACACCACCGGGGACATTGCCGGGCAGGTCGAGTCGGTGATCCTGTTCAATTACCTCAGTTACATCACCATCAGCAGTGAAGCGGAGCTGCGCCGGTTGGCCGGTCCGCAAAGCCTGATCGGGCTGCCGACCTACACCCATAACGGCGTCGAATACACCCGGGAATGGGGCACCGAGAATGGCCAGACAGAGTTGGTGGCGCTGAGCGAACAGCTGAAAAATCCGGACGAGTCCTACAGTATCGAGCACCGTTCGATGCTGTACGCTCGCGAAACCGGCCTGACCGATCGCCGGGAATTCCTGCTGTTTTCCGTCGAAGAAGACGCCGAAGGCACCATCAGTTTGAGCACGTCGCTGGGCATCTCGCTGTACACAACCGACCTGAACACGTTTTAAAAAAGGAAGAAGTCCATGCTAGAAGCACTCTCCAT
The DNA here is from genome assembly GCF_016650715.1 of Pseudomonas sp. TH39(2020). Classification (NCBI taxonomy): domain Bacteria; kingdom Pseudomonadati; phylum Pseudomonadota; class Gammaproteobacteria; order Pseudomonadales; family Pseudomonadaceae; genus Pseudomonas; species Pseudomonas sp. TH39(2020). Next base: position 52,195 of record NZ_JAEKFF010000007.1, on the reverse strand, counting down.
CTCCCTGAACAAAGCCGCCGTGTTCGGGTTTGTCACGTACCTCCTCGGCGCTGCCGTGTTGTTCGCCCTGTTCCAGTTCATCTACACCCGCATCACGCCGCACAAGGAATTCGAACTGATCCGTTCCGGCAACGTTGCCGCTGCGATCGCCCTGGGCGGCGCCATCATCGGTTTCGCCATTCCGGCCAGCAATGTGATTGCCTACTCGATCAGTATCCTCGACTTCGTCGTCTGGGCGGTGATCGCCGCCCTTGTACAACTGCTGGCGTTCCTGGTGACCAGCCTGGTGCTCAAAGGCACCTCCGAGCGCATCAAAAAAGGTGAAATCGCGGCCGGCATCTACGTGGCAGCCGTGGCCATCAGCGTCGGCATGTTGAACGCCGCGTGCATGACTCCTTCCCAGAACTGATTGCGCCCGGAGCTCCCGATGAAACGAAGCAAGTACGTTCAGCTTTCGCTGGCAGCGTCGGTCGCCATGGCGATATCAGGCTGCGGGCCGACGGAAAAAACCTACGCGGTGCAGAAGAAGTACAACTTCCAGTCCGTCCAGCAATGTGCCGATGAAAAGCTCCCGGTGGATGTCTGCTCGGACGCCTACATGACGGCCATGGCCGAGCACCGCCGCATAGCGCCGGTGTACGACAACCAGGCCGATTGCGATGCCGACTTTGTCGCCGACTGGTGCCAGCAGGACTCCGCTGGCAAGTTCATCCCCAAGCTGGGCGGTTTCGAACTGACCGCCGATGGCCAGGTCACGCAATCCCAGGTAGACGCAGCCAAGGCGCAATTACCGGCCTCGGAAGCGAACAGTGGCGGCTCGGGTTTCTCCACCAGCAGCCTGCTGACCGGCCTGCTGATCGGCAACATGCTGAGCAGCAACCGCAACAGCTACTACTCCGAGCCGGTGTACCGCTATCGCGATGATCGTGGCAGCTATTCGAACTCGACGCTCAGCCAGCGGATTGCCAAGGGCTCGACGTTTACCAAGTCCAATCAGGCGAGATACGGCAGCAGCAATTACGCCGACTCGGTCCGCTCTTCTTCCAGCAAGCCGGTCTCCGTTGCCTCGTCCACTTCCCGTGGCGGCTTCGGTAGCAAGGCCAGCGCACGCAGCGGCTGGGGCGGCGGCGGGTCGAGCAGTTAAGGAAACCGGGCCATGAAGAAAATCCATTGTGCAGAGCGTGCTGACTGGAAACAGACCGCCGAGAGTCTCGGCTTTCTGTTCCACACCATCGACAACGAACCCTACTGGGACGAGAGCGCGTATTACCAGTTCTCGCTCAAGCAGATCGAGAACGATCTCGAAGACCCGACCACCGAGATCCATGATATGTGCATGGACCTGGCGGCCCGCGTGGTTCAGAGCGAGGAGTTGCTGGAGCGCCTGAGCATTCCCGCGCCATTCTTCGACATGGTTCGCACCTCCTGGCTCGAAGGTCACCCGCACCTTTACGGGCGCATGGACTTTTCCTACAACGGCACCGGACCCGCCAAGTTGCTGGAACTCAACTACGACACGCCAACCAGCCTGTATGAAGCCGCGGCGTTTCAGTGGGGCTGGCTGGAACAATGCATCGAACGCGGTTTGCTGCCCAAGCATGCCGACCAGTTCAACAGCATCGACACCAAACTGCATCAGGCCTTCGCTCAATTGCAGCTCAAGCAGCCCTTCTACTTCGCCTCGATGAAAGACTCGGTCGAAGACAAGGGCACCACCGATTATCTGCGGCTGGTGGCGGAAAAGGTCGGCATCGAGTCACGCCATATCGACATCGAAGACATCGGCCTGACCAGTGACGGACGTTTCGTCGACCTGGAGGATCGCTGGATTCCTCACCTGTTCAAGCTGCACGCCTGGGAGTTCATCTTCCACGAGCCCTTTGGTGCCGCGATTGCCCAGAGTGATACGCAGTTTTTCGAACCGGCCTGGAAATCCATCATTTCCAACAAAGGCATCCTGCCGCTGTTGTGGGAGTTCAACAAAGGTCACCCGAACCTGCTCGCGGCGCACCTCGATACTGACCCGGGGAAAGCGGTGCCGAAAGGCTGGGTGCGCAAGCCGTTCTTCTCGCGGGAAGGCGCCAACATCGAGTTGCAAACCGCTAACGGTCTGATCGTGAAAGAGGACGGGCCCTACACCGATGCACCGTTTATCCTTCAGGAGTTCGCGCCGCTTCCGCAGTTCGGCGACAGCTTTACTTTGATTGGCTCCTGGGTAATCGGCGATCAAGCGGCGGGGATCGGCGTGCGTGAGGACAACAGCTTGATCACCAAGGATTCGAGCCGGTTCTTGCCGCATCTGATACTCGACTGAGCCCTCCGTCGCCCACTAAAAAGACCCTGTGTGGACATATCGACAGACGCCCGCAAGACTTATGGCTGAAATGCCGGATAATGGCGGCCAAATCGTCTAGCCGTTATTCTGGTAATCCCCCATGGAAATCAAGGTCAACTTTCTCGACAACCTTCGACTTGAAGCCAAGTTCGACGACTTCACGGTGGTGGCCGATCAACCTATCCGCTACAAGGGCGATGGCTCGGCACCGGGTCCGTTCGACTACTTCCTGGCTTCGTCGGCGTTGTGTGCGGCTTATTTCGTGAAGCTGTACTGCGACACTCGCAGTATTCCCACCGAAAACATCCGCCTGTCGCAGAACAACATTGTTGACCCGGAAAACCGCTACAACCAGATTTTCAAGATCCAGGTCGAGTTGCCGGCGGACATCTCCGACAAGGACCGCCAAGGCATCCTGCGTTCCATCGACCGTTGCACCGTGAAAAAAGTCGTGCAAGCCGGGCCTGAGTTTGTGATCGAAGAGGTGGAAAACCTCGACGCCGATGCCCAAGCGTTGCTGATGCCTGCTTCTACCTCAGAGGCGAGCACGTATATTGCGGGCAAGGATCTGCCGCTGGAGCAGACCATCGCCAATATGTCGGCCATTCTGGCGGACTTGAGCATGAAGATTGAAATCGCCTCGTGGCGCAATATCGTGCCCAACGTGTGGTCGCTGCATATCCGCGATGCGCACTCGCCAATGTGTTTTACCAACGGCAAGGGCGCAACCAAGGAAGGCGCGCTGGCGTCGGCGCTGGGCGAGTTTATCGAGCGACTCAACTGCAACTTCTTCTACAACGACCAGTTCTGGGGCGAAGAGATCGCCAACGCGCCGTTTGTGCATTACCCGGACGAACGCTGGTTCAAGCCTGGCCGTAAAGATGAACTGCCGGCCGAAATACTCGACGCGCACTGCCTGAAGATTTACAACCGCGACGGCGAGTTGCGTGGTTCCCACCTGATCGACACCAACTCGGGCAATGAAGAGCGCGGCATCTGCTCGCTGCCCTACGTGCGCCAGTCGGACGGCGAAGTGGTGTATTTCCCGTCCAACCTGATTGAAAACCTGTTCCTGAGCAACGGCATGAGTGCCGGCAACACGCTGGCCGAAGCCCAGGTGCAGTGCCTGTCGGAGATCTTCGAGCGCGCGGTCAAACGCGAAATCATCGAAGGTGAATTTGCCCTGCCGGACGTGCCGGCCAACGTGCTGGCGAAGTACCCCGGGATACTGGCCGGTATTCAGGCGCTGGAAGAGCAAGGGTTCCCCGTATTGGTGAAGGATGCGTCCCTGGGGGGTGAATTCCCGGTGATGTGCGTCACGTTGATGAACCCGCGTACCGGCGGTGTATTCGCCTCGTTCGGCGCGCACCCGAGCCTGGAAGTGGCGCTGGAACGCAGCCTGACCGAATTGCTCCAGGGCCGCAGCTTCGAAGGCCTCAACGACTTGCCCCAGCCGACGTTTGAAGGCCATGCGGTGACCGAGCCAAATAACTTCGTCGAGCACTTCATCGATTCCAGCGGCGTGGTGTCGTGGCGCTTCTTCAGCTCCAAGTCCGATTACGAATTCGTGGAGTGGGACTTCTCCGGCCAGGGTGAAAACTCGAATGCCGAGGAAGCCGCGACCTTGTTCGGCATTCTCGAAGGCATGGGCAAGGAAGTGTACATGGCGGTCTACGAGCATATCGGCGCGACGGCATGCCGCATCCTGGTGCCGGACTATTCGGAAATCTATCCCGTGGACGACCTGATCTGGGATAACACCAACAAAGCGCTGTTCTTCCGCGCCGATATCCTGAACCTGCATCGCCTGGACGACGACGAACTGCAAGCACTGGTTGAGCGGCTGGTGGAAAGTGAGCTGGATGACTACACCGACATCACCAGCCTGATCGGCATCGAGTTTGATGACAATACGGCTTGGGGTCAGTTGACGATCCTGGAGCTGAAGCTGCTGATCTATCTCGCGTTGCAACAATATGAAGAGGCGAAAGAGGCGGTAGAAATGTTCCTGCAGTACAACGACAACACCGTTGAACGTGGCTTGTTCTACCAAGCCGTCAACGCGGTGCTGGAGATGAAGCTGGACGAAGACCTGGAGCTGGAAGACTACGAGGCCAATTTCCGCCGGATGTTCGGCAACGAGCGGATGGATGCAGTGATCGGCTCGGTGGACGGCAGCGTGCGCTTCCATGGCTTGACGCCGACCAGCATCAAACTGGAAGGCCTCGATAGACATCTGCGCCTGATCGACAGCTACAAAAAACTGCACGTGGCGCGGGCCAACGTGACGACGTTATCCAGTTAATAGCGCCCACAAAAAAGCGAAGCCAGATGGCTTCGCTTTTTTGTTACTGACTGGATAGCTGCTTTTTAGAACGGGATATCGTCATCAAAGCTGTCGAAATCCGGAGCCGGCTGCGGAGCGGCCTGCTGTGGAGCTGGAGCCTGACGCGACTGCTGCGGTGCCGACTGCTGCGGGCGCGGAGCCTGCTGGCGTGGAGCCGGGGCGGACTGCTGGTAGTTATTGCCCCCGCCTTGTTGGTCGCCCTGCTGTGGACGGCCGCCGAGCAGTTGCATGGTGCCTTGCATGTCGACCACGATTTCAGTGGTGTAACGCTTGATACCGTCTTTTTCCCACTCGCGGGTCTGCAGCTTTCCTTCGATGTAGACCTGCGAACCTTTACGCAGGTATTCACCGGCGATCTCGGCCACCTTGCCGAACATCGACACACGGTGCCATTCGGTCTTCTCGACCTTCTGACCGGTTTGCTTGTCGGTCCATTGTTCGCTGGTCGCCAGACTCAGGTTGGTCACGGCGTTACCGTTAGGCAAGTAGCGAACTTCGGGATCCTGGCCGCAAGTGCCGACCAATATGACTTTGTTAACCCCACGGGCCATAACGTTCTCCTAGGCTACGCACGCTGCCCCGGCCGGGTTGTTCACCAGGCGCTCAAGGGTGGTGCGATCCAATAGTTCTGTGTCCAATTTGATGTAAATCGCCGCCTCATCAGCAACGATTACCGCATCTGTTACCCCTACGACGGCCTTCAGGCGCTCAACCAGACCCGCTTCGCGGATCGCCTCGGGCGACAACGGCAAGCGCAGGCTCGTGACATAAGGTGGTTCACGCATGGTAACAGCAAAGGCCAGCCAGAGGGCAGCCAGGCCGGCGCATCCGAGGAATACAACCGACAAACCGCCGTGCTGGAACATCCAGCCGCCGAGGATCCCTCCGAGCGCCGAACCGAGGAACTGGCTGGTGGAATAAACCCCCATCGCCGTGCCCTTGCCGCCTGCCGGTGAAACCTTGCTGATCAGCGATGGCAATGAAGCTTCCAGCAAGTTGAACGCGGTAAAGAACACCACCGTCCCGATCACCAGAGCCCGCAGGCTATCGCCGAACTGCCAGAAGAATAGCTCAGTGAGCATCAGCGTCGCGACGGCGCCGAGTAAAACTCGTTTCATTTTGCGTTTCTTCTCGCCGTAGATGATGAACGGGATCATGGCGAAGAAGGAGATCAGCAGCGCGGTGAGGTAGACCCACCAGTGCTGTTCTTTGGGCAGCCCGGCTTTTTCGACCAGGGCCAGGGGCAATGCAACGAAGCTCGACATCAACATCGCGTGCAACACAAAAATGCCCAGGTCCAGGCGCAGCAGGTCCGGATGCTTGAGCGTCGGCATCAGCGCCGAACGGGCGACGCCGGACTCACGGTGCTGCAACGGCCCTGTCGAGCGCGGCACCATGAACATGACGATCACGATGCCGAACAACGCCATGCCACCCGTGGCGAGGAACAACCCGGACAGACCGAACGCACGAGTCAGCAACGGTCCTACAACCATGGCGACAGCGAACGACAGACCGATCGTCATGCCGATCATGGCCATGGCTTTGGTCCGGTGCTGTTCGCGGGTCAGGTCTGACAGCAATGCCATCACCGCCGCGGAAATCGCTCCGGCGCCTTGCAGGATTCGTCCGGCGATCACGCCCCAGATCGAGTCGGCGTTGGCCGCCAGCACGCTACCGAGGGCGAAGACGATCAGCCCCAGGTAAATCACCGGACGACGACCGATGCGGTCGGAAATGAAGCCGAAAGGAATCTGGAAGATCGCCTGGGTCAGGCCGTAAGCGCCAATCGCCAGCCCGATGAGGGCCGGGGTCGCTCCTGCCAGATCCATCCCATAGGTCGCCAGTACCGGCAACACCATGAACATGCCAAGCATACGGAAGGCGAACACCAGGGCCAGACCGCTTGCTGCGCGGGTCTCGCTGCCACTCATGCGTTCGCTGTGGGGATCGTGCATGGAAAAACCTCATGTGAACCGGCGGCGATTCTACCAGTCCCATCGATTGACGGGGTATATCGCGACGCTTTGACGCGCTCCGCTGACAGACTCTTCATGTAAGACACCCATCCGCTCGTTTGATAGTGTGCATCCATCCAGTATTTGGCCGTATACTCCTACGTTTTCGACGCCCGCCAAGCGAGGCCACTTTGGACAAGATCCTGATTCGTGGGGCCCGAACCCACAACCTGAAGAACATCGACCTGACCCTGCCACGGGACAAACTGATCGTCATCACCGGCCTGTCCGGATCCGGCAAATCGTCCCTGGCGTTCGACACGCTGTACGCCGAAGGCCAGCGCCGCTACGTCGAATCGCTGTCGGCCTATGCCCGGCAGTTCCTGTCGATGATGGAAAAGCCTGACGTCGACACCATCGAAGGTCTGTCGCCAGCCATTTCCATCGAACAGAAGTCGACCTCGCACAACCCGCGCTCGACGGTCGGCACCATCACCGAAATCTACGACTACCTGCGCCTGCTTTATGCCCGCGTGGGTATTCCGCGTTGCCCAGATCACGACATTCCGCTGGAAGCGCAGACCGTCAGCCAAATGGTCGACCTGGTCCTCGCCCAACCGGAGGGCAGCAAACTCATGCTGCTGGCCCCGGTGATCCGCGAGCGTAAAGGCGAACACCTTTCGGTCTTCGAAGAACTGCGCGCCCAGGGCTTTGTGCGAGCCCGGGTCAACGGCAGGCTCTGTGAGCTGGACGAATTGCCGAAGCTGGATAAGCAGAAGAAGCACTCGATCGATGTGGTAGTCGACCGCTTCAAGGTGCGCGCCGACCTGCAACAGCGTCTGGCCGAGTCGTTCGAGACCGCGCTGAAGCTGGCAGACGGCATCGCCCTGGTCGCGCCGATGGACGACGAGCCCGGCGAAGAAATCATCTTCTCCGCGCGCTTCGCCTGCCCGATCTGCGGTCATGCCATCAGCGAGCTGGAACCCAAGCTGTTCTCCTTCAACAACCCGGCTGGCGCTTGCCCGACTTGCGATGGACTGGGTGTTAAGCAGTTCTTCGACATCAAGCGATTGGTCAATGGCGAACTGACGCTCGCGGAAGGCGCGATTCGTGGCTGGGACCGGCGCAACGTCTATTACTTCCAGATGCTCGGCTCGTTGGCTTCGCACTACAAGTTCAGCCTGGAAGTGCCGTTCAACGAACTGCCGGCCGATCAGCAGAAGTTCATCTTGCACGGCAGCGGGTCGCAGAACGTCGACTTCAAATACCTGAACGACCGTGGCGACATCGTCAAACGTTCGCACCCGTTCGAAGGCATCGTGCCGAACCTGGAACGACGCTACCGCGAAACCGAATCCGCCTCGGTGCGTGAAGAGCTGGCCAAGTTCCTCAGCACACAACCTTGCCCGGATTGCCGAGGTACTCGCCTGCGGCGTGAGGCGCGGCATGTGTGGGTGGGCGAGAAGACGCTGCCGGCGGTGACCAATCTGCCGATTGGCGATGCCTGTGAATATTTTGGCGTGCTGAAACTCACCGGCCGTCGCGGTGAAATTGCCGACAAGATTCTCAAGGAAATTCGCGAGCGACTGCAGTTCCTGGTCAACGTTGGCCTGGACTATTTGTCGCTGGATCGCAGTGCCGACACGTTGTCCGGTGGTGAAGCGCAGCGTATCCGTCTGGCCAGCCAGATCGGCGCAGGCCTGGTTGGCGTTCTGTACATTCTCGACGAACCGTCGATTGGTTTGCACCAGCGGGACAACGACCGGCTGCTCGGTACGCTCAAGCACCTTCGGGATATCGGCAACACGGTGATCGTGGTCGAGCACGACGAAGATGCGATTCGCCTGGCTGACTACGTGGTGGACATCGGTCCGGGCGCGGGTGTACACGGCGGGCATATCGTCGCTGAAGGTACGCCGGCCGAGGTCATGGCTCACCCGGATTCGCTGACCGGCAAATACTTGTCGGGCCGGGTGAAGATTGCAGTCCCAGCCAAACGCACGCCGCGTAACAAGAAATTGTCGCTGTCCCTCAAGGGCGCTCGTGGCAACAACTTGCGCGATGTCGATCTGGATATTCCGATCGGCCTGCTGACCTGTGTAACCGGCGTGTCCGGCTCGGGCAAGTCGACGCTGATCAACAACACTTTGTTCCCGCTTAGCGCTACAGCTTTGAACGGTGCGACGACGCTCGAAGCGGCCGCTCACGACAGCATCAAAGGTCTGGAGCATCTGGACAAGGTTGTCGACATCGACCAAAGCCCGATCGGTCGAACGCCACGCTCCAACCCGGCGACCTACACCGGGTTATTCACTCCGATTCGCGAACTGTTCGCCGGTGTGCCGGAGTCCCGCTCCCGCGGTTATGGTCCTGGACGCTTCTCCTTCAACGTGAAGGGCGGACGTTGCGAAGCTTGTCAGGGCGATGGTCTGATCAAGGTGGAAATGCACTTCCTGCCGGACATCTATGTCCCGTGTGACGTCTGCAAGAGCAAGCGCTATAACCGCGAAACCCTGGAGATCAAGTACAAGGGCAAGAGCATCCACGAAACCCTCGAGATGACGATCGAGGAGGCGCGAGTGTTCTTCGACGCAGTTCCGGCCCTGGCGCGCAAGCTTCAGACGCTGATGGATGTCGGCCTGTCGTACATCAAGCTCGGGCAATCAGCGACCACGCTGTCGGGTGGTGAAGCCCAGCGGGTGAAACTGTCCCGTGAACTGTCCAAGCGCGATACCGGCAAGACGCTGTATATCCTCGATGAGCCGACGACCGGCCTGCACTTCGCGGATATTCAGCAACTGCTCGACGTGCTGCATCGCCTGCGCGACCACGGCAACACCGTGGTGGTGATCGAACACAACCTCGATGTGATCAAAACCGCTGACTGGTTGGTGGACCTGGGACCGGAAGGTGGTTCCAAGGGTGGCCAGATCATTGCAGTTGGTACGCCGGAAGAAGTGTCGGAAATGAAGCAATCTCACACGGGCTTCTACCTCAAGCCGCTGCTGGCTCGCGACAAAGCCTGAATCAGGCCCACGAAAAAGCCCCTGTCACTTCATCGGTGACAGGGGCTTTTTTGTAGCCGCCGGAATTAGAACTGCGATTGCAGGTAATTCTCCAGACCGATCAACTTGATCAGACCCAACTGTTTCTCGAGCCAGTAGGTGTGATCTTCTTCGGTGTCGTTCAGCTGAATACGCAGCATCTCGCGGCTGACGTAGTCCTTGTGCAGCTCGCAGAGCTCGATGCCCTTGCAGAGTGCGGCGCGGACTTTGTATTCCAGGCGTAGGTCAGCGGCGAGCATCTCAGGCACGGTGGTGCCGACATCCAGGTCGTCCGGACGCATCCGCGGCGTGCCTTCGAGCATGAGGATCCGGCGCATCAGGGCGTCAGCGTGCTGCGCCTCTTCTTCCATTTCGTGGTTGATACGTTCGTAGAGCTCAGTGAAACCCCAGTCCTCGTACATCCGCGAATGGATGAAATATTGATCACGCGCCGCCAGTTCGCCGGTCAGCAACGTGTTGAGGTAATCGATTACGTCTGGGTGACCTTGCATCGCCCTACATCTCCCTGCTTGAAAGTCAGCAGTTTGAACCAAGCCGGCTGCCTGGTCACTTCGTTTGCGCGATAAAAGCGAAGAAATCCTGAGAAATGTGGCTTAAATAACGCAAAAACCGCCCAAATAAGGGCGGTTCTGCTTCTCGTTTAGACTTCGTTAAGCTGTACGTCCAACGCCGTTGCGATTGCTTCTCCGTACGCCGGGTCGGCCCTGAAAAAATGCTGCAATTGACGATCAATCACGTCGCTGGAAACCCCTGCCATGGCGCCGGCAATGTTGTTGATCAGCAGCGTTTTCTGCGCATCGCTCATCAGACGGAACAGCGCACCCGCGTGACTGTAGTAGTCAGTATCTTCGCGATGATCGTAACGATCAGCTGCACCACTCAGCGCGAGCGCTGGCTCTGCGTAGCGAGGCGCTTGTTTCGGCGAGTCAACGTAGCTGTTCGGCTCATAGTTAGGTGTCGCACCGCCATTGCTGCCAAACGCCATCGAACCGTCGCGCTGATAGCTGTTCACCGGGCTGCGAGGCGCGTTCACCGGCAATTGCTGGTGGTTGGTGCCAATACGGTAGCGGTGAGCATCGGCGTAAGCGAACACTCGACCTTGCAGCATGCGATCCGGCGACAAACCGACACCCGGAACCATGTTGCTTGGCCCGAACGCCGCTTGCTCGACTTCAGCAAAATAGTTCTGCGGGTTGCGGTTAAGCTCCAACTCGCCCACTTCGATCAGCGGAAACTCTTTCTGCGACCAGGTTTTGGTCACGTCAAACGGGTTCTCGTAGTGCGCTGCGGCCTGAGCCTCGGTCATGATCTGGATGCACACGCGCCATTTCGGGAAATCACCGCGCTCGATCGCGCCGAACAGATCACGCTGTGCGTAATCTGGATCGGTACCAGCCAGGCGCGCCGCTTCTGCTGGCGCCAGGTTTTTGATCCCTTGCTTGGTCTTGTAGTGCCATTTCACCCAGTGACGTTCGCCATTGGCGTTGATCAGGCTGTAGGTGTGGCTGCCGAAGCCGTGCATGTGACGGTAGCCATCGGGGATGCCACGGTCCGAGAACAGAATAGTGACCTGATGCAACGCCTCAGGTGAGTGCGACCAGAAGTCCCACATCATTTGTGCGCTTTTCAGATTGCTTTGCGGAAGACGTTTTTGGGTGTGAATAAAGTCCGGGAATTTGAGCGGATCGCGAATGAAGAACACTGGCGTGTTGTTGCCGACGATGTCCCAGTTACCTTCTTCGGTGTAGAACTTCAGGGCAAAGCCACGTGGATCGCGCTCGGTGTCGGCCGAACCACGCTCACCGCCCACGGTGGAAAACCGCAGGAAGGTTGGGGTTTGCTTACCAACAGATTCAAACAGTTTGGCACTGGAGTACTCGGTGATGTCCCGAGTTACGGTGAACGTACCGAAAGCACCCGAACCTTTGGCGTGTACGCGGCGCTCAGGAATGTTTTCACGGTTGAAGTGGGCAAGCTTCTCGATCAGGTGAAAGTCGTCGAGCAGCAGCGGGCCACGAGGACCGGCGGAACGGGAATTCTGGTTGTCGGCGACAGGAGCGCCACTGGCGGTCGTAAGCGTTTTATTTTGGCTCATGCGATCTTCTTCCTCTGTCAGTTTTGGAACTGCCGGCTAATCGGCTTGGGACGGAGTATTGACCATTGATCAGGAAGGCTACAAATTCATTAATTTGTGGAGATCAATAGAAAAATACTACCAACAATCCCGTTCGCATCATGACGGCATGAACCGCAGGGAAGCTTGTATAAACAGTGCGTTTTCTTACAGGCACAAAAAACCGGGCACTAGGCCCGGTTCTTCGTTTCAGACTGACGTCTTACTCAGCGGATACAGCTTCACCACCGGCAGGACGATCAACCAACTCGACGTACGCCATAGGCGCGTTGTCGCCAGTGCGGAAACCGCACTTGAGGATGCGCAGGTAGCCACCCTCACGGGTAGCGTAACGCTTGCCCAGGTCGTTGAAGAGCTTACCAACGATAGCCTTCGAACGAGTACGGTCGAAAGCCAGACGGCGGTTAGCCAGGCTGTCTGTCTTGGCCAAAGTGATCAGCGGCTCAGCAACGCGACGCAGTTCTTTAGCTTTCGGCAGTGTAGTTTTGATCAGCTCGTGCTCGAACAGCGACACTGCCATGTTTTGAAACATGGCCTTGCGGTGCGAGCTAGTGCGGCTCAGGTGACGACCACTTTTACGATGACGCATGGTTCATTCCTTACCAAACACAACGTTCGGTGATTACGACGATCAGGCAGTCGCCTTGTCGTCCTTCTTAAGACTTGCAGGCGGCCAGTTGTCGAGGCGCATGCCGAGGGACAGACCGCGGGAGGCCAGAACGTCCTTGATTTCAGTCAAGGATTTCTTGCCAAGGTTCGGAGTCTTCAACAGCTCTACTTCGGTACGCTGAATCAGGTCACCGATGTAGTAGATGTTTTCCGCCTTAAGGCAGTTAGCCGAACGTACAGTCAGTTCCAGATCGTCAACCGGGCGAAGCAGGATCGGATCGATCTCGTCTTCCTGCTCGACAACCACTGGCTCACTGTCACCTTTGAGGTCGACGAACGCAGCCAACTGCTGTTGCAGAATGGTTGCAGCGCGGCGAATTGCCTCTTCAGGATCCAGAGTACCGTTGGTTTCCAGATCAATAACCAGCTTGTCCAGGTTAGTACGCTGTTCGACACGGGCGTTTTCCACCACGTATGCGATACGGCGAACCGGGCTGAACGAAGAGTCAAGCTGCAAGCGACCGATGCTGCGGCTTTCGTCTTCATCGCTCTGACGCGAGTCTGCCGGTTCATAACCACGACCACGAGCTACGGTGAGCTTCATGTTCAGGGCGCCGTTAGACGCCAGGTTAGCGATTACGTGATCGGGGTTAACGATCTCGACATCATGATCCAGCTGAATATCGGCAGCGGTAACCACCCCCGAACCCTTCTTCGACAAGGTCAGCGTAACTTCGTCACGGCCGTGCAGCTTGATAGCCAGACCTTTAAGGTTCAACAGGATTTCAATTACGTCTTCCTGTACACCTTCGATGGCGCTGTACTCATGGAGCACACCGTCAATCTCGGCCTCGACTACTGCGCAGCCGGGCATTGAGGACAACAGGATGCGTCGCAGCGCGTTGCCCAGGGTGTGGCCGAAACCACGCTCGAGAGGCTCGAGAGTGATCTTGGCGCGGGTTGGACTGACAACCTGCACATCAATATGGCGGGGTGTCAGGAACTCATTTACCGAAATCTGCATGGATGCACCTATTTTCTAGCCCTTACTTGGAGTAGAGCTCGACAATCAGGCTTTCGTTGATGTCGGCGGACAGATCACTGCGAGCTGGAACGTTCTTGAAAACGCCCGACTTCTTCTCAGTGTCTACTTCTACCCATTCTACGCGGCCACGTTGGGCACACAGATCGAGAGCTTGGACAATGCGAAGTTGGTTCTTTGCTTTCTCGCGAATCGCGACCACGTCACCAGCACGAACCTGGTACGACGGCACGTTTACGGTCTGACCGTTAACGCTTACGGATTTGTGCGATACCAGCTGACGGGATTCGGCACGAGTAGAGCCAAAACCCATACGGTATACAACGTTGTCCAGACGGCATTCGAGCAGTTGCAACAGGTTTTCGCCAGTTGCACCTTTCTTGCCAGCAGCTTCTTTGTAGTAGCCGCTGAATTGACGCTCGAGAACGCCGTAGATACGACGGACCTTCTGCTTTTCACGCAGTTGGGTGCCGTAATCGGATTGGCGACCGCGGCGTTGGCCGTGGATACCAGGTGCTGCTTCAATGTTGCACTTCGATTCGATCGCGCGCACGCCGCTCTTCAAGAAGAGATCGGTGCCTTCGCGACGAGCGAGTTTGCATTTTGGACCAATGTAACGAGCCATTCTTTACAATCTCCTGGATTACACGCGGCGCTTCTTCGGCGGACGGCACCCGTTGTGCGGGATTGGCGTCACGTCGGTGATGCTGGCGATCTTGTAGCCACAGCCGTTCAAAGCGCGGACTGCAGATTCACGACCTGGGCCTGGACCTTTGACGTTGACGTCGAGGTTTTTCAGGCCGTATTCCAGCGCAGCTTGACCAGCACGTTCAGCAGCTACTTGAGCAGCAAACGGGGTGGACTTGCGGGAACCGCGGAAACCCGAACCACCGGAGGTAGCCCAGGAAAGAGCGTTACCTTGACGGTCGGTGATGGTCACGATTGTGTTGTTAAAAGACGCGTGGATGTGGGCGATGCCATCAACCACTGTCTTTTTGACTTTTTTACGAGGACGAGCAGCAGGTTTAGCCATGATTAATTTCCTGTCGATTCGCTGGGGCGATTACTTGCGGATCGGCTTACGCGGACCTTTACGGGTACGCGCGTTAGTCTTGGTACGCTGACCGCGCACTGGAAGACCACGACGATGACGCAGACCGCGATAGCAACCGAGGTCCATCAAACGCTTGATTTTCATGTTGATTTCGCGACGCAGGTCACCTTCAGTGGTGAACTTCGCCACTTCGCCACGCAGCTGTTCAATCTGCTCGTCGCTCAGATCTTTGATCTTTGCGGCTGGGTTTACCCCAGTCACTGCACAGATCTTCTGTGCAGTAGTGCGACCAACACCATAGATGTAGGTCAGCGAGATAACAGTATGCTTGTTATCTGGAATGTTAACGCCTGCAATACGGGCCATTCAGTGGGACTCCAATTGACAGCTACCTACGCCCCGGAAGCCAAGAAATAGGGCGCGAGATAATATCGCTGTAATAACAAATAATCAACCCGGTAGCGCACTAGCTACCGGGCTTGAAGCACAATCACACTCAGCCTTGGCGCTGTTTGTGACGCGGTTCCGCGCTGCAAATTACTCGAACAACACCTTCGCGGCGAATAATCTTGCAGTTACGGCACAGCTTTTTCACCGATGCACGAACTTTCATCACCAACTCCTCGAACCTTATGGGTACTCAGCGCAACATGCCGCTGCCGTAACCCTTCAGGTTGGCTTTCTTCATCAGGGATTCGTACTGGTGCGAAACGAGGTGCGATTGTACTTGGGACATGAAGTCCATCACAACCACGACGACGATCAGCAACGAGGTCCCGCCAAGGTAGAACGGTACGTTTGCTGCAACCACCAGGAACTGGGGCAGCAAGCACACGGCCGTCATGTAAAGAGCACCGAACATGGTCAAGCGAGTCAGAACGCCATCAATATAGCGCGCAGACTGCTCACCTGGACGGATGCCCGGAATAAAGGCACCGGACTTCTTCAGGTTTTCCGCTACGTCTTTCGGATTGAACATCAACGCCGTATAGAAGAAGCAGAAGAAAATAATCCCTGCACTAAACAGCAGAATATTCAACGGCTGACCAGGAGCGATCGACTGCGAGATGTCCTGTAACCAGCCCATACCTTCAGACTGGCCGAACCAGGCACCCAACGAAGCCGGGAACAGCAAAATGCTGCTCGCGAAAATGGCCGGAATAACACCGGCCATGTTCACCTTCAGCGGCAAGTGGCTAGTCTGCGCAGCGAAGACCTTGCGGCCCTGCTGACGCTTGGCGTAGTGAACAGCAATACGACGCTGACCACGCTCAATGAACACCACGAAACCGATAATCGCTACTGCCAGCAAACCGATGGCAACCAGGGCGAAGATGTTGATATCACCCTGACGCGCAGACTCGAAAGACTGCCCGATCGCTCTCGGAAGACCGGCGACGATACCCGAAAAAATCAACATCGAGATACCGTTGCCAACACCACGCTCAGTAATCTGCTCACCCAGCCACATCATGAACATCGCACCAGCCACAAAAGTGGATACCGCGACGAAATGGAAGCCAAAGTCACCAGTGAACGCAACGCCCTGCCCCGCCAGACCAATGGACATGCCAATTGCCTGAACGAGAGCGAGGACGACAGTGCCGTAGCGGGTGTACTGGCTAATCTTGCGACGGCCAGCTTCACCTTCCTTCTTCAACTGTTCCAGCTGCGGGCTCACGGCGGTCATCAGCTGCATGATGATCGATGCCGAAATGTACGGCATGATCCCCAGTGCAAAGATGCTCATCCGTTCCAGCGCGCCGCCGGAAAACATGTTGAACAAGCTAAGAATGGTCCCCTCATTCTGTCGAAACAGGTCCGCGAGTCGGTCCGGGTTAATACCTGGAACCGGGATGTGTGCGCCTATTCGGTAGACGATAATCGCCAGGAACAGAAAACGCAGACGAGCCCAGAGTTCAGACATACCGCCTTTGCCGAGCGCAGAGAGAGCACCTTGCTTAGCCATTTATTCCTCGAACTTGCCGCCAGCTGCTTCGATAGCCGCACGCGCACCTTTGGTGGCGCCGATTCCCTTTCCGATGGTGACAGCGCGAGTAACTTCGCCGGACAGCATGATTTTCACACGCTGAACGTTGACGTTGATCACGTTGGCATCTTTCAAGGACTGCACGGTGACGATGTCGCCTTCCACTTTAGCCAGCTCGGACAAACGCACTTCTGCGCGATCCATGGCTTTCAGGGAAACGAAACCGAATTTCGGCAGGCGACGATGCAGCGGCTGTTGACCGCCTTCAAAGCCTGGAGCAATGGTGCCACCGGAGCGGGAGGACTGACCTTTGTGGCCACGGCCACCGGTCTTACCCAAACCGCTACCGATACCACGGCCCGGACGATGCTTTTCGCGACGGGAACCCGGCGCTGGACTCAGATCATTGAGTTTCATCGATTAACCCTCGACACGCAGCATGTAGTAAGCCTTATTGATCATCCCGCGATTCTCGGGAGTATCAAGTACTTCTACAGTGTGACCGATGCGACGCAGACCCAAACCCTTAACGCACAGTTTGTGGTTAGGGATGCGGCCGGTCATGCTTTTGATCAGCGTAACTTTAACGGTAGCCATGATCAGAAGATCTCCTTGACGCTTTTGCCACGCTTGGCGGCAATGGATTCAGGAGACTGCATAGCTTTCAAACCTTTGAAAGTGGCGTGAACCACGTTTACCGGGTTAGTCGAGCCGTAGCACTTGGCCAGAACGTTCTGAACGCCAGCAACTTCGAGGACAGCACGCATAGCGCCGCCAGCGATGATACCGGTACCTTCAGAAGCAGGCTGCATGTACACCTTCGAAGCGCCGTGACCGGACTTCATTGCGTACTGCAGAGTGGTGCCGTTCAGATCAACTTGGATCATATTGCGACGAGCAGCTTCCATTGCCTTCTGGATCGCAGCAGGCACTTCACGTGACTTGCCACGGCCGAAGCCAACACGCCCTTTACCATCACCCACCACGGTCAACGCGGTGAAAGTGAAGATACGGCCGCCTTTAACGGTTTTGGCTACGCGGTTAACTTGAACCAGCTTCTCAATGTAGCCTTCGTCGCGCTTTTGGTCGTTATTTGACATAACTTAGAACTCCAGCCCAGCTTCACGAGCAGCATCAGCCAGCGCCTTGACGCGGCCATGGTACTTGAAGCCAGAGCGGTCGAAAGCCACCTGCGAGACGCCAGCGGCTTTAGCACGCGTAGCGACCAGCTGGCCAACCTTAGTGGCCGCGTCGATGTTGCCAGTGGCGCCATCACGCAGTTCTTTATCCAAAGTCGAGGCAGATGCCAGGACTTTGTTGCCGTCGGCCGAAATGACCTGGGCGTAGATGTGCTGCGACGAGCGGAACACGCAGAGACGCACGACTTCGAGTTCGTGCATTTTCAGGCGTGCTTTGCGAGCGCGACGCAGTCGAGTAACTTTTTTGTCGGTCATTTGCTATGCCCTACTTCTTCTTGGCTTCTTTACGACGGACGACTTCGTCCGCGTAGCGCACACCTTTGCCTTTGTACGGCTCTGGTGGACGGAAGTCGCGGATCTCGGCGGCCACTTGACCTACCAGCTGCTTATCGATACCCCGGATCAGGATGTCGGTCTGGCTAGGAGTCTCAGCGGTGATGCCTTCCGGCAGTTCATAATCCACTGGGTGCGAGAAGCCAAGAGCCAGGTTCAGCACTGTGCCTTTTGCTTGCGCTTTGTAACCAACACCGACCAGCTGGAGCTTGCGCTCGAAGCCTTGGCTTACGCCTTGGACCATGTTGTTTACCAACGCACGAGTGGTACCAGCCATTGCGCGAGTTTGTTGATCGCCATTGCGAGCAGCGAAACGCAGCTCACCAGCTTCTTCAACGATCTCAACGGACGAATGGATGTTCAGTTCGAGAGTGCCCTTGGCACCCTTCACCGAAAGCTGTTGGCCTGCGAATTTTACTTCGACACCGGCTGGCAGCTTAACGGGGTTCTTAGCGACGCGTGACATGCTTATCCCCCCTTAGAACACAGTGCAAAGAACTTCGCCGCCGACACCGGCAGCGCGCGCAGCACGATCCGTCATCACACCTTTGTTGGTGGAGACGATAGACACACCGAGACCGCCACGAACTTTTGGCAGATCATCGACGGACTTGTACTGACGCAGGCCTGGACGGCTAACGCGCTTCACTTCTTCGATAACCGGACGGCCTTCGAAGTACTTCAGCTCGATGGACAGCAGTGGTTTGATTTCGCTGCTGATCTGATAACCCGCAATGTAACCTTCGTCCTTCAGGACTTTGGCAACAGCTACCTTCAAAGTAGAAGATGGCATGCTTACGACGGACTTTTCAGCCATCTGGGCATTACGGATTCGAGTTAGCATGTCCGCTAACGGGTCCTGCATACTCATGGGCTAGACGCTCCTAATACAAAAAAATTAGCCTTGCGGCTACTACTTGTCGCCGAGCTCATCCATGCGGAAAAAGCACGGGCTCAGGCGAGCCGGGTATTCTAGACACACCCCACAAATGAATCAAGCCCCAAAAGGGGCTTGATTCAAGTTCAAGGTCACCGGTGGTCAGGATCTTGCGATCCCGAGCACCGAGACTTTGATAGTGCTTACCAGCTGGCTTTAACCAGACCAGGTACGTCACCACGCATTGCAGCTTCACGCAATTTGTTACGGCCGAGGCCGAACTTGCGGTAAACGCCGTGTGGACGACCGGTCAGGCGGCAGCGGTTACGCATGCGCGAAGCGCTTGCGTCACGTGGCTGCTTCTGCAGAGCTACTGTAGCTTCCCAACGCGCTTCTGGACTTGCGTTCAGATCAACGATGATAGCTTTCAGTGCTGCACGCTTTTTGGCGTACTTGGCAACCGTGAGCTGACGCTTCAGCTCGCGGTTTTTCATGCTCATCTTGGCCATTTTCCTACTCCAATCAGTTGCGGAACGGGAATTTGAAAGCACGCAGCAGCGCGCGACCTTCATCATCGTTCTTGGCAGTGGTGGTCAGGGTAATGTCCAGACCGCGGAGAGCATCGATCTTGTCGTAGTCGATTTCCGGGAAGATGATCTGCTCTTTAACGCCCATGCTGTAGTTACCACGACCATCGAAGGACTTGGCATTCAGGCCGCGGAAGTCGCGGACCCGAGGCAGGGAGATCGACAGCAGACGATCCAGGAATTCGTACATACGCTCACGGCGCAGAGTCACTTTGACGCCGATCGGCCAACCTTCACGGACTTTAAAGCCAGCGATGGATTTCCGAGCGTAAGTCACAACGACTTTCTGACCGGTGATCTTTTCCAGGTCGGCAACAGCGTGCTCGATGACTTTCTTGTCACCGACCGCTTCGCCCAGACCCATGTTCAGGGTGATTTTTGTAACGCGTGGAACTTCCATCACGTTCGAAAGCTTAAGTTCTTCCTTAAGCTTCGGTGCGATTTCCTTCCAGTAAATCTCTTTTAGTCGTGCCATGGTCTTCTACCTAGCAGTGTTCAAGCATCAACCGCTTTTTGGGTCGACTTGAAGACACGAATTTTCTTGCCGTCTTCTACTTTGAAACCAACGCGGTCAGCCTTGTTGGTTTCGCCGTTGAAAATGGCGACGTTAGAAGCGTCCAGTGGAGCTTCTTTTTCGACGATACCGCCTTGTACGCCCGACGCCGGGTTAGGCTTGGTATGACGCTTAACCAGGTTCAGACCACCAATAACCAGACGGTTATTAGCGAGAACCTTAAGCACCTTACCGCGCTTACCTTTGTCTTTGCCGGCGATCACGATGATCTCGTCGTCACGACGAATCTTTTGCATGTCGGATCTCCTTACAGCACTTCTGGGGCGAGCGAGACGATCTTCATGAACTTCTCAGTACGAAGTTCACGGGTCACTGGCCCAAAGATACGGGTGCCGATCGGCTCTTGCTTGTTGTTCAGAAGAACAGCAGCGTTGCCATCAAAGCGGATAATGGAGCCATCAGCACGACGTACGCCGTGACGAGTGCGGACTACAACAGCAGTCATCACTTGGCCTTTTTTCACTTTACCGCGAGGAATTGCTTCCTTCACGGTAACTTTGATGATGTCACCGATACCAGCGTAACGACGATGGGAGCCACCCAGCACCTTGATGCACATAACACGGCGAGCGCCGCTGTTATCGGCCACATCGAGCATGGATTGAGTCTGAATCATATAATTTCTCCGACCCCTAGTCCTTAGACTTCCACAGCGCGTTCGAGAACATCAACCAGCGCCCAAGACTTTGTCTTGGCCAAAGGACGAGTTTCACGAATAGTGACTTTGTCGCCGATGTGGCACTGATTGGTTTCGTCGTGCGCGTGCAGCTTAGTCGAACGCTTAACGTATTTACCGTAGATCGGGTGCTTAACGCGACGCTCGATCAGAACGGTGATGGTCTTGTCCATTTTGTCGCTGACAACACGGCCAGTCAGCGTACGGACGGTTTTTTCGGCTTCAGCCATGATTACTTACCTGCCTGCTGTTTGAGCACAGTCTTCACGCGAGCGATGTCACGCTTAACTTGCCGGAGCAGGTGAGACTGCCCCAACTGGCCAGTTGCTTTCTGCATGCGCAGATTGAACTGGTCGCGCAGCAGGCCGAGCAGTTGCTCGTTAAGCTGCGGCGCGTCTTTTTCACGAAGTTCGTTCGCTTTCATCACATCACCGTCCGTTTAACGAAGGCAGTGGCGAGCGGCAGCTTTGCAGCAGCCAAGGCAAAAGCCTCACGCGCCAGCTCTTCAGTAACACCCTCGATTTCATACAGGACTTTACCTGGCTGAATCTGGGCAACCCAGTACTCCACACTACCCTTACCTTTACCCATCCGAACTTCGAGTGGCTTTTTGGAAATAGGCTTGTCCGGGAATACACGGATCCAGATCTTGCCGCCACGTTTAACGTGACGGGTCAGAGCACGACGCGCTGACTCGATCTGACGAGCGGTGAGACGACCACGAGCTACAGACTTCAGCGCGAACTCGCCGAAGCTGACTTTGCTACCGCGCTGTGCCAGACCACGGTTGTGGCCTGTCATCTGCTTGCGGAACTTCGTACGCTTTGGTTGCAACATTTGGCGTACCCCTTACTTAGCAGCTTTTTTACGAGGCGCTGGTGCTTGTGGTTTCAGTTCTTCTTGGCGACCACCAATTACTTCGCCTTTGAAGATCCAAACCTTTACACCGATCACACCGTAAGTGGTGTGAGCTTCGTAGTTGGCATAGTCGATGTCGGCACGCAGGGTGTGCAGTGGCACACGACCTTCGCGATACCATTCAGTACGTGCGATTTCAGCACCGCCGAGACGACCGCTCACTTGGATTTTGATGCCTTTGGCACCAATGCGCATGGCGTTCTGTACAGCGCGCTTCATAGCGCGACGGAACATTACGCGACGCTCCAGCTGCTGAGCTACGCTCTGCGCAACCAACATACCGTCGAGTTCCGGCTTGCGGATTTCTTCGATATTGATGTGCACAGGCACACCCATTTGTTTGGTCAGGTCCTGACGCAGTTTCTCAACATCTTCACCTTTCTTCCCGATAACAATACCTGGACGAGCGGTGTGGATGGTGATACGTGCAGTCTGAGCCGGACGATGGATATCGATACGGCTTACGGACGCGCTTTTTAGTTTGTCTTGGAGATACTCACGCACCTTCAGATCAGCGAACAAATAGTCCGCATAAGTCCGACCGTCTGCGTACCAGACGGAGGTGTGCTCCTTGACGATTCCCAGGCGAATGCCAATGGGATGTACTTTCTGACCCATCTCTTCGACTCCGTTACTTGTCAGCAACCTTGACAGTGATATGGCAAGACCGCTTGACGATGCGATCAGCACGGCCTTTGGCACGTGGCATGATTCGCTTCAGCGAACGCCCTTCGTTGACGAAAACGGTGCTGACTTTAAGGTCATCAACGTCTGCGCCTTCGTTATGCTCGGCGTTGGCTACGGCCGACTCCAGCACTTTCTTCATGATCTCGGCGGCTTTCTTACTGCTGAAAGCCAACAGGTTGAGCGCTTCGCCCACCTTCTTCCCGCGGATCTGGTCGGCGACCAAGCGGGCTTTCTGGGCGGAGATTCGAGCGCCCGACAACTTAGCGGCTACTTCCATCGTTCCTTACCCCTTAACGCTTGGCTTTCTTGTCTGCCACGTGCCCACGATATGTGCGGGTACCGGCAAACTCGCCTAGTTTGTGGCCGACCATGTCTTCGTTCACGAGAACTGGAACATGTTGACGACCGTTATGCACTGCAATGGTCAAACCGACCATTTGTGGCAGGATCATCGAACGACGCGACCAGGTTTTAACTGGTTTGCGATCGTTCTTTTCCGCCGCCACTTCGATCTTCTTCAGTAGGTGAAGATCAATAAAAGGACCTTTTTTCAGAGAACGTGGCACTGTCGTATCCCTCTATTTACTTGCGACGACGGACGATCATTTTGTCGGTACGCTTATTACCACGAGTCTTCGCGCCCTTAGTCGGGAAGCCCCATGGCGATACCGGATGACGACCACCAGAGGTACGACCTTCACCACCACCATGTGGGTGGTCAACCGGGTTCATGGCAACACCACGAACGGTTGGGCGAACGCCACGCCAGCGTTTGGCACCAGCTTTACCCAGCGAACGCAGGCTGTGCTCGGAGTTCGAGACTTCACCCAAGGTCGCGCGGCATTCAGCCAGCACTTTACGCATCTCACCAGAACGCAGACGCAGGGTCACGTAGACACCTTCACGAGCGATCAGCTGAGCCGAAGCACCAGCGGAACGAGCGATTTGCGCGCCTTTACCTGGCTTCAATTCGATGCCGTGTACGGTGCTACCAACTGGAATGTTACGCAGTTGCAGAGCGTTGCCCGGCTTGATCGGTGCCAGAGCACCTGCGATCAGCTGGTCGCCAGCACTCACGCCTTTAGGGGCGATGATGTAGCGACGCTCGCCATCTGCGTACAGCAGCAGAGCGATGTGAGCAGTACGGTTGGGATCGTATTCAATACGCTCGACAGTGGCAGAGATGCCATCTTTGTCGTTGCGACGGAAATCGACCAGACGATAATGCTGCTTATGGCCACCACCGATGTGACGAGTGGTAATACGACCATTGTTGTTACGACCACCAGTCTTCGATTTTTTCTCGAGCAGCGGTGCGTGAGGAGCGCCTTTATGCAGCTCCTGGTTGACCACCTTGACCACAAAACGGCGGCCAGGGGAAGTCGGTTTGCATTTAACGATTGCCATGATGCACCCCTTCCTTACTCAGCACTGCTGCTGAAATCGAGATCTTGGCCTGGCTGAAGGGAGATAACTGCCTTCTTCCAGTCATTACGCTTGCCCAGACCGCGAGCAGTGCGCTTGCTCTTACCCAGAACATTCAGGGTAGTAACACGCTCTACTTTCACGCTGAACAGGCTTTCGACGGCCTTCTTGATTTCCAGCTTGGTTGCGTCAGTTGCAACCTTGAAAACGAACTGGCCTTTCTTGTCAGCCAGAACCGTAGCCTTCTCGGAAACGTGCGGGCCAAGCAGAACTTTAAATACGCGTTCCTGGTTCATCCCAGCAGCTCCTCGAATTTCTTCACGGCCGACACGGTGATCAACACCTTGTCGTATGCGATCAGACTAACTGGATCGGAACCTTGCACGTCACGTACATCAACGTGTGGCAGGTTACGAGCAGCCAGGTACAGGTTCTGATCAACTACTTCAGACACGATCAAGACGTCAGTCAGGCCCATGCCGGTCAGTTTGTTCAGCAGATCTTTGGTCTTCGGTGCATCAACAGCGAAGTCCTGAACCACAACCAGACGATCAGTACGCACCAGCTCAGCAAGGATGGAACGCATTGCTGCGCGATACATCTTCTTGTTCAGCTTCTGGGTGTGATCCTGAGGACGAGCTGCGAAAGTGGTACCGCCGCCACGCCAGATTGGGCTACGGATAGTACCGGCACGAGCACGGCCAGTACCTTTCTGACGCCATGGGCGCTTACCGCCACCACGAACGTCGGAACGGGTCTTTTGCTGCTTGCTACCTTGACGGCCGCCGGCCATGTAGGCCACGACTGCTTGGTGAACCAGCGTCTCGTTGAATTCGCCGCCAAATGTCAGTTCGGAAACTTCGATCGCTTGAGCGTCATTTACATTTAATTGCATGTCAGCTTCCCCTTAACCGCGAGCCTTGGCTGCTGGACGTACAACCAAGTTGCCGCCAGTAGCGCCAGGAACAGCGCCCTTGACCAACAACAGATTGCGTTCAGCGTCCACGCGCACTACTTCGAGGGACTGCACGGTCACGCGCTCAGCGCCCATATGACCGGACATTTTTTTGCCCTTGAATACACGACCAGGAGTCTGGCACTGGCCGATAGAACCTGGAACGCGGTGGGATACGGAGTTACCGTGGGTATTATCTTGCCCGCGGAAATTCCAACGCTTGATCGTACCCTGGAAGCCTTTACCTTTGGACTGACCGGTTACATCAACCAGTTGACCAGCGGCGAAGATTTCAGCGTTGATCAGATCGCCGGCCTGGTACTCGCCTTCTTCAAGGCGGAATTCCATTACGGTACGACCAGCGGCAACGTTCGCTTTAGCGAAGTGGCCAGCTTGAGCAGCTGTAACACGCGAAGCACGACGCTCGCCTACAGTGACTTGCACTGCACGATAGCCATCGGTCTCTTCAGTTTTGAACTGGGTGACGCGATTCGGTTCGATCTCAATGACCGTGACCGGAATGGAGACACCTTCTTCGGTGAAAATACGGGTCATACCGCATTTACGACCGACTACACCAATAGTCATGTTGTAAACCTCATGAGTGTACGGGGCTTTCACCCGCTATGGCCGCCCATTTCAGAGCGTTACACGACTAAGACCGAGTCTTAGCCGAGGCTGATCTGCACTTCCACACCGGCCGCAAGATCAAGCTTCATAAGAGCATCAACGGTTTTATCCGTTGGCTGGACGATGTCCAGAACGCGCTTATGAGTACGGATCTCATACTGGTCACGCGCGTCTTTGTTGACGTGCGGGGAGACCAGAACGGTGAACCGCTCTTTACGGGTAGGCAGTGGAATTGGACCACGCACTTGAGCACCAGTACGTTTCGCGGTTTCCACGATTTCCTGGGTGGATTGGTCGATCAGGCGATGGTCAAAAGCCTTCAACCTGATACGGATTTGCTGATTTTGCATTGGATTTCAGACTCCGGCTGCTATTCCCAGCGAGCGCAATACGCCCGTTAAAAGGAGGCGCAATTCTATAGACGGGCTACTACAGTGTCAACCCAATAAAAAAGCCCCCGCTAGGCGGGGGCTTTTTCAAGTCATCACTTATTAAGCGATGATTTTGGCTACGACGCCAGCGCCGACGGTACGACCGCCTTCACGAATAGCGAAACGCAGACCATCTTCCATTGCGATGGTTTTGATCAGGGTGACAACCATTTTGATGTTGTCGCCCGGCATTACCATTTCAACGCCTTCCGGCAGTTCGCAGTTACCGGTCACGTCAGTGGTCCGGAAGTAGAACTGTGGACGGTAGCCTTTGAAGAACGGAGTGTGGCGACCGCCTTCTTCTTTGCTCAACACGTACACTTCAGCTTCGAAGGTAGTGTGCGGCTTAACCGAACCTGGCTTGACCAGAACCTGGCCACGCTCAACGTCGTCACGCTTGGTGCCGCGCAGCAGCACGCCGCAGTTCTCGCCAGCACGACCTTCGTCGAGCAGCTTACGGAACATTTCAACGCCAGTGCAGGTGGTGACAACAGTGTCACGCAGACCAACGATTTCCAGCGAATCCTGAACCTTGACGATACCGCGCTCGATACGGCCAGTTACAACAGTACCGCGACCGGAGATCGAGAATACGTCTTCGATTGGCATCAGGAACGGCTTGTCGATAACACGGACTGGATCTGGGATGTAGCTGTCCAGAGTCTCAACCAGTTTACGAACGGCAGTGGTGCCCATTTCGTTGTCGTCTTGGCCGTTCAGAGCCATCAGAGCCGAACCGATGATGATCGGAGTGTCGTCACCCGGGAAGTCGTAAGTGCTCAGCAGGTCGCGCACTTCCATCTCAACCAGTTCCAGCAGCTCAGCGTCGTCAACCATGTCAGCCTTGTTCAGGAAGACAACGATGTACGGAACGCCAACCTGACGGGACAGCAGGATGTGCTCACGGGTTTGTGGCATCGGACCATCAGCGGCCGAACAAACCAGGATGGCGCCGTCCATTTGAGCAGCACCGGTGATCATGTTCTTCACATAGTCAGCGTGACCTGGGCAGTCAACGTGAGCGTAGTGACGGATCAGCGAGTTGTATTCAACGTGTGCGGTGTTGATGGTGATACCACGAGCCTTTTCTTCTGGAGCGCTGTCGATTTTATCGAAAGCAACAGCAGCCGAACCGAAAACTTCGGAGCAGACGCGAGTCAGAGCAGCGGTCAGCGTGGTTTTACCGTGGTCGACGTGACCGATGGTGCCAACGTTGACGTGCGGGAGGGTACGGTCAAATTTTTCTTTAGCCACGACAATTAACTCCTAGCCTAAAGGGGCTGAATCAGCCTTGTTTTTTGGTAACGGTTTCGACGATGTGCGACGGAGCCGTATTGTATTTTTTGAATTCCATAGAGTAGCTTGCGCGACCTTGGGACATGGAACGGACGTCGGTCGCATAACCGAACATCTCACCCAGCGGAACCTCGGCGCGAATCACCTTGCCGGAAACCGTGTCTTCCATACCCAGGATCATGCCGCGACGACGGTTAAGGTCGCCCATCACGTCACCCATATAGTCTTCAGGCGTAACAACCTCTACCGCCATGATCGGCTCAAGCAACTCACCACCACCCTTCTGGGCCAGTTGCTTGGTCGCCATGGAAGCAGCCACCTTAAACGCCATCTCGTTGGAGTCGACGTCGTGGTAGGAACCATCAAACACGGTAGCCTTCAGGCCGATCAGCGGATAGCCGGCCACAACGCCGTTCTTCATCTGCTCTTCGATACCCTTCTGGATAGCCGGGATGTATTCCTTAGGAACCACACCACCCACTACTTCGTTCACGAATTGCAGACCTTCTTGACCTTCGTCAGCAGGAGCAAAACGAATCCAGCAATGACCGAACTGGCCACGACCGCCGGATTGGCGAACGAATTTGCCTTCAATTTCGCAGCTCTTCGTGATGCGCTCACGGTACGAAACTTGAGGCTTACCGATGTTGGCTTCGACGTTGAACTCACGGCGCATCCGGTCAACCAGGATGTCCAGGTGCAACTCGCCCATGCCGGAGATGATCGTTTGACCAGTCTCTTCATCAGTCTTGACGCGGAAAGACGGGTCTTCCTGAGCAAGTTTGCCCAGAGCGATACCCATTTTTTCCTGGTCGTCCTTGGTCTTAGGCTCTACGGCAACCGAAATAACCGGCTCCGGGAAGTCCATGCGAACCAGGATAATTGGCTTGTCAGCGTTGCACAAAGTTTCACCAGTGGTGACGTCCTTCATGCCGATCAAGGCCGCGATGTCACCAGCGCGAACTTCCTTGATTTCTTCACGGGCGTTTGCGTGCATTTGCACCATACGACCCACGCGCTCTTTCTTGCCTTTAACCGAGTTGATCACGCCGTCGCCGGATGCCAACACGCCCGAGTAAACTCGAACAAAGGTCAAGGTACCCACGAATGGGTCAGTAGCGATCTTGAACGCCAGAGCCGAGAACGGCTCGCTGTCGTCTGCGTGACGCTCCATTTCCTGGGTCTCATCATCCGGGTCAGTACCCTTGATGGCAGGAATGTCGCTTGGAGCAGGCAGGTAGTCGATAACGGCATCGAGAACCAGGGGAACACCCTTGTTCTTGAAGGAAGAACCGCAAACAGCCAGAACGATCTCACCAGCGATAGTACGCTGACGCAGAGCGGCCTTGATTTCGTCGTTGGTGAGTTCTTCACCTTCGAGGTACTTGTTCATCAGCTCTTCGCTGGCTTCGGCCGCAGCCTCAACCATGTTGCCGCGCCACTCGTCAG
The DNA here is from genome assembly GCF_016650715.1 of Pseudomonas sp. TH39(2020). Classification (NCBI taxonomy): domain Bacteria; kingdom Pseudomonadati; phylum Pseudomonadota; class Gammaproteobacteria; order Pseudomonadales; family Pseudomonadaceae; genus Pseudomonas; species Pseudomonas sp. TH39(2020). The sequence continues at coordinate 23,624 of NZ_JAEKFF010000007.1, read as the reverse complement.
CCAGTTCCTGCAGTTCAGCAGGGATAGGCTTGCGAACTGGAACCATGCCTTTGTCAGCGTCATTCCAGTAAACAGCTTCCATGGCCATCAGATCGATCTGACCCTGGAAGTTGTCTTCGGAACCGATAGCCAACTGGATTGGAACCGGAGTGTGACCCAGACGCTGCTTGATCTGACCGATCACGCGCAGGAAGTTGGCGCCAGCACGGTCCATCTTGTTTACGTAAACAAGACGTGGAACGCCGTACTTGTTGGCTTGACGCCATACGGTTTCCGACTGAGGCTCAACACCCGAGGTGCCGCAGAACACAACGACCGCGCCATCGAGTACACGCAGGGAACGTTCAACTTCAATAGTGAAGTCAACGTGGCCCGGGGTATCAATAACGTTGAAGCGGTATTGGTCTTTGTGCTGCTTCTCGGAACCCTGCCAGAAGGCGGTAATAGCAGCAGAAGTAATGGTAATACCACGCTCCTGCTCCTGCACCATCCAGTCTGTGGTCGCGGCGCCGTCATGCACCTCGCCCATCTTGTGACTTTTGCCAGTGTAAAAAAGGACGCGCTCGGTGGTGGTGGTTTTACCAGCATCCACGTGAGCAACGATACCAATGTTACGGTAGCGATTAATCGGTGTAGTACGAGCCATAAAGCCCTCGCAAAATTAGTGACGCTAAAATTAGAAGCGGTAGTGCGAGAAAGCCTTGTTGGCTTCAGCCATACGGTGCACGTCTTCACGCTTCTTAACTGCAGCACCTTTACCTTCGGCAGCGTCCAACAGTTCGCCAGCCAAACGCAGAGCCATAGACTTCTCGCCGCGCTTGCGGGCGAAGTCTACCAACCAGCGCATTGCCAGGGCGTTACGACGGGACGGACGAACTTCAACCGGAACCTGGTAAGTAGCACCGCCTACACGGCGCGACTTTACTTCGACCAGCGGAGCGATGGCGTCGAGAGCTTTCTCGAAGATTTCCAGGGGGTCGCTGTTCTTGCGTTCTTTAACCTTCTCCAGCGCGCCATAAACGATACGCTCGGCAACGGCTTTTTTGCCGCTTTCCATCACGTGGTTCATGAACTTGGCCAGGATTTGGCTTCCGTATTTTGGATCGTCAAGCACTTCGCGCTTGGCTGCTACGCGTCTTCTTGGCATGGATAAGCCCTCAAACGGTCTTCAGGTTCGCTCGGAATCGGTGCCCTTTCGGGACGCCTCCGACCTTACTCTTATCGACTCAGAAAAATAGAAAATCAGTTTTTACAAAAAGCCGCTACTACTTAGGCTTCTTGGTACCGTACTTCGAACGACCCTGGTTACGACCTTTAACGCCGGAAGTATCCAAAGAACCGCGTACGGTGTGGTAACGAACACCTGGCAAGTCTTTTACACGACCGCCGCGGATCAGTACCACGCTGTGCTCTTGCAGGTTGTGGCCTTCACCGCCGATGTACGAGGAAACCTCGAAACCGTTGGTCAGACGCACACGGCATACTTTACGCAGTGCCGAGTTAGGTTTTTTCGGCGTGGTGGTATACACACGGGTGCATACGCCACGACGTTGCGGGCAGTTCTGCAGCGCAGGCACGTCGGATTTCTCGACGATACGCTTACGCGGCTGACGTACCAGCTGGTTGATAGTTGCCATCTACTAGCTCCACTGTTGTCTTGCGACGCTATTGTCTTGCAAGAAAAGCAAAATGGCAGGAACGAATTCCCGCCAAATTTAGGGGTACAAGAGTCTAAAGAGGATCTTGTCCCCAGTCAAGGCAAGGCCCCGACCTCCCCGCTCATCCAACCTCGACAATTTGTCTCGATTCGATGAACGGAACGGCCGGGGCCCCACGCTCATTTACCGCAGAACTCAGTTACCGCTCGAGTTCAATGCTTCGGTCAGTGCAGCTTCCACTTCACTGGCGCTTACGCGCAACGGTTTGTCAGCATCACGGCGGCGCTTACGCTCGCTGTGATAAGCCAGACCGGTACCCGCCGGGATCAAACGACCCACGACCACGTTTTCTTTCAGGCCGCGCAGGTAATCGCGCTTGCCGGTTACCGCCGCTTCGGTCAGTACGCGAGTGGTTTCCTGGAAGGAAGCCGCCGAGATGAACGATTCGGTGGACAACGACGCCTTGGTGATACCCAACAGCACGCGAGTGAACTTGGAAACGAATTTCTCGTCGCCAGCCAGACGCTCGTTCTCTACCAGAACGTGAGTCAATTCCATCTGGTCGCCCTTGATGAAAGTTGAATCGCCGGACTCAGCGATTTCAACCTTACGCAACATCTGACGCAGGATGGTCTCGATGTGCTTGTCGTTGATCTTCACGCCTTGCAGACGATAAACGTCCTGGATCTCGTTCACGATGTACTTGGCCAGCGCACTCACACCCAGCAGACGCAGGATGTCGTGTGGATCACTCGGGCCGTCGGAGATAACTTCGCCGCGGTTTACCTGTTCGCCTTCGAAGACGTTCAGGTGACGCCACTTCGGAATCAGCTCTTCGTACGGATCGCTACCGTCGTTCGGGGTAATGACCAGACGGCGCTTGCCTTTGGTCTCTTTACCGAACGCGATGGTGCCGCTGACTTCAGCCAGGATCGAGGCTTCTTTCGGACGACGGGCTTCGAACAAGTCGGCAACACGCGGCAGACCACCGGTGATGTCGCGAGTTTTCGAAGTTTCTTGCGGGATACGAGCGATAACATCACCGATCGCGATTTTCGCACCGTCCGCTACACCGACCAGGGCGTTAGCAGGCAGGAAGTACTGAGCAATTACGTCGGTACCCGGCAGCAAGAGATCCTTGCCGTTGTCATCAACCATCTTCACAGCAGGACGGATATCTTTACCGGCAGCTGGACGGTCTTTGGCGTCGAGTACTTCAATGTTGGTCATACCGGTCAATTCGTCAGTCTGACGCTTGATCGTGATGCCTTCTTCCATGCCCACGTAGGTCACGGTACCTTTCATTTCGGTAACGATTGGGTGAGTGTGCGGATCCCACTTGGCCACGATTGCGCCAGCGTCGACCTTGTCACCTTCTTTAACCGAAATCACAGCACCGTACGGCAGCTTGTAACGCTCGCGCTCACGACCGAAGTCATCAGCGATCGCCAGCTCACCGGAACGGGACACAGCAACCAGGCAACCATCCACTCGCTCAACGTGCTTCAGGTTGTGCAGACGGACGGTACCGCCATTCTTCACCTGAACGCTGTCGGCTGCGGAGGTCCGGCTTGCCGCACCACCGATGTGGAACGTACGCATGGTCAGCTGGGTACCCGGCTCACCGATGGACTGGGCAGCGATAACGCCGACCGCTTCACCGATGTTCACCTGGTGACCACGAGCCAAGTCACGGCCGTAGCACTTGGCGCAAATGCCGTAGCGGGTTTCGCAGCTGATCGGCGAACGCACGATCACTTCATCGATGCTGTTCAGCTCGATGAACTCGACCCACTTCTCGTCTACCAATGTGCCGGCAGGAACGATGATTTCTTCGGTACCTGGCTTGAACACGTCACGGGCAATGACACGACCCAATACGCGCTCACCCAGCGGCTCAACAACGTCACCGCCTTCAATGTGCGGAGTCATTACCAGGCCATGTTCGGTGCCGCAGTCGATCTCGGTTACTACCAGATCCTGCGCCACGTCTACCAGACGACGAGTCAGGTAACCGGAGTTCGCAGTTTTCAACGCGGTATCCGCCAAACCTTTACGAGCACCGTGAGTGGAAATGAAGTACTGAAGTACGCTCAAACCTTCACGGAAGTTCGCAGTAATCGGCGTTTCAATGATGGAACCGTCCGGCTTGGCCATCAGGCCACGCATACCGGCGAGCTGACGGATCTGCGCAGCAGAACCCCGTGCGCCCGAGTCGGCCATCATGTACATCGAGTTGAAGGATTCCTGGTCGACTTCGACGCCATGACGATCGATGACTTTCTCTTTCGAGAGGTTGGCCATCATCGCCTTGGAAACTTCGTCGTTCGCCTTGGACCAAAGGTCGATCACTTTGTTGTACTTCTCGCCCTGGGTTACCAGGCCGGAGGCGTACTGACTTTCGATCTCTTTCACTTCATCAGTAGCAGCATTGATGATGCGGGCTTTTTCATCAGGGATAACGAAGTCGTTAACGCCGATGGAAACGCCGGAAATGGTCGAATAGGCAAAACCGGTGTACATCAACTGGTCAGCGAAGATCACGGTCTCTTTCAAACCAACCACGCGGTAGCACTGGTTGATCAGCTTGGAGATCGCTTTTTTCTTCATCGGCTGGTTGACGACGTCGTACGACAGGCCAGGTGGAACAACCTGGAACAGCAGCGCACGGCCGACAGTGGTGTCGACGATACGGGTGTTCTTGACGCTGCCGCCATCACGATCGTTAACGGTTTCGTGGATCCGCACTTTGACTTTAGCGTGCAGTGCGGCTTCGCCTGCACGGAACACACGGTCAACTTCTTGCAGATCCGCGAACACACGACCTTCGCCTTTGGCGTTGATCGCTTCACGAGTCATGTAGTACAGACCCAATACAACGTCCTGCGAAGGAACGATGATTGGCTCACCGTTGGCTGGCGACAGAATGTTGTTGGTCGACATCATCAACGCACGCGCTTCCAACTGGGCTTCCAGTGTCAGCGGTACGTGCACGGCCATTTGGTCGCCGTCGAAGTCGGCGTTGTACGCAGCACAGACCAACGGGTGCAGCTGGATAGCCTTACCTTCGATCAGTACCGGTTCAAACGCCTGGATACCCAGACGGTGAAGGGTCGGTGCACGGTTGAGGAGAACCGGGTGTTCACGGATCACTTCAGCGAGAACGTCCCAAACCTCAGGCAGCTCGCGCTCGACCATCTTCTTGGCAGCTTTGATGGTGGTCGCGAGACCACGCATTTCCAGCTTGCCGAAAATGAACGGCTTGAACAGCTCGAGAGCCATTTTCTTCGGCAGACCGCACTGGTGCAGACGCAGGGTCGGACCTACGGTAATTACCGAACGGCCGGAGTAGTCAACACGCTTACCGAGCAAGTTCTGACGGAAACGACCTTGTTTACCCTTGATCATGTCAGCCAGGGATTTCAGAGGACGCTTGTTGGAACCAGTGATAGCGCGGCCACGACGACCGTTGTCGAGCAGTGCATCGACGGCTTCCTGCAACATACGCTTTTCGTTGCGCACGATGATGTCCGGAGCGGACAGATCGAGCAGACGCTTCAAGCGGTTGTTACGGTTGATCACTCGACGATACAGATCGTTGAGGTCGGAAGTCGCGAAGCGACCGCCATCCAGCGGGACCAGTGGACGCAGATCTGGCGGCAGAACCGGCAGAACGGTCAGCACCATCCATTCTGGAAGGTTGCCGGAACCCTGGAAGGCCTCCATCAACTTCAGACGCTTGGACAGCTTCTTGATTTTGGTTTCGGAGTTGGTTTGCGGAATTTCTTCACGCAGACGGCCAATCTCGTGTTCCAGGTCGATAGCGTGCAGCAGTTCACGGACAGCTTCGGCACCCATGCGGGCATCGAAATCGTCGCCGAACTCTTCCAGCGCTTCGAAGTACTGCTCGTCGTTCAGCAGCTGACCTTTTTCAAGGGTGGTCATGCCTGGATCGATAACGACATAGCTCTCGAAGTAGAGAACGCGTTCGATATCACGCAGGGTCATGTCCATCAGCAAGCCGATACGGGACGGCAGCGATTTCAGGAACCAGATGTGGGCAACTGGCGAGGCCAGTTCGATGTGCGCCATGCGCTCACGACGAACTTTTGCCAGTGCGACTTCAACGCCGCACTTCTCGCAGATCACACCGCGGTGCTTCAAGCGCTTGTACTTACCGCACAGGCACTCGTAATCCTTTACCGGGCCAAAAATCTTGGCGCAGAACAGGCCGTCACGCTCTGGTTTGAACGTACGGTAGTTGATGGTTTCCGGCTTTTTAACTTCACCGAACGACCACGAACGGATCATCTCAGGCGATGCCAATCCAATACGGATGGCGTCGAACTCTTCGACTTGACCCTGGTTTTTCAGCAAATTCAGTAGGTCTTTCAAGGCCTTTCCTCCTGGCGGAGCAGAGAGCGGGCAATCCTGCCCCGCTCTCGATTCGCGTCACGTGTTATTCGGTTTCCAGATCGATATCGATGCCGAGGGAACGAATTTCCTTGATCAACACGTTGAAAGACTCGGGCATGCCCGGCTCCATACGGTGATCGCCATCCACGATGTTTTTGTACATCTTGGTACGGCCGTTCACATCGTCCGACTTCACTGTGAGCATTTCTTGCAGAGTGTAAGCGGCACCGTATGCTTCCAGTGCCCAGACCTCCATCTCCCCGAAACGCTGACCACCGAACTGCGCCTTACCACCCAGCGGCTGCTGGGTAACCAGGCTGTACGAACCGGTAGAACGAGCGTGCATCTTGTCGTCTACCAAGTGGTTCAGCTTCAGCATGTACATGTAGCCAACAGTAACCGGGCGCTCGAACTTGTTGCCGGTACGGCCGTCGGTCAGCTGCATCTGGCCGCTTTCTGGCAGGTCAGCCAGTTTCAGCATGGCCTTGATTTCGCTTTCCTTGGCGCCGTCGAACACTGGAGTGGCCATTGGAACGCCGCCACGCAGGTTCTTCGCCAGATCCAGGATTTCCTGGTCAGAGAAGCTATCCAGATCTTCGTTACGACCGCCAATCTGGTTGTATATCTCGTCGAGGAATTTACGAAGCTCAGCGACTTTGCGCTGCTCTTCGATCATCCGATTGATCTTCTCGCCCAAACCTTTAGCCGCGAGGCCCAGGTGGGTTTCAAGGATCTGACCAACGTTCATACGCGAAGGTACGCCCAACGGGTTGAGGACGACGTCGACCGGGGTGCCATTGGCATCGTGCGGCATGTCTTCAACCGGCATGATCACGGAGACCACACCTTTGTTACCGTGACGACCGGCCATCTTGTCGCCCGGCTGGATGCGGCGACGGATTGCCAGGTAAACCTTGACGATTTTCAGCACGCCTGGAGCCAGGTCATCGCCCTGCTGCAGTTTGCGTTTCTTGTCTTCGAACTTGTCGTCCAGCAGACGGCGGCGATCAACGATGTAGGCCTGAGCCTTCTCGAGCTGCTCGTTCAGCGCATCTTCAGCCATGCGCAGTTTGAACCACTGACCATGCTCAAGACCGTCGAGAACTTCGTCGGTGATGTCCTGACCTTTCTTCAGACCGGCGCCGCCTTCGGCTTTGTGGCCGACCAAAGCGGAACGCAGACGTTCGAAAGTTGCGCCTTCTACGATACGGAACTCTTCGTTCAGATCCTTGCGGATCTCGTCGAGTTGAGTCTTCTCGATCGACAGTGCACGAGCATCACGCTCAACGCCGTCGCGGGTGAAGACCTGTACGTCGATGACGGTACCCTTGGTGCCGGTAGGCACACGCAGGGACGTGTCTTTAACGTCGCTGGCTTTTTCACCGAAGATGGCACGCAGCAGTTTTTCTTCCGGAGTCAGTTGAGTCTCGCCTTTCGGAGTGACCTTACCAACCAGGATGTCGCCTGCGCCAACTTCAGCACCTACGTAAACGATACCGGCTTCGTCCAGTTTGTTCAGTGCAGCCTCACCCACGTTCGGGATGTCTGCAGTGATTTCCTCTGGCCCAAGCTTGGTGTCACGTGCCACACAGGTCAGTTCCTGAATGTGGATCGTGGTAAAGCGGTCTTCTTGAACAACTCGTTCCGACAGGCAGATGGAGTCTTCGAAGTTGTAACCGTTCCAGGCCATGAACGCGATGCGCATGTTCTGACCCAGCGCCAGTTCACCCATGTCGGTGGACGGGCCGTCAGCCATGATGTCGCTACGCTGAACCCGATCACCTTTACGCACCAGCGGACGCTGGTTGATGCAGGTGTTCTGGTTGGAGCGGGTGTATTTGGTCAGGTTGTAGATGTCGACACCAGCTTCACCGGTTTCAACTTCATCATCAGCAACACGAACCACGATACGGCTGGCGTCGACGGAATCGATAACGCCACCACGACGAGCCACGACGCAAACGCCGGAGTCACGAGCTACGTTACGCTCCATGCCAGTACCGACCAGCGGCTTGTCAGCGCGCAGGGTTGGTACAGCTTGACGCTGCATGTTCGAACCCATCAACGCACGGTTGGCGTCATCGTGCTCGAGGAACGGGATCAGCGACGCTGCAACCGAAACTACCTGCTTCGGAGAAACGTCCATCAAGGTGACGTCTTCCGGCGCCTTGACGGTGAACTCGTTCAAGTGACGAACAGCTACCAGCTCGTCGATCAGCATTTTCTTGTCGTTCATCGTGGCCGAAGCCTGAGCGATCACATGATCAGCTTCTTCGATGGCGGACAGGAATACGATCTCGTCGGTGACCAGAGCGTCTTTCACCACACGGTACGGGCTTTCGAGGAAGCCGTACTGGTTGGTGCGCGCATAGGCGGCCAGGGAGTTGATCAGACCGATGTTCGGACCTTCCGGCGTTTCAATCGGGCATACACGACCATAGTGAGTCGGGTGTACGTCACGAACTTCAAAGCCAGCACGCTCACGAGTCAAACCGCCAGGGCCGAGTGCAGAAACACGACGCTTGTGGGTGATCTCGGACAGCGGGTTGTTCTGGTCCATGAACTGGGAAAGCTGGCTGGAACCGAAGAACTCTTTCACCGCCGCAGCCACTGGCTTGGCGTTGATCAGGTCTTGTGGCATCAAGCCTTCGCTTTCAGCCATCGACAGACGCTCTTTGACCGCACGCTCAACACGTACCAGGCCAACGCGGAACTGGTTCTCAGCCATTTCGCCTACGCAGCGAACACGACGGTTACCCAGGTGGTCGATGTCATCGACGATGCCTTTACCGTTACGGATGTCGACCAGAGTCTTCAGCACCGCAACGATGTCTTCTTTGCACAACACGCCCGAACCTTCGATCTCGGTACGACCGATACGACGGTTGAACTTCATCCGGCCGACCGCAGACAGGTCATAGCGCTCAGGACTGAAGAACAGGTTGTTGAACAGAGTCTCGGCAGCGTCTTTGGTTGGCGGCTCGCCTGGACGCATCATGCGATAGATCTCGACCAGCGCTTCCAATTGGTTGCTGGTGGAGTCGATCTTCAGAGTGTCGGAGACGAACGGACCGCAGTCGATATCGTTGGTGTACAGAGTTTCGATGCGAACAACCTGGGACTTGGCGATTTTTGCCAGGATCTCGGTGTTCAGCTCGGTGTTGCACTCTGCCAGGATTTCGCCGGTTGCCGGATGCACGATGACCTTGGCGGTAGTGCGACCCAGGACGTAGTCCAGAGGCACTTGCAGCTCTTTGATCCCGGCTTTTTCCAGCTGGTTGATGTGGCGAGCAGTGATACGACGACCTTGCTCGACAATAACCTTGCCTTTGTCATCCAGGATATCCAGGACAGCAATTTCACCACGCAGGCGGTGAGGCACCAGTTCCAGGCTGAGGTTTTCACCTTGCACGTGGAAGACGTTGGTGGTGTAGAACGCGTCGAGCACTTCTTCAGTGGTATAGCCGAGCGCGCGCAGCAGTACCGATGCAGGCAGCTTGCGACGACGGTCGATACGCACGAATACGCAGTCTTTCGGGTCGAACTCGAAGTCCAACCACGAACCGCGGTAAGGAATGATACGCGCCGAGTACAACAGTTTGCCGGAGCTGTGCGTCTTGCCACGGTCGTGGTCGAAGAACACGCCCGGGGAACGGTGCAGCTGGGAAACGATTACACGCTCGGTACCGTTGATTACAAAGGTACCGTTCTCAGTCATCAGGGGGATTTCACCCATGTAGACTTCTTGCTCTTTGATGTCCTTGATCGCTTTGTTCGACGATTCTTTGTCGAAAATGATCAGGCGCACTTTTACCCGCAAAGGTACGGCGTAAGTTACACCGCGCAATACGCATTCTTTGACATCAAATGCCGGTTCGCCCAGGCGATAACCGACGTACTCCAGCGCAGCATTGCCGGAGTAGCTGATGATCGGGAAAACGGATTTGAAGGCCGCATGCAGGCCCACGTCGCGGAACTGATCTTTAGTCGCTCCCGCTTGCAAGAATTCACGATACGAATCCAGCTGGATGGCCAGGAGGTACGGCACATCCATGACGTCCGGCAACTTGCTAAAGTCCTTGCGGATACGTTTTTTCTCAGTATATGAGTAAGCCATCAGCGTTCCCCAGCTTGGTCACCTGCTTGTTTGGCCCCTCCCGACGGGAGCAGCCAGAAAATCGTGCAAACCCCATGGTTTGCGCCACCGCATCGGGTGGTTACAGCTCGTTATCAGCACCGACCCAGTCGGCTGCCAATAACGGAAAAAGGCCGGTGGCAAGAGCCACCAGCCATCAGCCTTTCGCTTAACGCTCGGGCTGGAGACGCAAAGTCGATGCTTACTTCAGCTCGACTTTAGCGCCTGCTTCTTCCAGAGTGGCTTTTGCTTTGTCAGCTGCGTCTTTCGAAACAGCTTCCAGAACAACGCCAGGAGCGCCGTCAACTACAGCCTTGGCTTCTTTCAGGCCCAGACCGGTCAGTTCACGTACTGCCTTGATCACGTTAACTTTCTTCTCGCCAGCTTCCAGCAGCATGACGTTGAATTCAGTTTGTTCTTCAACAACGGCAGCGACAGCAGCTGGACCAGCGGAAGCAGCGGCAGCGGAAACGCCGAACTTCTCTTCCATGGCCTTGATCAGCTCAACGATTTCCAGAACGGATTTTTCGCCGATTGCTTCGATGATTTGGTCGTTAGTCAGAGACATGACTATAAATTCCTGTATTGGGGTGACAGCCTACGCGGCCATCGAAATAAACAATAAACGCTGAAAGGAGTCGCTCAGCCTTAGGCTGCGGCAGCTTCTTTCTGGTCGCGAAGAGCCGCCAGAGTACGAGCCAATTTGCTGGTTGCGCCTTGAATCACGCTCATCAGCTGAGAAATTGCTTCGTCACGGGTCGGCAGGCTTGCCAGTACGTCGATCTGATTAGCTGCGAGGAACTTGCCCTCGAACGCAGCTGCCTTGATCTCGAACTTATCCTGACCTTTTGCGAACTCTTTGAAGATACGAGCAGCAGCGCCCGGATGTTCTTTGGAGAATGCAATCAAGGTCGGGCCGGTGAACACGTCGTTGAGCACGTCATATTGAGTGCCAGCAACGGCGCGCTTGAGCAGGGTGTTACGTACAACACGTACGTAAACGCCAGCTTCACGAGCCTCTTTACGGAGTCCGGTCATAGCGCCTACTGTTACGCCACGGGCATCAGCCACGACAGCGGACAGAGCAACTTGGGCAGCCTTGTTGACTTCAGCGACGATGGCCTTCTTGTCTTCAAGTTTAATTGCCACGGGAAAAACTCCTGCTTGTTACCGTTTCATCCAACCGAGGCCAGATGTCGTTTTGGTGTCTGATTCGGTAAGGAACCGGGAGCACCATCTGCGTAGGCTTGAGGTTTAAGACTTGCGTCGCCTACGGTCTTGGATAGCCCCCGCCAGGCAGGGACCCCAATCTTTCAATTGGCGCAATCGCTTGCGCCAACCTGCGTCTTACGCGTCGAGCGAGCCTTGGTCGATGACCAGGCCTGGACCCATGGTGGTGCTCAGGGTAACGCGCTTGACGTAAATACCTTTCGAGGAAGCTGGCTTGATACGCTTCAGATCAGCGATCAGGGCTTCAACGTTTTCCTTCAGCTTGACGGCGTCGAAGCCAACCTTGCCAACGGAGGTGTGGATGATGCCGTTTTTGTCGGTGCGATAACGAACCTGACCAGCCTTGGCGTTCTTAACCGCGGTAGCTACGTCTGGCGTTACGGTGCCGACTTTAGGGTTAGGCATCAGGCCACGCGGGCCCAGGATCTGACCCAACTGACCAACAACGCGCATTGCATCCGGGGATGCGATAACTACGTCATAGTTCAGGTCGCCGCCTTTCATTTCGGCAGCCAGATCGTCCATACCTACACGGTCAGCGCCGGCAGCCAAAGCGGCCTCAGCAGCTGGACCTTGGGTGAACACAGCAACGCGAACGGTCTTGCCAGTGCCGTGTGGCAGCACAGTAGCGCTACGAACGACCTGGTCGGATTTACGCGGGTCAACACCCAAGTTTACAGCAACGTCAAACGACTCGCTGAACTTGACGGTCGACAGCTCAGCCAGCAGAGCAGCCGCGTCTACAAAGTTGTAGGACTTGCCTGCTTCAATTTTGCCGGCGATAGCCTTTTGACGCTTGGTCAACTTAGCCATTACACACCCTCCACGTTAAGGCCCATGCTACGAGCAGAACCGGCGATAGTACGCACGGCCGCGTCCATATCAGCTGCAGTCAGATCCGCGTTTTTGGTTTTCGCGATTTCTTCCAGCTGAGCACGGGTAACGGTGCCAACCTTAACGGTGTTCGGACGAGCGGAACCGCTAGTCAGACCAGCAGCTTTCTTCAGCAGAACCGAAGCAGGTGTGGATTTGGTTTCGAAAGTGAAGCTACGGTCGCTGTAGACAGTGATGATCACTGGAGTCGGCAGACCTGGCTCAATACCCTGAGTACGGGCGTTGAAAGCCTTGCAGAATTCCATGATGTTCACGCCATGCTGACCCAGAGCAGGACCAACAGGTGGGCTTGGGTTAGCCTGAGCGGCCTTCACTTGCAGCTTGATGTAAGCGGTAATTTTCTTGGCCATGAGGCACTCCAATTACGGGTTCAAACGCCTCGAAAGGCTCCCCGGTTACTTGCGCGTTTATCCCAGTGACGACAAAACCCCACAGCCTAGGGCTGCGGGGTTGGGATGCTTGTTCAGCTAGACTTTTTCGACCTGGCTGAACTCTAGCTCTACCGGAGTAGAGCGACCGAAAATGAGCACTGCCACTTGGATCCGGCTCTTTTCGTAGTTAACTTCTTCGACCGTGCCAGTAAAGTCGGCAAACGGACCGTCATTGACACGTACCGACTCACCTGGCTCGAACAACGTCTTCGGCTTCGGCTTGTCGCTACCATCAGCAACGCGACGCAGAATCGCTTCTGCCTCTTTATCTGTGATAGGTGCAGGCTTATCAGCAGTACCGCCGATAAAACCCATCACCCGAGGAGTATCCTTGACTAAGTGCCAAGTACCCTCATTCATGTCCATCTGAACCAGCACATAACCTGGGAAGAACTTGCGCTCGCTTTTGCGTTTCTGGCCATTACGCATTTCAACCACTTCTTCAGTGGGAACCAGAATTTCGCCAAAGCCATCTTCCATGCCAGCCAGCTTTACGCGCTCTACCAACGAGCGCATGACATGCTTCTCGTAACCGGAGTAAGCATGCACAACGTACCAACGCTTAGCCACGGGACACCCTTAGCCGACAATCAAGGAAACAAGCCAGCCGAGCAGGGAATCAAGCCCCCACAACAGCAACGCCATAACCAGTACAACAGCCACAACGATCAACGTGGTCTGCGTGGTTTCTTGGCGAGTTGGCCATACGACTTTACGAATCTCGGTGCGAGCTTCCTTAACCAGTACAAAGAAAGACTTGCCCTTGACTGTTTGCAGGCCTACAAAGGCAGCTACAGCAGCAATGGCGAGCAAAGCTAGTACGCGGTACAGGATCGGCGAAGCAGAGTAATACTGATTGCCAACAACGCCAACAACCACCAAAGCGACTACTACTAGCCACTTGAGCAGATCGAAGCGAGAGCCTTGAGCTTCAGCTTTAGGAGTCATCTATGAAGATCCTGTGAAAAGAAAGCCAGACACACCAAGTGAATCTGGCAGGTCAGGAGGGAATCGAACCCCCAACCTACGGTTTTGGAGACCGTCGCTCTGCCAATTGAGCTACTGACCTAAAACAAAATCAGGCCGACCATTATGCCGGCCCGAAAAAGACATTACAACAACTTACTCGATGACTTTAGCTACGACACCGGCGCCGACGGTACGACCGCCCTCACGGATAGCGAAGCGAAGCCCATCTTCCATCGCGATGGTTTTGATCAGGGTGACAGTCATCTGAACGTTATCACCCGGCATTACCATTTCAACGCCTTCTGGCAATTCGCAGTTACCGGTCACGTCCGTGGTACGGAAGTAGAACTGTGGACGGTAACCCTTGAAGAACGGAGTATGACGACCGCCTTCTTCCTTGCTCAGAACGTAAACCTCTGCAGTGAACTTGGTATGCGGCTTGACAGTGCCCGGCTTGACCAGAACCTGGCCACGCTCAACATCATCACGCTTGGTACCACGCAGCAATACGCCGCAGTTCTCGCCAGCACGACCTTCATCGAGCAGCTTGCGGAACATCTCAACACCAGTGCAAGTAGTTTTGACAGTGTCACGAAGACCAACAATCTCAACTTCTTCCTGAATGCGGACAATGCCACGCTCAACACGACCAGTCACAACAGTACCGCGACCGGAGATCGAGAAAACATCCTCGATCGGCATCAGGAACGGCTTATCAATAGCACGCTCAGGCTGCGGAATGTAGCTATCCAGCGTCTCAACCAACTTCTTGACGGCAGTAGTACCCATCTCGTTGTCGTCTTGACCGTTCAACGCCATCAGCGCAGAACCAATGATGATGGGAGTGTCATCACCTGGAAAATCATAAGTGCTCAGCAGATCGCGCACTTCCATCTCAACCAGTTCCAGCAGCTCAGCGTCGTCAACCATGTCAGCCTTGTTCAGGAAGACAACGATGTACGGAACGCCAACCTGGCGGGACAGCAAGATGTGCTCACGGGTTTGCGGCATCGGACCATCAGCGGCCGAGCAAACCAGAATCGCACCATCCATCTGGGCAGCACCGGTAATCATGTTTTTTACGTAGTCAGCGTGACCTGGACAGTCAACATGTGCGTAGTGACGCACGGCCGAATCGTATTCAACGTGAGCGGTGTTGATGGTGATACCACGAGCTTTTTCTTCAGGGGCGCTATCGATCTTGTCGAAGTCAACCTTTGCCGAACCGAAAACTTCGGAGCAGACACGGGTCAAAGCAGCAGTCAGAGTGGTTTTACCGTGATCGACGTGACCAATGGTACCAACGTTGACGTGAGGCTTATTACGTTCGAACTTTTCCTTAGCCATCAAAATCACCCCTAGGAGAAGAATTGAGCAGGTCAAACAAGCCATTAAAACAAAGGCAGATATTTTCATATCTGCCTTGTTATATGGAGCTCTTGAGCGGATTTGAACCGCTGACCTCACCCTTACCAAGGGTGTGCTCTACCAACTGAGCTACAAGAGCGTAACGCTATGCAGGATCTGCAAACTTGGAGCGGGTAGCGGGAATCGAACCCGCATCATCAGCTTGGAAGGCTGAGGTTCTACCACTAAACTATACCCGCGGAGCTTGCAGCTCTCGCTAAAAATGGTGGAGGGGGAAGGATTCGAACCTTCGAAGTCGTAGACGTCAGATTTACAGTCTGATCCCTTTGGCCGCTCGGGAACCCCTCCTAAGCGAGCCGGCATTCTATATCATGCCAGCCTTCTGTCAAGCATTTTCTCATTAAAAACCTGAGGTTAGCTGCGTTGACATCACTTTGCGGTGTCAACCATCAAAGGTCTTCACTGCGAAGCGGGCGCCATTCTATGCAAACTATTCGGCGGGTGCAACCCCCTCGCACGGCATTATTTTATGTTTTAACTCATTGAATTCTCTAGAAAGGTTTTTCAGCTGCGAGTCATCTAGCCAACGCCGGCTTTCTGGTGCCACACGCACCCAGTAACCATCAGACCCGGCGGGGGCCCTCAGCAAGGACTCGAACTTGATTTCCATGCCACTCAATCGCCGCTCAACCGCCTGAGCCGCTTCCTGACGAGTAAAACCGCCAAGATAGAGACATCCATCGTCTGCCTGGACAGGCTTTCCTTTATCACGAGCCGCGTCAGTCGTTTCACTCAACAAGCGAATGTCCTGCTGCGAACCCCGATACAAACTCAAAGGGGTTACATCCTTTGCGCGCAGAGGAGCCTCTTGTTGGTGCCAGATGTAATAGAACACATTGAGAACAAGCAGCAGCAGAAACAACCAACGCATAAAAACCTCACGACAAGGGACACGCCATAGCCAAACCTACAAACACCAGATCTGGAACCACCCTGGCCTCAGGCACGATCCCGGAAACCAGGTCTGCATCTCCTCCAGTGAGGAACACAGCAAAATCATCCCCCCAATAACTACGCGCCAACTCTAGCTGTGTCAGGACAAAGCCTCTCAGCATCAACGAGCATCCCCGCTCGACCGCTTCGACAGTTGTCCGACCAGGAACGAGACTTTCCAGTGCGCGCTCGGCTGCTAGATCGCCATAACGAATTCTACGGGTGTGGGTACGCAATTGGTTACGCATCAGAGGCATTCCTGGGCATATAAATCCTCCGAGGTGCTCTCCATCTGTAGAGATGAAGTCCGCAGTAACAGCCGTACCAAAATCAAGCACAAGGCACGCACCCGAAGCCAGTTGGAATCCCCCAAGCATCGCCAGCCAACGGTCGAGCCCTAACCGCTCGAACTCCTCATAACCATTGCGAACCCCAGACATTTCGCGGGACGGCGCTGCACATACCACCGAAACACCAAAAGCTTCTGTCAGCAGAGAAATCAGTGCACTGGTTTCTTCGGCGGTCCTGACACTGACCAACCGACAAAACTTGAGCGTGAGACCCTTGAGCGTTTTCAAACTCTCCAACAAAGCGAGATCCGAATCAACGACACCCTCGCCAACCACCCGCCGAACATCCGCGTCGAGCACACGCCACTTGATAAAACTGTTTCCGCAGTCGAGCTCAAGAATCATCACGCAACCTCAGACTGAGCTCACCACCACTAAAGACTTTTTCCACACCACCCACCTTCAAGCGCAGAGCACCCTGACTATCAATACCCAGCACTTCGCCTTCTATATGGTTAACACCTGCGATCAACGACACGGCCCGCCCCTGCCAGAGATGATTTTGCTCCCACTCTTCCTGGATAGCTGAAAATCCGTCGACTTGATGACGACACAGATATGCCTGGAGCATCGCGCCCAACTCCCCGACCAAGTGATTTCGATCAAACACCTTGCCCGACTCTAGCCGCATGGACGTCCACTGCTGATCTACCTCATCGGTAATCTGCATGTTCACATTAATTCCCACACCCAGCACAACGTGACACACATCAGCAGGATCTCCCACCAGCTCGAGCAATATCCCGGCAATCTTCTTCTGACCAACCAGAACATCGTTGGGCCACTTCAATCCAGCCCCCGAAATACCGAGTTCACGCAGGGCCTGCATGACCGCAAGCCCAACAACAAGACTCAAGCCTTCCAGCTGACGCATTCCACCTTCAATACGCAGCACGAGGCTGTAATAGATGTTTTCCGCGAATGGACTCGCCCATTTACGTCCACGCCGCCCACGACCTGCAGTTTGCCGTTCGGCAAGCACCAGAAAGGGTGCCGCCTGCCCTCGCTCTATGGCGCGCAAAGCCTCGGCATTAGTGGAGTCAATTGAATCGAAAACCAGGATGGGCCAATCACAAGAAGGCGCCAGCTCTCTTATCTCGACAGGATCAAGCAGCGTCAATGGCGCAGCCAGTTGATAGCCGCGCCCCCGCACCTTATGAATAGATAATCCCAGCTCAGCCTCTAAATGCTGAAGCTGCTTCCAAACGGCACTACGACTGACACCCAAGGCGACGCCCAAGGCCTGACCCGAATGGAATCGGCCATCTTTAAGAAGCTTTAACAATGTCAGCATGCAAGTCTCGCCTCACAATGAGGCCGCATGATAGCCATGCCCCGCGCCATTGCATAGAAACCCTACAGGTCAGTTTTCCTGCGGACAAAACAAAACCCCTACCTGCATACGCAGATAGGGGTTTCGGAATTTAATCTTGACGATGACCTACTCTCACATGGGGAAACCCCACACTACCATCGGCGATGCATCGTTTCACTGCTGAGTTCGGGATGGGATCAGGTGGTTCCAATGCTCTATGGTCGTCAAGAAATTCGGTAGCCAGGTCGTGGGCCTTTTCAGGTTCACGCTCCAGCGAATGGGTATGCGATAGATTTGTGTGTTTCGTTTCGAATTTTCGACTTGTATCGTCTTCACACACCGCAATCTGGCCTCTTTCGAGTTCACAAATTGCTTGGGTGTTATATGGTCAAGCCTCACGGGCAATTAGTATTGGTTAGCTCAACGCCTCACAGCGCTTACACACCCAACCTATCAACGTCGTAGTCTTCGACGGCCCTTCAGGGGACTCAAGGTCCCAGTGAGATCTCATCTTGAGGCTAGTTTCCCGCTTAGATGCTTTCAGCGGTTATCTATTCCGAACATAGCTACCCGGCAATGCCACTGGCGTGACAACCGGAACACCAGAGGTTCGTCCACTCCGGTCCTCTCGTACTAGGAGCAGCCCCTCTCAAATCTCAAACGTCCACGGCAGATAGGGACCGAACTGTCTCACGACGTTCTAAACCCAGCTCGCGTACCACTTTAAATGGCGAACAGCCATACCCTTGGGACCGGCTTCAGCCCCAGGATGTGATGAGCCGACATCGAGGTGCCAAACACCGCCGTCGATATGAACTCTTGGGCGGTATCAGCCTGTTATCCCCGGAGTACCTTTTATCCGTTG